>NZ_ALKG01000001.1 GCF_000286455.1 Selenomonas sp. FOBRC6
CATTGAAATGATAAACAGCAGTTATTCTTTACCGGTGTTCATACATAGCGTTGTTTATTTTTCGAAACGGAAATGACATGAGGTTCATAGAGAAAATGCGAAATCACTTGACAAGGTCATAGGCTTTAATTATACTGTCATACGAATTCATTTGAATCAAAATTCATAAGCAGATTCGGTGCCCGAGAGGGCGTAACAGGGAAATCGGGGAGCGCAGTCTACGCTGCGGCTCCACAAGCCGATGCGGTCCCGCCGCCGTAATGCTGAGGAAGCCCCCCGACGACATCTGCCGTCGGGGGGCTCGTACGTTACGGATGCACCCTTTCAAAGCGATATTGCTGCGGTGCGTCGGGGTACTTCGCACGGTCGACCGCGCTCAGAAACATCGCAAGCGGGCGTGCATAGGTGCCGTATGTCCCGTAGAGTGCCTGATAGATGACGAGCCGTTCGCCTGTCTCCGTGTGCTCCGCGACGGTTTCGATGCGGTAGAGGTTGCCCTTGAAGTGCCGCCAGATCTCGCCGTGCCGTGGTGTTTCGCGTGTCATATTCTGCTCCCTTCTGTCATGTCCGATTATAGGGCGGTGTACATCGGATGTCAAAGCGTCGGCATGAATCTCTGCCGATGTGGCAGTTTTATATTGACAAAACACAGAAAGTCGTTATAATAAATGTAAGATTCAAAGGTGTTACTGTTCGGCAGGCATTACCGCGATCTCTGCGCAGAGCGCAGGCGTACGGTGATGTCTGTTTTTTGTTGCACAGAAAGGTCGTGTTTCGGATGTCTTTTCTTCAGATGTTCAAAAGGGGATCGCAGGCAAAGCACCCCAAAGAGGTGCGGGAAAATGTGGTCTATGCTCCTGTGGAGGGAGAGATGATCCCTCTGGGACAGGTGGATGATGAGGCGTTTGCGTCGGGCAGCCTCGGGGACGGCTGTGCCATTCGCCCCACGGACGGCACAGTCTATGCACCCGTGAGCGGAACGGTGAAGATGGTGTTTCCCACGGGACATGCCGTCGGGATTGTCAGCACTGCGGGGATGGAACTGCTCATCCACGTGGGGCTCAATACAGTCGAGATGAACGGGGCAGGGTTCCATGCGCTCGTATCTGCCGGACAGACGGTGCAGGCGGGGGACCCGCTCCTGACGTTCGACCGCGCGAAGATACGCGAGGCGGGATACGATTCGACCGTCATCATGGTCGCAGGAAACGGTAAGGATTTTCCGCCGTTTCAGATGCGGCCGCCGCAAACGGTCGCGGCGATGGCGGAGGCGTTTTCTTTTTGAATACGCGAAGGAAGGAGGCTTCCTTTGAAGATTTTGCGTGTATACAGCAACAATGTGGTCTTGGCCAGCGACGAGGGCGGCGCAGAGGTTGTGGCCATCGGCAAGGGCCTCGGCTTCGGGGCGCATGTCGG
Organism: Selenomonas sp. FOBRC6; assembly: GCF_000286455.1. Lineage (GTDB taxonomy): Bacteria > Bacillota > Negativicutes > Selenomonadales > Selenomonadaceae > Centipeda. The sequence continues at coordinate 1,417 of NZ_ALKG01000001.1, forward strand.
CGACACGATCGCGGAAACGGCCGTGGAGAAACTCTTCGTGCTGAAAGATAAGCAGGTGCAGAACAGGCTCGGTGAGATCATCGGCGATCTGCCCAGTGTCTATCTGGAGATCGCAGGGGACATTCTGAAGGCGATTCAGGACGAGGCGGGGCGGCCGCTCGACGAGGCGATCTACCTCACACTGACGGACCATATCAGCGTATCGCTTGCACGCGAGAAAGCGGGCGTGCGCTGTGTCAATCCGCTGCTGCCCGAGATTCGTCTGCTCTATCCCGAGGAGTTTCGTCTTGCGCAGCTTGCGGTGCCGATCATTCGGCGCTTCCTTGATGTCACGATCTCGGAGGATGAGATTGGGTTTATCACACTTCATATCGTCAATGCATATATGAATCATCGCATGGTTGACACAATGAAGGTGACGCGCATGATACGGGACATCCTCGCGATGATTGAGGCAGCTTTCCCGGAGGCCTATCGGAAGAAGGGCCTTCCCTACGATCGCCTTTTGCGGCACCTGCAGCTCTTCCTCTGGACGCTGGTGACGGCCGAGACGGTGGTGCAGGAGGAGAGCTACTTTTACACATGGGGCAAGAGCGAGCATAAGGATGCCTACGCATGCGTGCAGCAGATTGCCGCCTATCTCGAGGAGGAGACGGGCAAGAAGATCACAAACGGTGAGCAGGGCTATCTCCTGCTGCATCTGGTCAATTTGATTCATTCATAGGAGGTAATTATGCGGGAAAATTTAACCGCGGAGATTCTGGCTGCCGTCGGCGGACCGGAAAATGTCGCATCGCTTGTACACTGTGCGACGCGGCTGCGGTTTTCGCTGAAGGATGAGGCGAAGGCGGATGATGCGAAGGCACAGGCGATTCCGGAGGTGCTCAGCCTCGTGAAGAAGGGCGGGCAGTACCAGCTCGTCATCGGCAACGATGTGGATCGTGTCTATGCCGCACTGATCGCCACTGCACCTGCGCTGCAGCAGGAGAAGGCACCCAAGGCGGAGACGAAGGCCGTCGAGGAGAAAACGCTCATCAACAGGATCCTCGGGACGATCACAGGCTCTATCGCACCTGTTGTACCTCTCCTTGCTGGCTGTGGTATGGGTAAGGTACTGCTGCTCGTTCTGGTGATGACAGGCTTGCTCGACAAATCGTCCTCTTCCTACGCGTTTCTCAACATGATCTTCGATACGGGCTTCTACTTCATGCCCGTCTTTATCGGCTTCTCCTCGGCAAAGATGTTCGGCTGCAACCAGTATATGGGTGCATTCATCGGTCTCGCCATGGTCCATCCGACGTGGGTGGCGATGGTGTCGAAGGGAAACCCCGTGGACTTCTTCGGCATCCCCATCATGCTGGCGAAGTACTCATCGACGATTGTGCCGGTGCTGCTCTCTGTCTGGATCATGTCCTATATTGAACGTGTTGTGAAACGCATTACACCT
>NZ_ALKG01000002.1 GCF_000286455.1 Selenomonas sp. FOBRC6
GCACAGCCGCACACAAACGGCGCATACGCACACTGCCGATCTGGCGGCACTGCAGCAGCGCCGCTAAATACCATCGATCCTCCATGACGGTACGCTCCCCATATTACATAAAATCATATCAGAATGCAACAGGCGGTAATGATTTCGCATTTAATGTAGAGATTTATCGAGGAAATAATTCATCACCGAAAACATAGTATAGCATGAGGAAAACAAGAAGGCAAAGAAATAGATCGGACATTGTTTTCTCCTATGAAAAAAGAGGGGCAGTGCCCCTCTCCTGATTCCGCATATCACATGATGCGTCGCGCTCCGATGTAGCACGCGCCCCAGTAGCCGCCGTACAGATTGTCGATCGCAACGCCGCGGCTCGACGAAGCATTGATAAAGTTGCCGTTGCCGAGATAGATGCCGACATGCGACGGACCGTACTCATACGTCGAGAAGAATACGAGATCGCCGGGCACCATCTCCGACGAGGAGACAGGATAGCCGACATCATACTGTGCGTCCGCCGTGCGCGGGAGATAGATGCCCGCATTGGCAAATACGTAGCGCACAAAGCCGGAGCAGTCAAATCCTGCGGGCGTCGTGCCGCCAAAGGAGTACGGAACTCCAATGTACTGCATGGAGTCAGAGATCACGCGGCGAACGATGTAGTTCGAACCGCGGCTGACCTGCGGCATGGATTTTCCAAGAAGTGCCTGATATGTGGAAGGCCCTACCATCCCGTCGACATCAAGTCCCTGTGCTGCTTGAAATTCCTTCACTGCCTCTGCAGTTGCGGGGCCAAAGTCTCCATCTGCAACAACATCATAACCAAAGCTGGACAACTGTCCCTGAATCTCGGCTACGTCAGTTCCCTGATCGCCGAGCTGGAATGACTCTGCACTCGCAACAGCTGCGGAGCAGAGAAGCATTGCGGATAATGCGAGAATCTTGATTTTCTTTCGCAAGCAAACACTTCCTTCCACCGATACCCAGGACAAACCTGAGTACATTAAATGCGTCTTCGATAACATTGGCTGTGAGAAACCAATAAGCCGAGTTCTGTTCCGCCACACGGGCGGCGACAATCATTTATCTGGGACGCCCGTTGCCGAACGCCTCTAGCGACACTACCCGGAAGGTCGACGGGCCGCCTTAACCCTTCCCTATTTGGTCTTGCTCCATGTGGGGTTTACCCAAGCCAGCCGGTCACCCGACTGCTGGTGCGCTCTTACCGCACCTTTCCACCCTTACCGATCAGATCGGCGGTCTAAATTTCTATGGCACTGTCCCTGAGGTCACCCTCGCTGGACGTTATCCAGCACACTGCCCTATGGAGCTCGGACTTTCCTCGCCCATCGAGATGGACGCGATTGTCTCGGTTTCTCATACCAACGGGAAGATTATACCACATGTGGGGCTCAGGTGTCAAAAGTCCCCCTAGCCCTTGTGCGATACGGGAGGAGAGCCAACCTTACGAACAGAAAATCCCTTTTGCGTGAAATTCTTTCGAAAAAATATGTTTATTCCCATGCCTGTCCAATGAGTTCCCGTATGCTCGACATCTGATTCTCATGCAGATAACGTCCCAGACCGTCGCAGATCTTCATTGTAATTGCAGGGTCGATAAAGTTCGCCGTCCCGACCGCCACGGCGGACGCGCCCGCGAGGAAGAACTCAACGGCATCCTGCCATGAGGAAATGCCGCCCATCCCGATGACGGGCACGTGAACCACGTGCGCCACATCCCAGACCATGCGCACGGCGACGGGCTTCACGGCAGACCCCGAGAGACCGCCCGTGCGGTTGCCGAGCACGGGACGCCGACGCACGATGTCGATCTGCATGCCGATGAGCGTGTTGATGAGCGAGATCACATCCGCGCCCGCCTCCTCGACGGCAAGCGCCATCTCCGTAATGCTCGTGACATTCGGCGAGAGCTTTGCAATAACGGGCTTTTCCGACGCTGCGGCAACAGCGCGCACGACTGCCGCCGCAGCGTGTGGGTCGGTGCCGAAGACAATGCCGCCCTCCTTGACATTCGGGCAGGAGATATTGATCTCGAGCGCCGCAACACCCGCGACGTTGAGCCGTGCGGCGAGCGCCGCATAGTCCTCGACCGAGCTGCCCGAGATGTTGACGATGACGTTCATCCCATAGGGCTGAATGCGCGGCAGAATCTCCGTCAGGAAGACATCGACGCCCGGATTTTCCAACCCGATACAGTTCAGCATGCCCTGCGGCGTCTCCGCAATGCGCACGCCGTCATTGCCGCGCCGTGGTGCGAGCGTTGTGCCCTTCACCATGACGCCGCCGAGGCGCGCGAGATCGACGAAGTCCGCGAACTCCTCACCAAAGCCGAACGTGCCCGACGCCGTGAGGACGGGCGTCCGCATGTCGATCCCGGCGATATTCGTACGCAGAAGTTCGTCATAGGGATAGCTCTGTGCATTATGAGGCATAGTACACCTCCCCCGCAGGAAAGACGGGGCCGTCCTTGCAGACCTTGCGCCGCCCGCTGCGCGTGTCCACGGCGCAGGAGAGGCAGGCGCCGAGACCGCACGCCATGCGCTTTTCGAGCGACACCTCGCAGGGAATGCCATGTTCCGCCGCAATCGCGGCAACGCGCTCCATCATCACGGGCGGGCCGCAGACGGCAACGCCGTCATAGTCCCCCCCCTGCAGTAGTTTCGGCAGGAGCGTCGTCACAAAGCCCTGCGTGCCATACGAACCGTCGTCTGTCGTGACAAAGCATTCACGCACATGGGGGCGGTAGATCTCCTCCCAGAAGACCTCCTCCTTTGTGCGCCCGCCCATCAGCACGGAAACGTTCGAATGCTCCGCTGCAAAGAAGAGGAGTGGCGTAAGCCCCATACCGCCGCCGACGAGAAGCGGATGCCGCAGCTCGGTCGTAAAACCGCGTCCCAGAGAGCCAAGTACAGAAACAGTGGCACCCGTCTCCGCATGCGCCAACGCCTCGGTACCGCTGCCCACCTGCCGATAGATGAGACGAATCCATCCATCTGTACGCGAGACCTCTGCAATGCCGAGCGGCCGGCGCAGATATCCGCCATCTGCCGGCACAGAGACCTGCACGAACTGCCCCGGTAGAGACGTTCGTGCGATCACGGGGGAATCGAGCGTCAGGATGTCGACGCCGGCAATCGGGGCTTCATGCGAAAGGATGCGTGCCTCTTCGATTACCTTAGGCAAGATCATCCCCTCCGCCGACATAGTCCTGTATTGCCAACGCATAGACGAGGCGGCGATTCCGCATGAACTCGAGCACGCGCAGCACCTCCCACGCCGTATCGAGCGATGTGAGACAGGCAATGCCGTGCTCCACCGTTGCGCGGCGGATCTTGAAGCCGTCGCGCGCGGAGTGTTTGCCCTGCGTCAGCGTATTGATGACCATATTAATCTTGCCGCTCTTAATCATCTCGATGATGTCCGAGCTGCGCTCATGCACCTTGCCGACGACCTCGACATCGATTCCGAGAGAGGCAATCGCCTTTGCCGTGCCCTCCGTCGCCACAATGTCGAAGTTGAACTCGGAGAACGCCTTTGCAAGTTGCTTGAGCTCCTCCTTGTCCTTGTTCGCAACCGTGAAGAGCAGACAGCCCTTCGTCGGGATGTTCAGCCCCGAGCCGACGATTGCCTTGTAGAGGGCGCGCGCATAGTGGTAGTCTAGCCCCATGACCTCGCCCGTCGACTTCATCTCAGGGCCGAGGGAGATGTCGACATCCGTCATCTTTGCAAACGAGAAGACGGGCGCTTTGACAGCGACATAGGGACGCGGTGGAATCAGCCCCGAGTGGAAGCCGAGCTCCTTCAGCGTCGCCCCCATGGCAACCTGCGTCGCAACGCCGACCATGTTGACGTTCGTGATCTTCGAGAGGAACGGCACCGTGCGGCTCGAGCGCGGATTGACCTCGATGATGAAGACCTCATCGCGCGCAACAACGAACTGGATGTTGAGCAGCCCCTTCACATGGAGGGCAACGGCAAGCCGTTTCGTGTAGTCGATGATGGTATAGATCACGCGCGCGGGAAGCGTCTGCGGCGGATAGACCGCAATGCTGTCCCCCGAGTGGATGCCCGCACGCTCGATATGCTCCATGATGCCGGGGATAACGACATCCACGCCGTCCGAGATGGCGTCGACCTCGACCTCTGTGCCCTGCATATAGCGGTCGACGAGCACGGGGTGATCCGGCGTCACCTTGACTGCGCGGCTCATATAGTCGCGCAGTTCCTCCTCGTTGTAGACGATCTCCATTGCACGCCCGCCGAGGACGTACGAGGGGCGCACCATCACGGGGTAGCCGATGCGCGCCGCCCCCGCCACGGCATCCGCGAGATTCGTCACGCTGATCCCCTCGGGGCGCGAGATGCCCGTCTGCGTCAGTACCTCGTCAAAGCGCTCGCGATCCTCGGAGCGGTCAATGTCGTTGACGGACGTGCCATAGACGCGCAGCCCTGCGCGCTCAAGTTCCGCTGCGAGGTTGATCGCAGTCTGCCCGCCGAACTGGACAATGACGCCGTCCGGCTTCTCCTTGTCCACAATGTTCAGCACGTCCTCAACCGTCAGCGGCTCGAAGTAGAGGCGATCGGAGATGTCAAAGTCCGTGCTGACTGTCTCCGGATTGTTGTTAATGATGATTGCCTCAATCCCCATCTCGCGCAGCGCCCACACGGAGTGCACGGAGCAGTAGTCGAACTCGACGCCCTGCCCGATGCGGATCGGCCCTGAGCCGAGCACGATCACCTTCTTGCGGTTGGAGACGGCGACCTCGTCCTCACTGCCGCGGAACGTGGAGTAATAGTACGGCGTCATCGCCTCGAACTCCGCCGCGCAGGTATCGACCATCTTGTAGCACGGCAGTATATTGTGACTGCGGCGCATCGTGCGAATCTCATCGCGCGTCTTATGCGTCAGCTCGGCGATGGAGGTGTCAGCAAGCCCCACCCACTTCGCCGCTGCGAGCAGCTTCGGCGTGAGCGGCGATGCGGCAAGCTCGTTCTCCACATCCGTGATATGTTTGAGCTTATGGATGAACCACTTGTCCACCTTCGTGATGTCCGAGATCTCATCGACGCAGAGCTTCCCGCGACGCAGCGCCTCGGCAATGACGAAGATGCGCTCGTCGTTCACAGCGGAGAGCTGCTTTTCGATCCGCTCGTCATCCCAGTCCGCAAAGCGCTCCATATAGAGGCGGTTCACGCCGATCTCGAGTGAGCGCACCGCCTTGAGGATTGCACCCTCAAAGCTGCGGTCGATGGACATAACCTCGCCCGTTGCCTTCATCTGTGTGCCGAGCGTATGATCAGCGTAGATAAATTTATCGAATGGCCAGCGCGGGAACTTCACAACGCAGTAGTCGATTGTCGGCTCAAAGCACGCCTTTGTCTTCTTCGTCACGGAGTTGACAATCTCGTCGAGCGTGTAGCCGATTGCAATCTTCGAGGACACCTTTGCAATCGGATAGCCCGTCGCCTTCGACGCGAGCGCCGAGGAGCGGCTGACGCGCGGATTGACCTCGATGACATAGTATCTGTTGCTTTTCGTATCGAGTGCATACTGCGCGTTGCAGCCGCCCTCGATGCCCAGCTCGCGGATGATGCGGAGGCTCGCGCTGCGCAGCATCTGATACTCGTGATCTGTAAGTGTCTGTGCGGGAGCAACAACAATGCTATCTCCCGTGTGTACTCCGACAGGATCGAAGTTCTCCATACTGCAAACGGTGATGCAGTTGTCGTTGCCGTCGCGGATGACCTCGAACTCGATTTCCTTCCATCCGGCAACGCTGCGCTCGATGAGCACCTGACCGATCATCGAGTAGTTCAGCCCCTTGATGACGGTTGCAATGAGCTCTTCCTCATTCTCCGCAATGCCACCGCCCGTGCCGCCCATCGTATACGCAGGGCGTACGATGACAGGATATCCAATCTCGTTTGCAAATGCAACAGCCGCATGAACATCCTCTACAATCGTGCTCTCGGGGATCGGCTCACCGAGCTTTTCCATCGTCTCCTTGAAGCGCTCGCGATCCTCCGCCTTCTCAATCGCCTCGAGCGATGTGCCGAGGAGCTCCACGCCGTGCTGCGCCAGAATGCCCTTCTCGGCAAGCTGCACGGCGAGATTCAGCCCCGCCTGTCCGCCGAGCGTTGCAAGCAGTCCGTCTGGCTTCTCCTTGGAGATGATCTCCTCCAAGAAGTCCACCGTCAGCGGCTCAATGTAGACGCGGTCTGCGATATTCGTGTCCGTCATGATGGTCGCGGGATTGCTGTTGACAAGCACAACCTCCAGACCATCCTCCTTCAGCGCGCGGCACGCCTGTGAGCCGGCGTAGTCAAACTCCGCCGCCTGACCGATGATGATGGGGCCGGAGCCGATGACCATGACCTTCTTTAGATTTTCCTTGCGCGGCATACGTCACTCCCCCTTCATCAGATCCCAGAACTCATCAAAGAGATACATATTATCGTCAGGTCCCGGCGCAGCCTCGGGATGATACTGCACCGAGAAGATCGGCAGCCCTGTGTGGCGCAGCCCCTCAATCGTATCGTCGTTGACATTCGTATGCGTCACAACGAGCGGTGTACCCGCGAGCGATGCGGGATCGACGGCATAGCCGTGGTTCTGCGCAGAGATGTGCACCTTACCCATCTTGAGATTCTTGACGGGCTGATTGCCGCCGCGATGCCCGAACTTCATCTTGTAGGTCTTTGCACCGAATGCGAGCGCAAGCAGCTGATGCCCGAGACAGATGCCGAAGATCGGCTTCTTCCCCGCGAGCTTGCGCACCTCCTCCACGATCTCCGGCACATCCGTCGGATCGCCGGGGCCGTTCGAGAGGAATACGCCATCGGGGTTCAGCGCAAGCACCTCCTCGGCGCTCGTATGCGCGGGCACAACCGTCACCTTTGCCCCAATGCGGTTGATGTTCTGCAAAATGCTGCGCTTGACGCCGAAATCCATTGCGACAATATGCGGCGCATCGGGCGTCTCCGTCTCAAGCGTATAGACCTCGGGCGTTGTTACGATCTCCACGACATTGCGCGGCAGCTCCTCACCTTGCAGCGCCACGATCTCGGACTCCGGCATATTCTCGGGAACAATCACGCCCTTCATCGCCCCCGCAGAGCGGATATGACGTGTCACAGCCCTTGTATCGACGTGGTAAAGGCACGGAATATTGTTTTCCCGCAAAAAGTCCGTCAGACTTTCCTCTGCCTGCCAGTTGTTCGGTGCGTCGCAGAGCTCCCCGATGACAAAGCCGCGCACAAAGGAGCGGCGGGACTGCATGAATTTCTCAGCCGTACCATAGTTCCCGATGAGCGGATAAGTCATTGTGAGGATTTGTCCGCAGAAGGAGGGATCGGTCAGGCTCTCCTGATATCCTGTCATCGTCGTGGTGAATACAACCTCACCAACTGCTCTTGTTTCGCTGTCGAGCAGTTCGCCCGTATAGACCGAACCGTCCTCCAGAATCAGTTTTCCTTTCATATGATAATGACCCCATCCTTCATAACAATCTGCCCATCCACAACAGTCAGCACAGGCCTTCCCTTGAGCTCGCGCCCAGCAAATGGCGAATGCCTGCCGCGCGTATAGAACGCCTTCGGATCGACCGTCCAAATGAGCTCCGGATCAATCACCGTGACATCTGCAGGCGCGCCCTCGGCGAGCGTCCCCGCATTCAGTTTGAACACGCGTGCGGGCGCGCAGGTCATGCGCTCGATCAGCGTCTCCATCGGAATCTTCCCCGTGTGCACGAGATCGGTCAGCAGGACGCCGAGCGCCGTCTCAAGCCCCGGGAATCCGCTCGGTGCGTAGATGTACTCGCGATCCTTCTCCTCGGGTGCGTGCGGCGAGTGATCCGTGACCACCATATCGATTGTGCCGTCCAGCAGCCCTGCGACCATCGCCTCGACATCCTTTTCCGTGCGCAGCGGCGGATTCACCTTCGTCGAGCTGTCGCGCGGGTCGACGCATTCGTCCGTCATCGTGAGATGATGCGGCGTGACCTCCGTCGTCACGCGCACGCCGCGCGCCTTCGCCTCGCGCACAAGCTGCACGGCGCGCCCCGAGCTGATATGTGCGACGTGTACATGTGCGCCCGCATACTCGGCAAGCATGATGTCGCGTGCGACGGCAATATCCTCCGCCACAATCGGACGCCCCTTGATGCCGAGCATAGCACTCCGATGCCCCTCGTTCATCGCGCCGTCCTCGACGAGGGAGGGATCCTCCTCGTGATTGATGATTGCCTTATCAAACGGCACGAGATAGTCATATGCGCTCAGCAGCACCTTTGCCGACGGGTCAAAATGCCCGTCGTCAGAGAACGCGACCGCACCCGCCTCGACCATATCGCCGAGCTCCGCGAGCTCCTTGCCCTCCTGATTCTTCGTCACCGCACCGATGATCTCGATGTGGATGACGGCGACATCCTCTGCACGCTTCTTGAGGCTCGTGACAAGCGCCGCATCGTCCACCACGGGGCGCGTATTCGGCATCGTCGCAATCGTCGTATAGCCGCCCGCAGCACCTGCACGTGAGCCGGAGGCAAAGTCCTCCTTCGCCTCCTGCCCCGGCTCACGGAAATGCGTGTGCATATCGATGAATCCGGGCGAGACAATCTTGCCGGACGCGTCATACACCTCCACTCCATCGGCGCTCAGATTCGCTCCAACCGCGCGAATCACACCGTCCTCGATGAGAACGTCACAGATTTCATTTCGCTTGGCGGCGGGATCGATCACCCGCCCGCCTTTCAGCAGCAATGCCCCCATCAGGCCTTCCCTCCCATCAGAATCAATGTGAAGAGCGCCATGCGGATGGCGACCCCATTTTTCACTTCCTCCTGAATGCGCGACTGCACACCGTAGGCGACGGACTCAGAGATTTCCCAGCCCTTGTTCATCGGCCCCGGGTGCAGCACGAGCGCGTCCTTATTCGCCAGTGCAAGACGCTCGTCGTTCAGCCCGTAAATGCGCGCATACTCGCGCGTCGACGGGAACAGCCCGCCCTTCATGCGCTCGAGCTGGATGCGCAGCACCTCGACCACATCCGCACCCTCGACGGCATCCTCGATGCGGTCGTGAATCGTAATGCCCTCCTCCTCGTAGAGGAAACGCGGCAGCAGCGGGCGCGGCCCCGCGATGTGCACGTCCATGCCCATCTTGCGCATGCCCTGAATGTCCGAACGCGCCACGCGGCTGTGCAGCACATCGCCGAGAATGGCGACCTTCAGCCCCGCGAGTCTCCCCTTGTTCTCCTCGATCGTATAGAGGTTCAGCAGCCCCTGCGACGGATGCGCGTGCGCGCCGTCCCCCGCATTGACGATCACGGGCGACACCGTATCGGCAGCGTATGCGGCAGAGCCCTCCGCCTTGTGGCGCATGACGATTGCATCCACGCCCATCGCTTCGATTGTATAGAGCGTATCGCGCAGACTCTCCCCCTTGACAATGCTCGACGCGCTCGCCGTGATATTCACGACATCCGCGCCGAGATACTTCCCCGCGAGCTCGAACGACGTGCGCGTGCGCGTGCTCGGCTCGTAGAACAGCGTGACGATCGCCTTTCCCCTGAGCGCCGGCACCTTCTTAATGTCACGGCCGACGATGTTCTTCATCTCGCGCGCCGTGTTCAGGATCAGACGAATCTCCTCCGCCGAAAAATCCTCGAGCGCCAGAACATCGCGTCCCTTGAGTGATAACTCCTGACTCATGTGCATCCCCTTTCAATAAAAAAGCTTTCTCATGCCCAAAGAAAGGCATAAGAAAGCTTTGCATTCTAAAATTGGATAGACTGACTGCACAGTATATTTCATTGAAAACTCCCTTAAGGCCTCACAGGACCTCTTAAAAGGTGGTCTATGCGGAAGGTTCGGCGTGCCGCCCCTTCACTTTATTTTCCCCATTATAGCGTTTTCGCGCCGAAAAATCAACCGTGCAGCTTCAGATTTTCTCCGTTGGACATATAGGACTTGTGCAGCAGCCCTATTCTATGTTTTGTTCGTCTTGCGCGCCCAAGGCGCCCCTTCCACCGCTCACGCGGTTCCCCTTCCCCGTCGCGACGGGGGAGGCTAATATGCCGTATCCCCAAGCCTTCCCTGGCACAGCGGGGGAGGTGGCACGCGCAGCGTGACGGAAGGGGCGCTTTGTGCGCTAACACCTCTGTTTCTTTTCACTACCACACTTTACCGACCATGAACCAGAGACGGTTCTTTGCCTTTGCCTCCTCGCTCGCGTTCCGCGCAAGGCCGATGCGCCGCGCCCAATCGAGCCGCAGGAAGTAGTCGCCGAGGCGGCTGTAGGATACGCCGATGCCCCAGCCGCTGAGTGTCGTGCCGCCATCCACGCCGTCATGCGCGTATACCACATGCCCCGTGTCATAGTAGGTGCTGAGATCGAGATGCGGGATGCCCGTCCGATAGACCAGCTCCGCACTCGCAAGATAGCCGCTGTCGCCCGAGCCCTCGCCCTGCGGGTAGGCGCGCACGCCATTTGCCCCGCCGAGGTAGATCTCCTCGGAGCTGTCGAGGTTGTCCCCCGCCGCCTGGAACTGTGTCTTGAGGTTCAGATGGAAACGTCCGCCGAGTTCCTGCCGCACGCCGAGATTCAGCACGCCCTTGGTAAAGCTGCCCTCTGTCCCCGCACGCCGCATCTGCCGCTCTGCCATCGCCGAGTCGGACGCAATCGTGCCATGATAGGCGGTAAGGTCGTAGGTCAGACGCGTGCGCGGACGGACCATCTCGCCGCGTACGCCGATATGCGCGGCATTGCTGTGCTTTTCGAGGGTCATGCCGACGTTCTTGTACTCGTCCTCGAGTTTTCGCCAGTCCCATCCGTAGGTGAGGCTGACGCTGTCCCGCGCGGTGCGCAGGAGCGGCGATGTGCCAAAGAGACTCACGGTGTCGGCGTGTCCCTGTGCGCCAAGGCGGCGAAATGCGCCCGAAAGCTCGTAGTCCATGCGGCTGACACCGAGACCGAGCATGGTGCCATCCACGCCGACGGGGCGGGTATAGTTGATGCTGTAGTTCCGGAGGTCTTCGTTCGAGAGCATCGCGGCAAGGCTCAGACGATCGCCGCTGCGGGTGATGTTCGACAGGTTCGCCTGCACGCCGTAGCGGTAGCGTCCCGAGGACTTACTGCCGTAGTTCTCGCTGTAGAGGACGAAGCTCTGCCGCTGTCCGTCCCGCACGCGGATGGTGAGGTCGCTCGTACCGAAGTCTGCGCCGGGCGAGAGCAATCCCGCCGCTTCGATGCCGCCGAGGGCGGCGATGTTATACAGTGCCTTTTCAAGCCGTCGTCCCTCGATGGGTGCGCCCGTATGGAGCGCGTGGGCGAGACGACGAAGCTGTCCGTCGTCGATGGCGGCACGATTGTCAATCGAGATTTTCCCATAGCGTCCTGCGAGGATGCGGATCGTGAGTGCCCCTTCCGCATTCGTCTGCGGCGGGAGGTAGGCGGCAGCGGCGGGATAGCCATGACTGCGTGCGTATCGGGTGAGCTCTGCGAGAAGCGCGTTGATGTCGGCTTCGGAGAGCGTGCGGCGAAGGTACGGTACCGTCCTTTCATCGAGCGCGGCAGCAGAGAGCTGCGTGCCGTCCTGCTCGACATCGATGCGCGAAAGGCGGAAGGCTGCCGCCGCACTGCCGCCGCCTACGGTCGGCAGGCTGCTTTCAAGTGCGTTTTCTTGTACCTTTTCGGGCAGATGCGCATCGGACTGCGGCAAATTCGTCGCTGCAAAGGCTGTGCCCGGCAGCAGAAGCACCGCCGCAAGGGGCACGGCAAGTCCAAAGCGCGCGTGTTTTTCTTTCATTTTCAACGGAAAGACTCCTTTTCACAAAGATTTAAGGAAGCACGGATATGCGCCGTCAAAGGCGCAACCCCTGAATTTCGAAGGCACGTTCCGCATCGAAGCGATAGATGCCGAGCGTTGCCGTGGGGATGGGACGCGGCAAGCCGAATACATAGACCTCCTGCCCGAAGCCCATATCAAAGCGCGGCGCGGCATCCTGCACGAGCGAGGCGAGAAGTCCACCCGGCAGTGCTGCGGCATGGATGGTTAAGGCAGTCGCGTTGCCCGCCGCCTGCCCAATGCGGTAGTTGCCGAAAACACCATCACTGACGCC
>NZ_ALKG01000003.1 GCF_000286455.1 Selenomonas sp. FOBRC6
CCTTGTGAAGCGGCTGTTCCAAGCGGGCAGGACAAGGTATCGTGGCATCAAGAAGAACCTGCTCCGTTACGATCTGCTCTTTGCATCGGCGAACCTCGTCATGTGTTTGAGGGCAGGAAGGCAGAGGGCGTTCTGCATGACAATGGGATAAGTGCGCCCTTTTTCCCAAATTTCCCGGTGAAACGGGCGATTTGGGGAAGAAAAGAAAGAAATAGGGGCATGATATTCTTCTTTTGCATGCCTGTGGATAACGTGATCCTTATTATCCGTGTTTTATCAGCGTTTCCCTAAAATCCTTGCGAAGAAGTTGTCAACTTTATTTATACAACATCACTCTGTGAAAAAAAGGGAGGGATAAAATATCGTGGGCATTATGAACGGGTTTTTAGATTCTTTGAACAGACTACCGAGTGGAATTTACACCATATTCGGTGTCATAATCGGATTTGGATTGTCTTGGCTAAAAGACCACTATAATAAAAGACCTCGCCTATATTATTCTCTCCAGCCGAAATTGATGCCTGATGATTGGGATTATGCATTGACTACTAAAACAGGTGAATCGGGATTCGCCATCCATGTATTTAACACGGGGCTTGCACCAGTCATTTTAGAAATGCTCCGTATCAACATCAATGGCAAGCTCGTAGCCGATGTGTTCATGGATTACCAAAAAATTATGCCATATGAGCAATACGAGCATAGCTTGGATAAGCAAGATTATGAGGCAATAAAACATTGGTGCCATAAAAGCGGTGTCAGCACACTAAAAATCGTAGCCCATACTGTATCTGGAAAAAAGATAAACAGCGAGATGGACGCAATAGTGATTGCTATGCACAATGGAGACTTCCCTAAAGCAAAGACATCATAGGAGGATTGCACGATGGCAACTTTACAGGACTTAATAGCGCAAGTGGAGGACGAGTCATTGCGTGACCGTATCCAGCAGGAGGCAGACCGCCTCTTGAATCAGAAAAAATTTGGTCTCATCTTTGAGGAGCATTTGCCAGCGTGTACCCCTCTCTATGATGTACCTGTTCGAGTTGGCTCTTTTGTTGCCCTCAAAACTGGGTAATATGAAGGATATTTATCGAGTCCTTCGCATGGAGGGAGAAAATGTTGTCTGCCAATTAGAGGACTCCGATGAGGAGAAAATCCTCTCAATAGATGAAGTCGTGACCATCGCTCGATTCGGTGAGGCTATTTACCCTTGCCTAAAGAAAATCGACACCGTGGAAAATGCGTCGGAGAGTAGCCTTTGGCATATGCTTATCGAAGCGGATAATTATCATGCCTTGCAGCTTTTGGAGTATCTCTATGCGGGAAAAGAGGATGCCGTATATATCGAGGGATTAGTTGCGTGATTGATATGACGTGTTTTGCCCACCTTTGTTAAGAAGTATCCTCCTTCAATGTGGTTACAAAGTACATTCTACGGATTCAGCCGCTTTTGTATACCCTTACGGTCTCACATCTGTTGTAATCCAACAGATTTGCAGGTGTTGTTGGAGGAAGCGCACTTCGTCGACCAGATCATATTTGGTCGTATAAATTATAGCACGGAAGCTCCTGCTTATACGCTGCACAAGCAGTTCTTCAACGCCATGGCTGCGGAGGTAATAACGTTCTGAAACAAAATAAGAGGAACAGACCTGCTGTACGACAGCAGGCTGTATCTCTCTTAAAGCGATAATCAAAAGATGGAGGTTTATCATGATTTATACACTGGACGATTTTGTGAGGAAGTACTCAAAGATTTGTAGCAAAGGCTGGATTAGAACGCATCGATCAGGACCTACCGGAATAGGAAAGACGCTGGAGGATCTTCTTGGCATTGTCGAGAATAATATTAATGCCCCAGACTTTGGTGACTACGAATTGAAATCCTGCAGACTGGATTCCAACAGTATGCTTACCATTTTCACAAAAACACCTCAACCGCAAGGTGCTGCCAACACACTACGGATGACATTTGGCTATTCAAGTGATGCATACGATAATGGTGAAAAAGTTCTTCATTCCACGCTTTCTGCTGACCGCTTTGTTTCAATTGCTGACACAGGACGCAGTTTAAAGGTTGTGTGTGGGTCAGAAAAAATTTCCATTATTGCTGAAGACGGCATCGAATACGCTTATTGGACACGGGATCAGTTGAAAAACGCCTTTGAAAAGAAATACAAGAATAAGTTTGTTTACGCAAAAGCGCAATCAAGAGGTAAAGGAGCAAGCGAGGAATTTCGTTTTGTTGAGGCATATGAAGTCGCAGGCTTTAACTACGAGGCCTTTGTCGATCTGCTTGAGCAAGGAAAGATATACATAGACTTGCGAATTGGTCAGTATCATGGTGGAGTCAAAAATGGTCGGACCCACGACCATGGAACAGGATTCCGGATCAAAGAAAGCGATCAACCGCTCCTGTTTAAGATTAACAGGAGAATCGTATAAAAACAACGAGGAGTCAGCCAATGGCAGATAGAAAAATCTTTGTAACGG
>NZ_ALKG01000004.1 GCF_000286455.1 Selenomonas sp. FOBRC6
GCGGCCTGTGGCTGCGGCTGTGGCGTTGGAGCAGTATCCGAAATCGTAATCTTGGTCACACGCACGA
The DNA here is from genome assembly GCF_000286455.1 of Selenomonas sp. FOBRC6. Lineage (GTDB taxonomy): Bacteria > Bacillota > Negativicutes > Selenomonadales > Selenomonadaceae > Centipeda. The sequence goes on from NZ_ALKG01000004.1 coordinate 68, forward strand.
TCTTTCTACCGCTCTCCGTTGCCTCAACAAGTGTCGGCTTTACCTTGAAGACCTTTTGCAGCAGACCCGCCGCAACAGCTTTTCGCGTTGTATACTCGGATGCCGCTGCTGTGTCGCTCGTATTTTCAGAGTCCAGTACGGGAACGCCGCCCGCAGCCGCAGCCTCAATCACATAGTTCGTCTTATTTGCAGGGTCGTTCATCTTCGGGTCAAAGCCGATTTGCAGATGATACTGATTGCCCGCTCCTGTAACACCGTTCAGCGTGATCTTATCTGCCTTGTTCTCCGTAAGGTTCGTGGAGATGCGGAAGGTCGCGCCGCTGAGCGCCGACTTTGTGTTGTTGAATGTTAACGTGCGCTCTCCCACAGGCTTTATTGTACACTTCTCGTTCGGCGTAGCAAACGCCATGTCGATCACGCCGCTGTTCGCCGAAAGATGGAATCCGATGGGCTTGCTCTGATCTTCAGTCCATGAAGCACCGCCATCAGTACTTGTCTGACCGAAATCTTCTAAAGGATCGTTTGGGTTAAAGAGTGTGTACGAATCCACGCCTTCCTTCGGATACCACGTCGCACCATCCGAGAGTTCGAGACGCACGCCGCCGCGTTGATGCAGAGCCTTACCGTCTAGATCTGCAATCCCGCCCGCAAAGTAGGACTCCGCCCCCTTCAGATAGAGATTGACATAGCCGCCTCTCTCAGAGGTGTTATTGGGTCTGCCAACGAGGATATCGCCGCGCAGCTCCACCTTGCTCGTTCTGTTCGGATTGATCGTCAGAATCCCCGTCCAGTCCTGTGTGCCGTCCCCGTGACTGAGTGCCGCAAGGATATTGCCTGACAAATTTTTAATCTTGACATTTCCCTTGAGGATTGCCGTACGATTCGCATGCTGTGACGAAGTATCATCATCGACGCCCTCCACGGTGATCGTTCCATCCGCAATATTCACATCATCCGCCACCGTCACATCCGCTGTATAAGTCTGGGACGCAGTGATCGGCGCGGCATACACGGTCGTTGGCACAAATGCCGTGCCCATGGTGAGCGCAAGGGCAATCTGCGTGCCGAGGCGCACCTGTTTGTTGTCTGCATTCGTCTTCATGTTTAACGCTCCTGTCCCGATTGATTGATCCTGCTCGTCTGTTCCAGATAGAACTGCATGAGCCGCTCCGCTGCCGCGTGAAAGTAATGCGCCGCCGCAGGGTAGTCCTCCGCCTCCTCGGCGTGACAGCCCGCAAGGTAGGCAATGCGTGTCTCCCACGGCTCAGAGGGCGTGAGATCACTCCACGGCGATCCGCGCACGACCTGCCAATATGCCTCACGCACACGCGGGTCTGCATAGCGAATCCACGGCTTTCCCTCGTTGAGAAAATGCCAGATCGTGTACTGCGCGGAGAAATCCACGTCCCACGGCGCAAAGGCATCCATCATCTGCACATATTTCCGCCCGATCGGCAGGAAGTCCCCGTCCAGTACATAGTTGAGTGCGTCCTGTTCGAGCAGCGGGAATGACGCGCCGTGCTCCGCCCATGCCGCGAGCGTGCGCGCCGTCAGCTGCTGTGCGCGCCAGCGCGCGAGGTCGATGAGCATGACGCCCGCATTGAAATACGACCATCCCTTCATGCCGATCCGCGCCGCCTTCCGCTGCGCCTCTCCCTCAGGTGCAGCAGCGATAGGCGCACCCGCGAGATCGAGTGACCAGAACGTCCCCATATGCCCAACGCAGAGGGTATCGGCGTCAAGGTAGAGGATGCGGTCTAGGCTCTGCGGCACAAGCTCCGGCATGAGAATCCGCGTGAAGACGCTGCGATTGATCCGCTCGGGCGATATGCCGCGCGGGAAGGAGATCTCGTCCAACGGCGCACGCGCGTCATAGATGTGGACGTCCGTCCATGGAAAGGCGGCGCGGAATGCGTCCAGACGTTTGCGATCTGCGTCCGCAATCCCGTCGCAGACGAGGTGGAATCCAACATTCGCCCCCTCGCTCTGCATGGCAACGGATGTCATGGCGATGCCCGCATACTTCACATAACGCGCGTCCACACCGAATGCAATCTCGCAACGCATCATTTCCACCACTCTCTGAGATAAAAGGACAATATGCCCGTAGGATACATTTGCTTATACTATCATTATTTTCTCATATATAAGAAAAAATTCAATAAAAGTTGTCATAAACGCCGAAAGTATGTCATGAACGCAAAAGGTTTTAAATTGGACTTGCGCATCTCAATACTTTTTCATAGAATATTTTAAGGCGAAGAAGGAGGTTCTTATATGAAGATTGCTGTACTGGACGATAATGCTGATGATCTGCATGCGCTCTGCACGATGATTGATACCGTCTGCGCGGAGCAAACGCCGCGCCCCATGATCCGCGCGTTCACGGACGAGAGGAAGTTCCTCGCGCATATGTCCTCCGCACGCGCCGACATTGTTTTTCTCGACATCTATCTGAAGGAGTGCACGGGCATCCGTACGGCTCAGATTCTGCGCTCCTTCAATACAAGCTGCGCAATCATCTTCGTGACATCGAGCCGCGAGCACGCGGTCGAGGCGTTCGATGTGACAGCGTCGCACTATCTCATCAAGCCCGTGACGGAGGAAGGTGTCCGCGAGGCGCTCGCACGCACGCCATTTTTTAAGAAGGATCGCCCGACGATCGCGCTCACCATTGACTATACGGAGCAGCGCATACCAATCGAACAGATCCGCTATGTCGATGCCAACGGACGGCGCTGCTCCTTCCATCTGGCGGACGGTACGACGCTCGCCCCCTATATGACGATGGCACGCGCACGCGAGCTCCTGGAGCCTCTGCCGGTTTTCCTGTCCTGCCACCGCAGTCTGCTGATCAATATGGACTATATACGCCAACTGACATCTGATGGCGTCCTGCTCTCGGACGGGACTCTCCTCCCCATTGCAACGCGCCGCACAAGCGAGGTCGGTCAGGAATACCGCGCCTATATGCTGCGGAAGATGCGCGCAGGGTTTACGCCCTGAAATATTCTGCATGACGAGGTACTCCGCTTTCTCCGTCTGTATACAGGAGAGGATTCATGAATCTGCCGATTACATTTGAGTTGTTGCAGCATCGCTCGCCGTTCCAATGGTGACGCTGTTCTATACGATTGTCCACGTTCTGCCCGGGAATCTGATCCGTCTCTATCTCTTCCGCCGCTATCTGCGCTTTTCCCCGCAGTTGGTTATCGCGGGGCTGCTCGTGCTCATCGGCATCGAGGCAGTCATCCAGATCGAGGCGGTCACGGTCTTCTCGCGGCGCATCGCCTTTCCGTTTCTCTTCTTTATCTTCTTCTATCTGGTTGCAGTTACACGCGTGCCGATTGCCAAGCAGATCTGCATCATCGCCCCGCTCGGTCTCCTCTGGTTTGGTATGCAGACGGCAGTCTTTGCCATCGAGGATGCCTATCCTGTATTTGAGATCCCATTCCTGCTCTCAGGGCTGCTCATCCTCGCAAGCCTGCTCGTCATCGCTCCGTTCTGCCTGTACTACGGTCGTACAGTCGCCGATCCGCTGCTCGCAGATGACTCCTTCGACGCCGTCTGGAAGCCGCTCGCATGGCTTGGTACGCTCATCCTGGTGCTCACCATTCTCCTGTCTCCGTTCAATGAGCTGCGAACAAATACGGCACTTTTCGTCCGTCTGAGTGCGGCAATCGGCGCATTCTGCTGCATTGGGCTTGCCCTCTACGCCATGAACGAACGCCTGCGGCAGCGCGCGCTGCGCGAGCAGCTTGCACACGAGGCAGAGATGGCGGAGATCACGCACCAGAATGCGGCGCAAATGGAGGAAAACGAACGTGCGACACGAATTTTTCGCGCGCAGTTCACAGAGCTGATCGAAGAAGCAGAGGAAAAGCTCGCGCACGAGGACTATGCGGGCATCGAGCAGCTGATGCACGATGCTGCTGCACAGATTAACACGAGCTGTGCTCCTGTCTGTGCAAATGAAATTGTGAACATCCTCATCGGTTACTGGCAGCCTGTCTTTGATCGTCTGGCCGCACGTACGGAGTACCGCATCGAGATCGGTACGGAGAATCCCATCGACCCGCTCGATCTGACAGCCATCCTCGGCAATCTCCTCCGCAATGCAGCAGAGGCGATGGAGAGCCTTGCCCCGGGAACAAAGCGTATTCTTCGTCTCGCACTCGTACATCAGGCAGATCTGCTCTTTCTGACGATGGACAACAGCTTTGACGGCACGCTGCGCTATGATGTGGACGGCAATCTGCTCTCGTCCAAGCGCGCCCACAGCGAGCGTGGCATAGGGCTGGAAAGCATTCGCACAAGTCTTGCGCGCTATGACGGCACGATGGAGGTCACGGCGGAGGATGGTCTCTTCGCAGTCGATATAATACTGACTGCGGCAATGGGCGCGCACAGAGAGATCTCATCTGTAGGAAGCAGCGATCAGTACGGGAAGGCAGACGATATATCATGAGTGATTTTGAGATTCGGCTGCTGCATACACTTGTATGCGCGCCCCCCTTTGATCTCTTGATTTTCTATTTTTTTCGCAAACGTCTAAGTTTTAGACGGTCATACGTCATCATCGGCTATCTTCTCCTGCTCTCCTTGACGATGACTATACAGATGTCATCCACATTGGATATGTCCCTGACCGCGCTCCTGTGCCGCCCACTCGCTCTCCTCTATATGACGGCGGTGATCCGCGATCATCCGCTGCGGATCCTTTCGATTGCGCTGCTCGTCCATCCCCTGCTCCTGCTCGCATCGACGCTCGGGACGACGATGGAGATCTTCTTTGGCGAGGGGCTGCCGCATGGGCTGTGGAAATGTCTGCTGATCCCGATGTTCTTCCTCCTTGTCCTGCCTGCTGCGCTGCATACGATCCACCATCTGCTCACGCCCATGCTCCGTGTGGATGACTGGAGGCTCTGGATGTACCTCTGCGGCTATGAGCTGATCCTCATTGCGCTCGCAGTTGCTGCCGATCCGTCGAGCAGCTCCGTCCGTCCAACCATCATTGCCGCGCGCCTGCTGCTCCCGTTCGCCCTCATCCAGTATCTTCGCGTGTCCGATCTCCTCACCCGCTATACGGAGGAGGGAAATGCCCTCCATCAGCGGCAAATGCACGAGCGGATGATCCGCAAATCCGAGGAGGCTCGCTATCATACGATGCTGGAGCTATGGCGCAGGTCGCGGCGCATGCGACACGATCTCAGTCACCATGCGACGTTGATTGCACAGCTCGCGCGCGAGGGCAGACGAGAGCGCCTTGCGGCATATCTGCACACGCTCGCGGAGGAGTTTGCCGTGATGCCCGAGCAAAAGAAGTGATCAAAAATAGAGCTGTTGCACAAAGTCGTTTTGACTCGTACAACAGCTCTTTATTATACTTTTGTTCGTATTGGACGTTCAAAACGCCCCTTCCACCGCTTACGCGGTCCCCCTCCCCCGTGTCGCACGGGGGAGGCTTTTAGGTAGCTTCCCCCGTCGCAACGGGGGAAGTGGCGAACGCAGTGAGCCAATAGGGGCGCTTGTGATCTCGAATCAGATTCTCTCCGCCAGCCGCTCTGCGAGGAGGGTGTAGCGGCGGCGCGTGCGGTCGTTGCTGACCGCCGCAAAGAGCGCCGTGCGGTCGCCGACGATGATGACGCCCTTCTTCGCACGCGTGACGGCGGTATAGAGTAGGTTCCGCTGCAGCATGATGTGATGCGCGCGCACAAGCGGCAGGATGACGATGTCGTACTCGCTGCCCTGACTCTTGTGGACGCTCATCGCATAGGCGAGTGTGAGCGCGCCGAACTCATCACGCGTGTAGGAGACCTCCATATCCTCTGCAAAGGTCACGACCATGTGCTCGGAGTCAATCCGCGTGATCCGCCCGATGTCCCCGTTGAATACGTTCTTCATATAGTCGTTCCGCGTCTGCATGATCTTGTCGCCGAGGCGGAAGCCGGCAGCCTCCTCCTTGCCCATGCCCGCAGGATTGAGCGCATTCTGCAGGCTGCGGTTGAGCAGATCGACACCGCACGCCTCGCGCCGCATGGGCGAGAGCACCTGCAGATCCATGAGTCCCGTGCCCGCGCGCAGCAGCCGCGTGCAGAGTGAGACGACCTGCGCGGCGGCGTCCTCGCTCGAGACGGCGGGGACGAAGGTGAAATCCGCCTCCGTAAACGAGGGAACGCGCCCCGCGTTGATCGCATGTGCGTTCAGCACGATTGTGCCCGTATTGTTCTGGCGGAAGATCTCCATGAGGCGGACGCTCGGAATGACCTGCGAGCGCAGGATGTCCTTGAGCACGGAGCCGGGGCCGACGGCGGGCAGCTGATCCACGTCGCCGACGAGGATGACGTGCGTGCCGGGCGGGACTGCCGTGAGCAGATGCTGCATAAGCACAATGTCCATCATGGACACCTCGTCGATGATGATGACATCCGCCTCGAGCTGTGTCTCGGCGTCGCGCCCAAAGCGCATCTCGCCGTCCTCCCTGCCCTGCGCCTCGAGCATGCGGTGCACGGTTGCGGCAGGGCAGCCCGTCGCCTCCGCGAGTCGCTTTGCCGCGCGCCCTGTCGGCGCAGCGAGCAGGATCTCAAGCCCCTGCGCGCCGAGGATGTCGATCATGCTGCGCACAACGGTGGTCTTGCCCGTGCCGGGGCCACCCGTCAGGACGAGGACGCCGTGCGTGAGCGCGGCGATCACAGCCTCGCGCTGTGCGGAGGCAAGGCTGACCGCATGATCTGCCTCCCATGCGGCAACGAGAGACTCCGCATCGTGCACATGAATATGATCCGCCTTCTTCTGCAGCATGAGGAGAAGGCGTGCAGTCATTTCCTCCGCCTTGTAGAGCTGCGGCGCGTAGATGAGACGCTCTCCCATCTCGTCCACGGCGTAGAGGCGGCTCATCTTCACCTCGCGACTGATGATCTCCATGACCTCAGTCCGCGCGACGCCGAGGCGTTGTGCCGCACGATCGGCGAGCATGGACTCCGGAATGCAGCAGTGACCACCCGAGGAGATCTGCGTGAGCTCATAGGAGAGCCCCGCCGCAATGCGCTCGGTGGAGTTCTTCTCCCATCCCGCGGCAACGGCAATTGCGTCCGCCGTGATGAAGCCGATGCCGTCGATTTCCTGCGCGAGGCGGTAGGGGGATTTTTCCATCACCTCGATTGCAAGCGAACCGTACGCCTTGAAGATGCGCGCGGCATATGCACCCGTGACACCGTGCTCCTCAAGCCAGAGCATGATGTCCCTGAGCTCAGACTGCCGCATATAGGAGGTGACGATCTTCTCCACAGTCTTCGGGCCGATGCCCGCGACCTCTCTCAGGCGGCTCGGCGCACGCTCGATGATCTGCAGTGCCTCCGCGCCGAATCGCTCCACAATGCGCCGCGCCATCGCGGGGCCAACGCCGTCGATCGTACCTGATGCGAGAAAGCGCTCGATGCCCGCCGCACTTGTGGGCGCACTCACGCGCATGCGCTGCGCCTGGAACTGGCGCCCAAAGCGCGGATGCGTGACCCAGCTGCCCGCAAGATGCACCTCCTGACCGACGAGGGGCGCTGCCCCGCGCACAGTCGCGGTACACTTCCCCTGCTGTGCTAGGCGCAGACGAAAGACGGAGAACGCACCGTCTCCCGCAGAAAAGATGATATGGTCGACAACGCCTGTCAGCTCTTCCTCGGCAGAGTGAAAGCCAAGATTTTGCTGAAATTCCATGTCACGCCTCCGTCAGCTGCTCCCACTTCTCATAGCGCTGCATGATCTCGAGCTCCTTTGCCGCATACGCCTCGGCAATCTCACGGCTGCGCTCGGGATCGAGCTGGGTCTCGGGACGGTTCATCTCGTACTCGAGCCCCTTGAGCTCCGCCTCCGCCATCGCGATCTCCGCCTCCGTACGTTCGAGCATCTCCTGCCGCCGTGCCGCAGGAATGGCGCTGTGCACGGCTGTCTTTGGCGGCATCTTCTCCTCACGCGGTTTTTCTTCCTGTACGGGAGAGGGACTCCGCTCCGCCTTCTCTGCAGAGCGCGCCTCTGCCGCTTCCTCTGCCTCGGCTTCCTTCTTCATCAGATAGTAGCTGTAGTTGCCGAGATACTCCGTGATCTTCCCGTCACGCAGTTCGAGCGTGCAGTTTGCCGTCTTGTCGAGGAAGTAGCGGTCATGCGAGACGGCGATGAACGTGCCGGGGAACGCCATCAGCGCCTCTTCGACCGCCTCGCGCGCGGGGATGTCGAGATGGTTCGTCGGCTCGTCCAGCACGAGGAAGTTCGCGCCCGTCAGCATGAGTTTCAAAAATGCCACGCGCGCCTGCTCGCCGCCCGAGAGCGCCCCGATGAGCCGCTGCACGTCGTCGCCGTGGAAGAGGAACGCGCCCAGATAGTTTCGCGCCGTCTCCTCATCCAGTCCGAACGTATAGCAGATCTCATCGAGGATGGTCTTGCTCGGATCAAGCCCCTCGTGCTGCTGCGAGAAATAGCCGATCTTGACACGGCTGCCAATCTTCAGGCGTCCGCTTGCCTCGAGTTCACCGACGAGAATCTGCAGGAGGGTCGTCTTGCCGACGCCGTTCTCCCCGATGAGCGCCACGCCGTCTCCCTTGCGGATGAGGAGCGAGATGCGGTCGAGCACGCGCTGCCCGCCGGGATAGGCGAATGTGATGTCCTCGAGCTCCGCCACGCGCTGCGCGCACTCCGTCGGCTTCGTAAAGGCAAAGTATTTGAAGCGCGCCGCCTCGGGCGGGAGCACGATGCGCTCGAGGCGGTTCAGCTGGCTCTGCCGCCCGCGCGCCTGCTTCGCCTTGATGCCCGCACGATAGCGGCTGATGTATTCCTCTGTCTTCTTGATCTGCGCCTGCTGCTTCTCATAGGCGCTCTGCAGCGCCGCGCGGCGGTCGTTCTTCACGCGCATATAGTGCGTGTAGTTGCCCGTGTACGCCGTCACCTCGGCGTGATCGAGCTCCAATATGCGCGTCGCAACGCGGTCGAGGAAGTAGCGGTCATGCGAGATCAGGAGGACGCCGCCGCGATAGGACTGCAGGAATTTTTCGAGCCACTCGATCATGCCGATGTCGAGATGGTTCGTCGGCTCATCGAGGAAGAGGAAGTCCGGCTCGCGCAGCAGTGCCTTCGCAAGGCAGATACGCGTCGTCTGCCCGCCCGAGAAATGGCGCACATCCTTTGCAAGATCCGCCTCGGAGAAGCCGAGACCGAATGCGACGCGGCGGATGCGGCTCTCGAAGTCGTAGCCGTCCATCGCCTCGAAGCGCGTCACAAGGTTTCCATATGCGGCAAGCTCCTCCGCGCCCGCAGCCCCCGACGCAATATCGTGCTCCATGCGCTCCTTCTCCGTGCGCAGTGCAATGAGGTCGGAGAACGCGCTGCGCAACTCATCGTAGAGTGTGTCATGGGAGAATGCCGCCTGCTGCTCGACGTAGCCGACGGTATCGGCACGATCCATTACGATCTGTCCGCCGTCGCTCTCCTCACGCCCAAGCAGGAGGCGCATGAGCGTCGTCTTGCCCGTGCCGTTTGCGCCGACGAGCCCGACCTTGTCCCCACGCTGTACTTCGAAATTCACATGCGAAAAGAGCGTACGTATGCCGTACGCCTTTTCGAGGCCGATGACCTTCAAGCTCCCCATATCACTCTTCTCCATCCTCGTGCACAGCCTCGGGGCGATAGTCGCGTCCGATGATGACGATCGCCTGCTGCTCTCCCGCTCCATCGACGGGCATGATGACGCAAGGAAACGGCATGCCGTAAAACAGATTCACATGCGTTTCTGCCGTCATGATTGCCGTCTTGGGACGGTCAGACGCATTTCCCGTTTCCACACTCGAAATACGGAATCCCTTTGCCCGCAGCGTATCTGCAATCTCCGCGCCCGCACCGTCGATGCCGCTCGCGTTGATAATCATAACGGAGATATCGTCCGCCGTGTCCTTGCTGCGCTCCTTTGCCGGCGCAGATTCCTGCTTCTCCTTCGCCTCTTCTCTCTGCACTGCAGCCTTCTTCTCAGCCGCATTGCGCTCAGCACGCTGCTCTCCGATCACTCGGTCGCCCTCTGCGAGCAGTTCCTCAGAGGAGGGCAGCAGCTCCCTGTCGTCTTCTTCCGCCATGATGCGCAGACGCTCCGGTGTGTTCTTCCGATAGGCGGCTGCATCGTGCTCCGCCGCCTCCTGCATACGCGCGGACAGTTCCTTACCCACGCCTGCAAAGAGCTCCCTGCGCGTCTCCACAAGATCGGGAATCCAGTAGCTCACATCGCCGAGATAGGCGGGGGTCCCCGCAACCATCTGCATGGAGATGCCGCCCGACTCCATGTCCCTCAGACGCGTTGCCAGCGTCAGCAGTTGGCGCGTTGTCAGATCCGTATCGACTGCATTCTTCACCTCATCCACGACCGCCGCAAGGCGCGGGAGCACCTGCGGCGAGAGGAACTGTGCGAAGAGTGCGCGCATGAAGCGCTGCTGTCGCCCAATACGCCCGATATCCCCCTCGCCGTCGCGATAGCGCACGTATTGAATTGCCTGTGCGCCGTTCATATGCTGCTCACCCGCCTGGAGGTCGATGACGAGACCGCCGTTGTCGTCCCACGGGTCCTCATAGTACATCCGCTTCTCGACGTCGATGTCCACGCCGCCGACTGCATCCACGATCCGCTCGAACGCCGAGGTGTCGATCATGATATAATGCGTGACGGGAACGCCCACGAGCGCACTGACCGAGGCGAGCGTCATCTCGTGCCCGCCGAACGCATAGGCGTGATTGATCTTGTCATAGCCGTAGCTGCCGACTTCGATGCGCGTATCGCGCGGGATCGAGAGCAACGCCGCGCGCCCGTTCTCCTCATCGACAACGGCGAGCATGAGTGTATCGCTGCGGCCGACATCCCCCTCCCTGCGGTCAACCCCCATGAGGAGCACATAGCCCAGATCATTTTCCGGCAGGTCGGCGAATGCGTTCACATCGCGCAGCGAGCCGGACATGAAGTAAGAGCTTGCATAGTAGATGCCGCAGACGAGCAAAAAGGACAGTGCAAATACAGCCCCTGCGTATTTGATGAATGTACGATCCGCTTTTTCGTGCGGTGATTTTTCATGTGACAATCCGTATATCGTCCTCTCAAAATAATTGTTACCAGTATAACAAAAACAGAAGTTCCATGCAAATGGAATGATGAGACCTATTCCTCTTTACAAAATATACTATTTCATGTAAACTTAAAATATCTATCAATACAGGTGGATTCTGTATCTGACTGCGGTCAGGGGAGCTGCTTTGATCGGCAGAACGCGGCGGGTACATATGAATGGAACAAGGGGGAAAAAATGCTACGACTTCCTGTCTCGAAGTTAAAGGATGGCATGGTGCTTGGGCAGAGTCTGTTCAATACTGCAGGGGGAAGCTACCTCGTCAAGGGACAGCCGGTTACGATTGACTATATTCGAAAACTGCATCAGCTTGGCATTCAAAACATTACTGTGACCTCCATGGATCCGAGCCATAAGCTTCCGCCGCCGCCCGATGTGATCGAAGAAAAGACGCGCGTCAAGGCAATCGGCGCCGTTTACGATACGTTTCAGTCCATTGAGGAAAACGGAACGCTTGACATTCCCGCCCTGCAGAAGGTAACGGATTCCATCGTCTTCGACCTTTTCGACAATCATGAAAACCTCGTCCAGCTGACGGACATCCGCACGCATGACGCCTATACCTTTGCACACAGCGTCAACGTCGCCGTCCTCTCCGCGATGATGGGCATGCTCTGTCATCTGCCGAAGGAGGATCTGTCTCTCATCACGCTCGGCGGTCTGCTGCACGATCTCGGAAAGATCGAGGTGCATACAGACATCCTCAACAAGAACCGCAGTCTGAGCAACAGCGAGTTCGACATCATGAAGAAGCATCCCGCCGATGGTGCGCGACGCATCCTGAAGATGCCGGGGTTGCCGAAATCGAGCATTCTCGCCGCCATCGCGGGGCAGCATCACGAGCACATCGACGGAACGGGCTATCCGCGCGGCATCAAGGGCGATGAAATGCACCGCTTCGCAAAGATTGCGGCGATCGCAGATGTCTACGATGCCCTCACGAGCGAGCGCCCCTACAAGAAGGCGTATATGCCAAACATCGCCTACAACATCATGCACAACATCAACAAGGGGCAGTTCGACCCCAAGCTGCTCGATCTGTTCTTCAACAATGTCGCCCTCTATCCCGAGGGAGCCGTGCTCAAGACCACATTTGGCTTTGCCGTTGTGAAGGAGAGCAAGTTCGGGCGCACGACAACGCCCGTCATCATCCTCTTTGCCGATACCAACGGCAAGCTGCTGAGTCAGCGCACGGTCATCGATCTCTCCGAGGAGAAGGATGGTGCCGAATCAATACAGGTCGTTCCAACGGGCAATGACCTCTACCATTTCATCCATGAGCTGGGCGTCGATCCTTCTTACTACCTCGAGGAAGAGCGTGAGAAGGACAAGGCGGCAGGAATAAAGCCCTCCGGAGTCCCCACCTCGCCGCGCATGCGCATGAGATCATACTGAAATACAAAAAAGGG
>NZ_ALKG01000005.1 GCF_000286455.1 Selenomonas sp. FOBRC6
TTGCCCTCGCCGTAGAGATTGTCATAGTCAAATGTAAATCCGGATTTCAGTACAAGACTCATCAAAAACTCCTTCCTGTACTCAGGCACGAATCTCTGCAAGCAGTTCGTCCGTCTTCTCCTTCAGCAGCGCCTTATCCTGACGCGTCTCGACATTCAGACGAATGACCGGCTCCGTGTTCGACATGCGCAGGTTGAAGCGCCAGTTATCGAACTCGATGGACACGCCGTCCACCTTCGTCACCTTGCCGCTCGCGCCGTATTTTGCCTCGATGCGGTCCATGATCGCCTTTGCATCCGTGACCTTGCTGTTGATCTCACCCGAGGTCGGATAGCGATCCATACGTGCCTTCATCAGCTCGGAGAGTGTCTTGCCGCCCGACGCACTCATCAGCTCTGCTACGAGCAGCCACGGAATCTGACCGCTGTCGCAGTAGGAGAAATCACGGAAATAGTGATGTGCACTCATCTCACCGCCATAGATGGCATTGACCTCACGCATCTTGTCCTTGATGAATGCGTGGCCGCTCTTGCACATGACCGGCTTGCCGCCGAGCTGCTCGGCGATCTCGATCGTGTTCCAGATGAGGCGCGGATCGTAGATCACGCTCGCGCCCTTGTTCTTCTTGAGGAACGCCTCGGAGAGGAAGCCGACCATATAGTAACCCTCGATGAAGCCGCCCTTCTCGTCAAAGAGGAAGCAGCGGTCGAAGTCGCCGTCCCACGCAACGCCGAAGTCCGCACCCGTCTCGCGCACGACCTTCGCCGTCGCCTCGCGGTTCTCCTGCAGGATCGGGTTCGGCACGCCGTTCGGGAAATTGCCGTCCGGCTCGTTGTAGACCTTGACGAGCTCGAACGGGAGGAACTTCTCCATTGCGTTGATGATGGGGCCCGCCGCGCCGTTGCCCGTGTTGACAACGATCTTGTACGGCTTCAGCTTGCTCACATCGACGTAGGTGAGGATGTGCTTCACGTATTCATCGAGCACGTCCACCTTCTCAATCTTGCCGGGCACAGCCGCAGGTGCGGGGTAGGTCTCGCCAACCGCCATCGCTGCAATGTCCTTCAGCCCCGTGTCGCTCGAGATTGGGCGCGACTCTGCGCGGACGAACTTCATGCCGTTGTACTGCTTCGGATTGTGGCTCGCCGTGATCATGATGCCGCCGCCAAGTCCCAGGTGCGCCGTCGCGAAGTAGATCATCTCCGTGCCGCACTGGCCGATGTCCACGACATCACAGCCCGCCTCCGTGAGCCCCTTTGCGAGCGCGTCGCGGATCGCAGGACCCGAGAGACGAATGTCATGTCCGACGGCAACCTTCTTCGCGCCGAACAGCGTGGGGAAACTGCGTCCGACACGGTAAGCGAGCTCCTCGTTCACCTCGTCGGGATAGATACCGCGTACATCGTATGCGCCAAAACCTTTGTCTGTCACTGCCATGTAACGTCCCCTCCTCCATGGGAAGCCCCCTCGGCGTCCCACAAACACCCTTCCGCTCCATTTGATGCGGAGTCTCCGGGTCATAACAAAACACTATATAACATAGGGTAAATATTCGCCGTCCTTTCCTCCTTTTCCTCTCTCTCACATCAAAATCTTACGAACTTTTCTTGCCATTTTTTCCACGAATTGTAAATGTTTACAACGCCTGTGACTTGTGCTAGGATGAACGCACCATCCGAATTGATTGGGAAAGGCTGGGAATCTTATGGACGAAATCAATGCGCGCCTGATCTATCTCTTCACCGATCTGATCCTCCCACTCATCGTCGGCTATCTCCTCTATCAGCGTCGCCTCCTCTCGGATGCGGCCGTCAACCTGCTCATCCGCATCAATGTCATCGTATTCTTCACGCTGCTCTCGCTCTTCAGCTTCTGGGCGTTGCCGCTCACGCGGGATCTCTTCATTCTGCCCGCGTTCTTCGCATTCATTATCCTCTTCCCGGGCTTCATCAGCTGGCGATTTCTCGGACGGCGCTTTCACAGTCCCATCGACCGCGGCACGCATCTCATCTCCGCACTGCTCTCGAACATCGGCACGCTCGGCGGCATCTGTGCCTACATCATCTACGGAGAACGCGGCTTTGCCTATGCGCAGATCGGCGGCGCGTGCCAGAACCTCGTGCTCGTTCTGCTCGCATTCCCGATCGCACAGTACTTCTATCTGCTTCACAAGGCGCGTGGACGTGTGCCACGTCTCGAGGGGCGCGGCTTCCTCGGACTCCTCCTCTCGTGGAATCAGCTCAGCATCGTCGGCATGACGGCGGGACTCCTGCTGAACGCCTCGGGCATCGCACGTCCGCCTGTCCTGTCGGATGCATTCGGCTGCATCATCCACATTGCGGCGTGGTTCGGCATGCTGCCCATCGGCTCGCTCATCAACTTCCGCCGCGCGCGCCATTTCGTCTATCTGACACTCGACATGATCGCGCTCCGCTCCCTCATCGTTCCCATCGTCACCTTCGCCGCTGCGCGCCTCCTCATCAGCGACCCGACCGTGCAGAACGCACTCGTGATCTTCGCGAGCGCCCCGGCAGCGATCAACGCGACGCTCACCGCGCGTCTCTACCATCTCAACGTCGACTATACGATTGCCGTCTTCCTCGTGACGACAGTGCTCTACCTCACCGTGCTTTTCCCCGTGACATTTTTCCTGTTTCGTTAGAAAGAGGCGTTTCTCTTGGACAATTCTGATTTCCGCATCATCTACCTCTTCACCGACCTCCTCGCACCGCTCATCGTCGGCTATCTGCTCTATCGGCATGGCAAGATCTCCGACGCCCTCATCAGCCGCATCCTGCGCCTGAACGTCATCATCATCTACACCGTGCTCGCCCTCATGAGCTGCTGGACGCTCCCCATCTCGTGGGATCTCGCCCTCATTCCGATCTACGGCATCCTCATCGTCCTCTTTCCGGGACTTGTCGGCTGGGCGTTCTTCATCCGCAAATATCACAACCCGCTCGATCGCGGCGCGTATCTCTCGAACGCGATGATGTCCAACATCACCACGCTCGGCGGCGTCTGTGCTTACATCATCTACGGTGAGCAGGGCTTTGCCTACGCGCAGATCATGGGCATCTTTCAGACGCTGATGCTTGTCCTCGCCGTCTTTCCGATGGCGCAGTATTACTATCTGCAGCACAAAAACCATGGGCGCGGCGGCAGGATTCACATGCGCTTCCTCGACATCTTCCTCTCGTGGAACCAGCTCAGCATCATCGGCATGGCGGCGGGGCTCGCGCTCAACGCAGCGGGCATCGAGCGCCCTCCTGCAGTCGGCACGGCATTCGAGGGACTCATCCACTTCGGCGCATGGTTCGGCATGCTACCCGTCGGCGCGCTTGTCAATCTCCACCGCGCACGACGCTATGCACCGTACACCCTCGACCTCTTTGCCCTGCGCTTCCTCATCCTGCCTGCGTTCATGATGGCGGTCAGCTATCCCTTCGTCCGCGATCCCGTCCTCCTCGGCGCAATCCTCGTCTTCTCCGTCACTCCGGGTGCGATTAACTCCGTCACGGCGGCGAAGCTCTATCATCTGAACGTCGACTACACGATCTCTGGCTTCCTCACAACAAGCATTGCATTCTTCTTCATCGTCTACCCTGCACTGTTCTTTTTCCTGCGCTGAACCTTATGCGAGGCATCACAAAAGCCCTGCCGCATCGCGGCAGGGCTTTCTGCATACTGTATGCGTTCGAACGGCAGATCAAACGCGGAAGCGCGAGATCTCGTTCTGCAGATCCGTCGCGATCTGCGCCAAGCTCTCGCTCGCCTCGGCGATATCCGCAAGCGCCTGCGTCTGCGTGTCAACGGAGGACTCAGCCTCATCCGTCGTCGCATCATTCTCACGTGCCATATCCATCAGCTTGCGGCTGAGGTCGGCAATCGCCTTGTTCTTCTCCGTCAGCTTCTCGGAGGAGGTGTTGAGCTTCTTCACAACGCTGTTCGCACCTTCGACAGCCTCGGCGATCATGTCAAAGCGACGCTGTGTACGCTCGAGGTTGACATTGCTCTCCTCGACAAGCTTCTTGGAGACCTCCATCGTATCGACTGCCTGCTGCGACTTCATCTTCAGCTCGCCGATGATGCCGTTGATCTCGTCCGTAAAGCCACGCGACTGCTCAGCCAGCTTGCGGATCTCCTCTGCGACAACCGCGAACCCACGTCCTGCCTCGCCTGCACGCGCCGCCTCAATCGCTGCGTTGAGTGCAAGAAGATTCGTCTGCTCGGAGATGGACTGAATCATCGCGCTCGCCTCTTCGATGCGCTCCGCTTTCTGATTCGTCTCCTCGACCACACGCGAGACTTCGTTCGTCGCATCAGCAGTCTCTGCAGATTTCTTCATGAGGTCAGCCAGGATCTCCGCGCCTTCGGTCTGGCGCTTATGAATGTTCTCCGTCGCCTCGTTCATCTCCGTCATAACTTTGCGGTTATCCTCGAGCAGCTGGAGGATTTCATCCGTATGATCGACCGCGTTCTGCGTGTCCGCAACCTGCACGCGCGCGCTCTCGGCAATGTCATGGATGCCCTTGCGCACCGTCTCCGCCGAGTGCGCCGTGTTCTGCGCCGTCGCTGTCAGTTCCTCGCTCGTTGCCGCAACCGACTGGGACGCGCCGTTGATCTTGCCGATAATCTCGCGCAGGCTGTTCGCCATACGCCCGAGCGAGCGAACCATCGCACCGACCTCATCGGAACGCTCCAGATAGATCACGGCATGCTTACCCTTCTCGCGATCCAGATCGAGATCGGAAAAACGTGTCAAAATATCCGTCACATCCCCAATGGGAACGATCAGACGCCGCTGAATGAACACAGCAAGTGCAATGGCAAGCACCACGGTACAGATCACGGCAAGTACCACGGAGAAGATCACCATATCGCGCGCGGCACCGGTGAACTTATCCTTGTCCGTAATGGAGAAGATCGACCACGGCGTATCCACACCTGCAAAGTGGACTGAGCGGAAAATGTAGACCGAGTCCTTGCCCGTCGTCGGCGAAACCTGCGACTTGCTGTACGGAGCCTCCGAGAAGGCTTCCTTCTTTTCCTCCTCCGGAGACTGCATGATCGTGAAGGCGTTCTTCATGATCGACTCCGGGCTCGTCCCATGCGCGACGAGATCGCCCTCGTTGTCCATCAGCAAATAGATGTTGTCCGGCGTACTGATCTTGGCAAGATCCTCCTGAAGCTGCGTGACATCGAAGTCGAGCGAGAGCGCACCGACGAAGCGCCCATCCACAATGAGCGGCATGCCGATGGAGACGTGCAGAGCTTTTTTGCCGTTTACTTCGTCATAGTATGCCTCCGAGAGAACCAACTTCGATGTAGACTTCGGCTTCTGATACCACGTCTCGGTCTCATAGCCCGTACAACCCTCAAACTCTATCGCGTTCCCCTCACGGTTTGCATAGGGCATCATACGCCCGGACTCATCCGAAAGCGGATCTCCCACATGTGCCGCATCCTGTCCGTCGAAGGCGTTCGGCTCAAACACGACACCAATTCCTGAGAGATTGTCATTCGAAGCAGCCGCATCTGCAAGCATCTCGTTCAGCGCCTCGCGGCTGCGCGCTGCGGGCGGATGCTGCTGCATATACGTATAGATGCGCTGGCGCACATCCTCTCCCGACTGCTGGACAGACTCATAGCGGCTGATGACCGCCTTTGAACGCTCACCCAATTCGTTGTACTGCGCCACCGTCCCCATCTCGAGAAGCTCTTCATAAGCTCTGTAGCCAACGAACGAGACAAGGATCGTCACCATCACAACAATCCCGATGAGCGTGATCGCATTCAGCTGGAAGCCAATACCCCTTCCCCTTTTCTGCCCTTGTTCCTGCAAAATATTCTCTCCTTTCCCCTGCGCCCGGCCACGCCTGCCCGAAGAGCGGCATCGATTCCTCCGTATAACCGCGCACAAAGACGACAGCACTAGCTGCCGCCAAAATAGACTCTTGCTCTATACGTTTTCTAATTCGCCGCGCCTTCTTTTTTTCCTGCTTTAGGGAAATTTTATTTGTGTCAATGCATAAGACAGAAAACACAATGTATACAGGACAAAGGCAGCGACCCGCACGGATCGCTGCCTTTGTCCTGTATATATTGTTAAAAGAGATCGTCGTCCACATCTACCTTGCTCGAAAGCACCGTGCCCGTCACAGCGTCGACACTCACCTTGTACTCGATGTTGCCAGCATAGCACTTCACCTTGTAGACGGGATGGAGCATCGGCTGCGGTGTGCTCTGCTGCATTCCATTCGCAGGAGGTGTAACAGGCGCATTCGCCGCATTGTTCGCCATCGGTGCGGGCATATTCGCTGCACCGTCCGCCTGTGCGGGGGCTACCGGCGGAGGCGGCATCATGCCGGGATGACCGTCACGATCCTGCGCAGGACGTCCGTCGCGGTGCCCCTTGTCATCGTGCTTTCCATCGCGCTTGTTGTCATGCTTGTCGCCATGTTTGCCGTCGCGATGCTTCTTGTCACGCTTATCGTCCCTGTCGTCATGATCCTTCGCCGTCAGATAGATGCTACGGAAGTCCAGATCCGACGCGCTCTTGCCGACTGCCTCTGCCGCAATCGTCCGCACATGATCCTCGTCGATCAGAACCAGACCGCGTTGCTCTGCCTGCGCTGCGACCATCTCCGAGCGCGCCTGTTTTTCGGCGACCGAGCGTGCCTCTGCCTGGTGGTGGTGGTAGTATGCACCGCCCGCGGTGACGACGCCGACGAGTACGGCGAACGCGACTGCCTTTTTGAGCCGCGCGGGGGTGAAGATATTCGTAACCTGATTCTTCACATTCTGCATTTCCATGATGTTTTCCTCCTCTGCCTTTCGGCGTTCATGTTTGTGTTTATCATTGCTGATGGGTACATCATACGGGGAAAGTTTAAACAAAGTGTAAACACAAACATAACTTTTTTGAAATTCCTCACAGCGCGCAGATTTTTTCGTGCATTTCGGTTATAATGGCAGAGGATTTTCTTCATATGTAATGAAAGCGAGGCGAGTCATGCGGCTGCGCGACCTATCCCTCAAGACAAAACTACTCGTGACAAACGCTCTCATGATCGTCATCCCGATCGTCGTGCTCATCGCTATCGGCGCGGTGCTGCTCGGCGGTCTGCGCCATGCGGGCACCCTGCAACAGCAGGCGCTCGCCCTCCTCTGGCCGGAGGAAGGGCGGACGCTCTCCGTGCAGGTCGCACTGAGTTCGCTGCGCGCCGAGTCGGAGAAACGCAAGTTCAAGCTGGACAATATTGAGCGCGACATCCACGTCCTTGAGGACGCAGGAATCCGCGTCCTCGCTGTGTCAAAGGAAAAGGACGCCGCCTATCTGACGCCGGGCAGCGATACAGAGGGAATCACGCGCATCGTCGCACACAAATGCGGTGTGCGCGGCTCCGCCCTCAGCTGGGACATGGATGGGCTGGTCTTCCGCTACGAGGGGCTGCGCAGCGGCACCATCATCATGGGCGCTGGCGATGTCCCCATGATGCGCGGCGCAGAACCGCCGCCGATTTCGCGCGACACGCGGGACTTCATCCTAAATGCCGCACTCATCCTCCTCATCCTCACGACCTCGGCAGGCATCCTGCTCCTCGGACGCTATCTCGCGCGCCTCCTCTCCGCACAGATCCTCATGCCGCTCGCAGAGATGCGCCATGCTGCCGCCGCCATCCAACGCGGCGATCTGAGTCACGAACTCCCGCCAATGGGCAGCGATGAGGTGGGCGCAACCTGCCGCGCATTCGACGATATGCGCAGGGAGCTCCTGCACGCTCGCGTGCGTGAAGAGCGCGAGGAGGCGCGGCGCAGAGAGCTCTTCATCGGCATCCTCCACGACATCGCAACCCCTCTCACCGCGATCAAGGGCTACGCGAGCGGCATTCTCGACGGCATTGCACGCACGCCCGAGAAGCAGCGCACCTACGCCGAACGCATCAGCCAATCCGCCACAACAATGGAGCGCTTGACGACGCGTCTGCGCGAGTTCCTGCGCCTCGACACGGATGAGCTGCCGCTCACATGGGAGACGGTCAGCGCAAGGGATTTTCTCACAGAATACATCCATGAACACGCCCCCGCCCTTGCCGAGGACGGCGTGCATATCTTGATGGAGAATACGAATACAGCGGCAAGGATACGGATCGACCGCGGGGAGTTCGCCCGCGTTCTCAAAAATCTGTGGGAGAACAGCAGCAAGTATCGGCGTGGCACAGAGGTGCACATACGTATGTCGCTGTCAGAGGAGGGCTCGCAGCTCGCCATCCGCTGCGACGATGACGGCACAGGCGTGCGCCCGGAAGAACTACCGAAACTCTTTGACAGCTTCTACCGCACGGACACGGCGCGCACGAATGTCGCGGGTGGTAGCGGGCTGGGGCTCGCCATCGTGCGGCGGATCATGACAGCATTCGGCGGCAGCGTGCGCGCAGAAGTGTCGACCGAGGGAGGGCTGTGCATCGTGCTCCTCCTTCCCATTGCAAGTGAGGGTGATATGAAATGAAAAAGATATTACTGGTTGAGGATGATAACGACATCGCCGAACTCGAGCGCGACTATCTCGAGGCGAGCGGTTTCGCCGTCGACATCGTATCCGACGGCGACGAGGGCAAGCGCCGCGCGCTCACGGGCGAGTACAGTCTCCTCCTGCTGGATGTCATGCTGCCGGGCGCAGACGGCTTTGCCATCTGCCGCGATGTCCGTAAGACGCTCGACATCCCGATCCTCATGGTCTCGGCGCGCCTCGAGGACGTGGACAAGATCCGCGCGCTTGGTCTCGGCGCAGATGACTACATCGTCAAGCCGTTCAGCCCGAGCGAACTCGCCGCGCGCGTCAAGGCGCATATCACGCGCTATGAGCGCCTCAAGGGCGGCGCACAGACGACGCCCACCGTCCTGCGGTTTGGCGCGCTCGAGATCCAGCCGTGGACGCACCGCGTCTTTGTCGCGGGACGCGAGGTACATCTCGCCGCGCGCGAGTTCGATCTGCTCCTCTTTCTCGCGGAGCACCCGCAGATCGTATTCAGCAAGGAGACGCTCTACGACCGCGTCTGGGATCTGGACGCGATGGGCAATACCTCCACCGTCTCCGTCCACATGAACCGCCTGCGCGAAAAGATTGAGGACGATCCGTCGCATCCTCGCTGGCTTCAGACCGTCTGGGGCGCTGGCTACCGCTTCAATAGCGAGGCGACGGAGGAGGAATGAATTTTTGCGTGAGGATATTTTGCTAAATCCTGTTTTTTTGTTATAATGGGAAACGGTCTTTATCGAATATCAATCTATATAGGGAGTGTATCTAACTCATGACAGCAACCGCATGGTCGATTCTGCCGCCGATCATCACCATCGTCCTCGCGCTCTGGACGAAGGAAGTCTACATGTCGCTCATCATCGGCATCTTCTCGGGCGCAATGCTCTTCGCGGGCGGTAATTTCCTGCAAGCGACGCTCACAATGTTTCAGGTCATGGCGGACAAGGTCGGCAGCAATGTCAACATCCTCGTCTTTCTCGTCATCCTCGGCATCCTCGTCGCCGCCATCACACGCTCGGGCGCGATGAACGCATACGGCGAGTGGGCGACACGCACGATCAAGGGCAAGCGCAGCGCCTCCCTCGTCACCGTCCTGCTCGGCATCGTCATCTTCATCGACGACTACTTCAACTGTCTCACAGTCGGCACGGTCATGCGCCCTGTCACGGATAAATTCCAGATTGCGCGCACGAAGCTCGCCTACATCATCGACGCGACCGCCGCGCCGATCTGCATCATCGCTCCCGTCTCGAGCTGGGCGGCGGCAGTCGGTTCCTCGCTGCCCGAGGATAGTCACATCGACGGCTTCATGCTCTTTCTGCAGACGATTCCCTTCAATCTCTACGCGTGGCTCACGATCCTCTTCATGCTCTTCGTCATCTGGACGGGACGCGACTTCGGGGCAATGCGGCAGAGCGTCGAGAAGTCAAATGTGCATTTCGAGATTCCGAAGGAGTATCAGGACACGGCGGAGGCATCTGCGAGCGCGGCTAGCGAAGGGCGCGGCAAGATGATCGACCTCATGCTGCCGCTGCTCGTCCTCATTGGTGCGTGTATCTACGGCATGCTCTACACGGGCGGCATCCACGAGGGCAGGAGTATTGCGGACGCATTCGCTAACTGTGACTCGTCGAAGTCACTCGTGCTCGGTTCGTTCATCGCATTCGTCTTTACGGGGCTGCTCTACCTCCCCCGCCGCGTCGTCTCGTTCAACGTGTTCTGCGACAGCTTTGGCTGGGGCTTCAAAGCAATGACCCCCGCCATCTTCATCCTCTGCCTCGCGTGGACGCTCTCGGGCATCTGCAGCAAGGAGTACCTTGACCTCGGCGGCTTCGTCGGCTCCGTCGTCTCGGCGAATACGGGCGTTGTCATGTTCCTGCCGCCGCTCTTCTTCCTCGTCGCAGCAGGGCTTGCCTTCGCGACGGGCACGAGCTGGGGCACGTTCGGCATCCTGATTCCGATCGCCATTGCCGTCCTCGGGCAGACAGCTCCTGACATCCTCGTCGTTTCCGTCGCCGCCATCCTCTCGGGCGCGGTCTGCGGCGACCATGCCTCACCCATCTCGGATACCACCATCCTCGCTTCGGCGGGCGCGCAGTGTCACCACCTCGACCACGTATCCACACAGCTGCCCTACGTCGGCGTCGTCGCCTCCTGCTCCCTCGTCGGCTACATCGCTGACGGACTCACGGGCAACGGCTACATCGGTCTCGCCGTCGGCATCGCTACCCTCGCCCTCACAATGGTAGCAATCTCCACACGCGTGACATCTGCAGAGAAGTAAATACGATCTACTAAATACAAACGCCGCCGATGAGGTACAGCCCCATCGGTGGCGTTATGTATTATACATTACTTTTTTCAAAAAAAACTATCCAGATTCTATGTGTATCCGGTAGCAAAAAGACTCAAAGCATTAGGCTCTCGCCATCTGTTCAACTTCCTCAAGCGGCAGCTGGGTCGCTGCGGCAATCTGGGAAATCGTCAATTTTCCCAAGGAAATCAACGCCAGCGCCGTTGCACGAGCCGACTCCAACCGTCCCTCGGCGCGTCCCTCGGCACGCCCCTCTTCCATCTTTTTCTCTCCAAACTTTTCCATCAGTTCGCACATGGTATTTACCCCCTCCGCTTCCGCCTTAAAGTAACTGGCGCGTTTTGCAAGTTCCTTGTAGTGCATCTGCTCCGCACGCTCACAGAAGAAATCCTGCATTAGACGACCGAGAGGCGTGTCCTCACGATTCGCCCCGTTCACATAGAGAATATGCGCGCCGTCGTCAAACGGACGTTGAAGCTCTTGAATGACGCGCTCCACATGGTAGAGCGGATGCCCCGCACGGTATATGTCATTCTCCGTGATAAAGATCACCCACGTTTCGGGCAGTGCGGAGAATTTCGCAGATTTTTCCAACTCACGCGTATCCATCATACTGCTATTGTATCGCGCACGACGCGCGGCTGCTCCCTCGTTCGCCCGCTGCACCTCACAGTCGTAGAGCTTCCCCTCGCTGTCCTCAGCGATCACATCGAAACGAACGCCGCGTCCATAGAGATTATCAACGCTCTGCTGTGTAACGACACGCTTTACCACGAGATCGTCCCGATCAAGGAAGATGCGCAGCAGAAGCTGCATTCCCTCGATGTTGTTGTCGAAACATACATTGAAAAACGTGTCATCTATCAGACGGAGTTTCTGAATCAATGCAAGATATTCCGCCGGAACATTCTTCTTGATAATACTCATTGATTCGCCTCTTTCTCCTTTGATACTATCATATTATGGGAAACAAGGGTTCTTGTCAAGAATGAAAATTTCGACTCATCCCATTCCTCCATGAGACAGCAAAACGCTCCTTGCAGACGGCAGTCATGCACATCTGTAAGGAGCGTTTTTCAATGTTAGGTAATTTACCCGCGTGTCTTGCCGCCCGCGACGTTGTAGGTAACGCCGTGGATGTAGGAGGCGCGCTCGGAGGCGAGGTAGGCGACGAGGTCGGCGACCTCGGAGAGTTTGCCGCTGCGTCCGAGCGGCGTGGTCTTCGTACTCGCGTACCCCTTGCGCAAGTCATCGACGGTGATGCCGCGCGTGTAGGCGAGTGCTTCCTCATAGGCAAGGGTGCGGAGCCCCGTTGCCTCGAGGATGCCAGGCGCGACGCCGATGACGCGCACGCCGTACTTGCCGAACTCCTTCGCCCACGAACGCGTGAAGGAGTTGACGGCATTCTTCGTCGCAGCGTAGATGCTCTGACCCTCAGAGCCCTCAATGCCGCTCTCGGAGCTCATGTTGATGATCACGCCGTGTCCCTGTGCGACGAGCTCGCGTCCGACCGCCTGTGCGCAGAGGTAGACGCCCTTGAGGTTGACTGCCGTGACCTTGTCGAAGACGGCGTCGTCCAGCTCGTACTTCCCATGCGGATCCTTCGGGTCGACGAGGAGGCGCGGGATGTTGATGCCCGCGTTGTTGACAAGGATGTCGATCGCACCGAACGTCTTCTTCGCCTCTGCGACCATTGCCTCTACGCTCTCGCGCTTCGTGACATCGGTGACAACGTAGAGAACCTTGCCGTTCTTTGCATCAAATGCGGGTGCCTCCGGGTTCATATCGCAAACAACGACGTTCGCGCCCTGTGCCAGGAACTCCTCCACAACGGCCTTACCGATGCCCGATGCACCGCCCGTGACGATGGCAGTTTTTCCTTCGAGATTCAACCAACTCATAATAGATTCTCCTTCTGTACTGCTCTGTGTTCAGTG
Organism: Selenomonas sp. FOBRC6; assembly: GCF_000286455.1. Lineage (GTDB taxonomy): Bacteria > Bacillota > Negativicutes > Selenomonadales > Selenomonadaceae > Centipeda. The sequence continues at coordinate 12,794 of NZ_ALKG01000005.1, forward strand.
AAAAACTTAGCTCTCGTAGAGGCCTGCACTGGCAATCCACGCGATGATGACGGCGAGAGGGCCGGTCATGAAGCGCGAGTAGAGGACAGCGGGCACGCCAATCTCAACGGTCTTGGCATCCGCCTCGGCAAGTCCGAGTCCGACGGGGATGAAGTCACAGGCGCACTGTACGTTGATGGCGAAGACCGCGGGAAGCGCAAGGTTCGGCGGGATGTGCCCGAGGCCGATCTCGACGCCGATGAGAACGCCGACGACCTGCGCAATGACCGCCCCTGGTCCAAGGAACGGGGAAAGGAGCGGGAAGGAGCAGATGAGCGCGAGGATGACGAGCCCGATGGGCGACGCGGCAAGCGGCGAGACAAAGTGCGCAACGAAGTCGCCGAAGCCCGAGCCGAGGATGACACCGATGAGCATGGAGACGAATGCCATGAAGGGCAGGATTGTCGTGATGAGCGTGTTGATGGACTCGCGGCCTGCCTGGTAGAAGGTAGCGACGATGCCGCCCATCATCTGTCCGACCTTTGCCATGAGGCTGCCGGACTGCTCTGTGATCTTCTTCGAGGTATCATATTTCGGCTTGTCCGCCGCCTCTTCTGCGGGCGCTGCGGCAGGTGCTGCTGCAGGAGCCGCTGTGCCGTCGCTGAATGCAATGTTCGCGGGCTTTACCGCCGAGACGTAGATGTCCTCTTTGATGTACTGCGCAAGGGGGCCGGAGGGTCCCGTCTGCTTGATGTTGACGGTGAAGATGCGCTTCTGCGGATAGATGCCGCAGCGCAGCGTGCCGCCGCAGTCGATGACCGCCGCGAGGATCTCGTCCTCGGGAACGCTGGTCTTGAAGCCGTCCACGACCTCCGCACCTGTCATTTCGCCGAGGCGTACGGCGACATCCGAGATCACGCCGCCGGTGATGTTGACGATCTTGTTCTTCTTCTCATCCGGCGTAAGGGTGAGCGGGCCGCCAAAGCCGCCCGAGCCTGCCGATACGATGACGCTCTTGTATTCGCTCATGATAATTTCTCCTTTCGGCTTTCCTTACGACTTGAGGACAGCGGGTTCTTTGCTGAGCTGTACGCCCTGCTGACGTTGCACATAGGCGACCGTGAAGTCTGTGAGCCAGCCGCGCAGGAAGTTGACGATGAGTCCGACGAGCAGATAGCGCAGCGCCAGATCCGTGTACGGAAGGCCGAGGGTCGTGATGCCGTTTGCAACCCCAAGGAAGACGAACATCTCACCGGGGTTGACGTGCGGGAACATGCCGTTCATCGTGTGGCATGCGGACGATGCTGCAGCATAGTACGAGGGCTTGTAGTACTCGGGCAGGAATTTTCCGAGCGAGAGCGCCATCGGGTTGCAGAGGAAGAACACGCCGATGAACGGCAGGACAACATAGCGCGAGATGGGGTTGCCCGCACAGAGGTGAGCAAATCTCTCGACGCGCTCGTTGCCGACGAAGAGGACGATTGCATTCATTGCTACGAGCAGGCAGACGAGGGTCGGAATGATGCCTGTGACCCACCCGATCAGGGTTTCGCCGCCCTTGTTGAACATGCCGATGAATCCCTCGGCAAAGAGAATCAGAGTATCCATGTGTTTCTCCTTTCAGTGGAAACAAAGCCTTTATGCATGACTGGCAAGGGTCTCACCCTGCTCCTGATAGATGATGTACTCCTCACGGGCACCGAGCACGGCGCGGCGCGTCTGACGGTCATAGCCCGCGACGCTCTCCTCGTCGAGATCGAGCAAATTCTTGCCCGTGAAGTCTTCAAAGGGGCGGAAGCCCGCGAATACGGTGACGCCCTTCATAATCTCGCCGCGCAGGATATTGCACTCGGCATCAATCACAAAGAGGACAATCGCCCCCGCAACGAAGCGCCCCTTCGCCTTACCGATGGCGACCCGCCCCTCGCGACGCATCTCCTTCACATGTGAGGCAAAGCGGCGGAACTGCAGAATGCTCAGAACCAGCTGGAGCACCCACATGCCTACGGCAATCAAAACAAGCCAGAGCATTCTCATCATTCCTTTCTTATCTGTTCACTCGTTCAGCAGAATCTTTGCTGTCTCCTCATCTGTGATGAGGACGTTGATGTAGCGCCCGCGCAGTGCCCCGAGGATGGCGGGTACCTTCTCGCGCGATGCCGCCATGCCGATGCTGTAGTTCAGCGCACGGAGGCGTTCGAGCTCGACGGCGATGATGCGATCCTGAAACTCGGTGTGGACGGGACGCCCTTCGATGTCGTAGAACATGGAGCAGATCTCCCCGACTACGCGCTCGCGCAGGAGGCTCTCAATCGCCTCACGCCCGAAGCTGCCCATCCAGACGAGGTTCGAGGACTTTACAGGTGCGCCAATGCCGACGATGCCGATGTCGAGCCGCGCCCAGAGATTCATGATCTGCTCGAAGTTCACATCCTGCCGGATTGCCGCCGCAATCTCTGCCGTGCGCGCAATCGCGGGGGCATAAATGTAGTGGCTGCGTCCGCCGAATGCGTTTGCGAGTTCGTAGCAGAGCGTGTTCACATGGAGATCGCTGTCGAGGCTCTCAGACCCGCCGTCAAGCGGTACGAAGTCCGCGCTCACGGGGTGAAGGCGCTCCGCCGCCGCGCAGCGCGTCAGCTCGCGGATGCTCGTCCCCCATGCAAGACCAATGGTCTGTCCTTTGGCGACAATGCGACGCAGGAGACTCAGCCCCGCCTGCGCCATGCGCCGTTTCACCTGCTCGAGGTCGATGCTCCGCGCAACGACATATGCCTCGCGCAGCCCGAAGCGTCGTTCGAGCGCGCTCTCGAGCTCCTCGTTGTTGTCCGTCTCGACGGTGATGCGTACAATCCCCGCCGCAAGGGCACGCTTCAGATACTTGCTCACCGTTGTGCGATCAACGCCGAGGCGTGCCGCAATCTCCCCCTGTTTCAGACCGTCCGTGTAGTAAAGGTTTGCCGCTTTGATAAGGATCCGTTTATCCACGGCCTGCATTTGCTTTCCTCCTCGGAGAATACATTTTCACATATGTGACATATCAGCGCTTTTGTCATCCTGACAAAGTGAATATACTGCGAATCTCAATCTATGGCAAGAAAAAACGCCGTGAATTTTGCATTTCACAGCGTTTTTCGGTCATTTTCAGTTTTTATCGTCACATACGTGAAGTATTCATCTCATAAGTGATGATGTCTTTTCACTTATCCATCATCGCATACATCCATTCCTGCAAGACACGGGCATGGTTGACCGCAGGATCTTTCGCCCCATAGAGCAACGTTACATTTTCCCCTGCTGCAAGATGTTCAGCTACCGTTACCATATGAGTCGGTGCAGCCCTTCCTGTCGAGAGTTCCACGCGATATTTCACAGCAAATTCCTCAAAATGCTCCGCCTTGTGTCCGAACCATGTACGGAGTTCCGGCGATGGGGCAATATCCTTCCACCAGTCGTCGAGCGCCGCACGATCCTTGGATATGCCCCGCGGCCAGAGGCGGTCGACCAGCACGCGGAATCCGTCATCCGCAGCTGCCGCCTCATAGATACGCTTGATCTGAATCTCAGCCATTCAGCCCACCCCCACATACGCGAAACAATCATCTCATAAGAGAGAATGTTCTATGCCGCAAGTTGTTTCCCCGAGCCATGTTCATTCTTCAGGATGTACTCACCGACCGAGCCGAACTCCCCAGAGCGCAGGGCATCAATCATGCGGTTGATGCGCGGCGGCGATGTCCACGCGAGTGGGAGAAAGCAGTCCGCACAGCCATTATACATTGCATACAGGTCGTTCTCCGCATCGCGGCGCAGGAGCGCGTACTCCGCCTTACGGCGTTCGTAGCGGCGGCCGGCACGCAGATAGCCGACAGTGGTGACCGCGCCCCAGAGCACGAAGTAGTATGCCCAGATGAAATCCGGCAGGAATGGGGAGAGAGGGAAGTAGACGAGTGCTGCGACCAGTCCGCCGGCGAGCAGCCAGAGCACAAAGGACGGACGGTGCAGACCACTCTCGATGTAGTCCAGATCCTCAACAATCTTGTAGAGGTTGCTGTGCTGAACGAAGTAGTCCTTCAGGCGCTCCAGTCCGTCGATCTGCGCCGTGCGTTCGTCGGGGATCGGTACGGGTTCGTTCAGCGGGATCTCAGCGGGTATTTCGCGCCGATGTTTGTCCGCCGTATCGGCAATGAAGTTCCATGTCTCGAGTTCATCGTCGATCAGCGCCCGCTCGCCGCAATGCGGGCAAATACGCGTCAGCCCTTCAATTTTTTCGCCGCATTCTTTGCAGATCATATGATATTCCTCCTTGCTGTCAAAATTTTATTACATATTCTAACACAAATTTATTTTTTTGTCTAATGAAAAAGACGGTATACAAGAAAGGGACACCCACGCTGTGTGAATGCCCCTTTTGTGGTTTTATTATTCTGTTTTCCTCCGTCGCGAGCGATACCCAATCCACAGCACGAGCAGCCATGCGGGCAGGATGGGCACCGCAAGCTGCATGCCCGGGATCTGCGCCATCATAACGACGACGCCGATGAGGAAGACGAGGCAGATGTAGTTGATCCACGGGTAGAACGGTGCGCTGAATTTGATCGCCTTTCCCTCGCGCTCCATCTTTCGACGGAATTTCAGATGCGTCACGACGATCGTCACCCAGCTGATGACGGCAGCGCAGGTCGCAATCGAGATGAGATAGAGAAATGCGTCGCCCGGGAAGAAATAGTTCAGGAAGACCACAATGAGCGTAAAGCCCGAGGAAATCAATATGCCGAGCACGGGCACGCCGCGCACGGAGAGACTCCTCAGCACTTGCGGCGCGTCGCCGCGCTGCGCGAGTCCATAGAGCATGCGGCTGTTGCTGTAGATCGCAGAGTTGTAGACGGAGATCGCGGCGGTGAGCACGACGAAGTTCAGAATGTGCGCGGCAGCGGGAATGCCGACGTTCTGGAAAATCTGCACGAAGGGGCTTGCCTCCATGCCGACCTCGTTCCACGGCCAGAGTGCCATGAGCACCGCCATCGTGCCGACATAGAAAATCAGGATGCGCCAGATGACCTGATTGATCGCCTGCGGAATCGTGCGGTCGGGATCCTCCGCCTCGCCCGCAGTGATGCCGATGAGCTCGATGCCGCCGAACGAGAACATGACGACGGCGGTTCCGAGGAAGAATCCCCACCAGCCATTCGGCAGGAATCCCCCGTGTGCCCAGAGATTGCTCACATTGTCGGGAAACGGCGCACCCGTCACGAGCAGCCAGCCGCCGAGTCCAATCATGAGGACGATCGCCGTGATCTTCACGAGCGCCATCCAAAACTCCGTCTCGCCGTATGCACGCACATTCGTGAGGTTGAGCGCGGTGATGACGGCGAGGCAGATGAGCGCCGAGAGCCACTGCGGGAGATCGGGCAGCCAGAAATTCATGTAGATGCCGACCGCCGCAAGCTCCGCCATCGAGACGATGATGTAGTTGAACCAATAATTCCAGCCGGAGAGGAAGCCCGGAAAGTCGCCCCAGTATTTGCCCGCATAGTGACTGAACGAGCCGGAGACCGGCTCATCGACCGCCATCTCTCCGAGCATGCGCATGATGAAGAAAATCATGATACCGCCGAGGAGATAAGCGAGCATGACCGCAGGCCCCGCAAGCGCGATGGTGGATGCCGAGCCGTAGAAAAGTCCCGTCCCGATTGCGCCGCCGAGTGCGATCATCTGGAGATGTCTGTTCTTCAGCCCGCGCCTCAGGACGGGCGATGCTTCCTTTTCCTGCATATATACTCCTATCTAGCCGCGCTGACGTTCCTTGAGTGCCTGCTCCACTTCACGCTTTGCAGACTTCGCCTTGAGCGTCTGACGCTTGTCGTAGTTGTGCTTGCCGCTTGCGAGCGCGAGTTCCAGCTTTGCCCGCCCGCGCTTGAAGTAGACCTTCAGTGGGACGAGTGTCATGCCCTTCTCGCGCGTCTTGCCGAAGAGTTTCAGAATCTCCGCCTTGTGCATGAGAAGGCGGCGGACGCGTAGCGGGTCGTGGTTGAACTGGTTGCCCTGCTCGTAGGGGCTGATGTGCATGTGATCGAGGAATACTTCCCCGTTCTTGATGTAGGCGTAGCTGTCGCGCAGGTTCGCGCGTCCTGCCCGCAGGGACTTGACCTCCGTCCCGACGAGCTCCATACCCGCTTCGTAAGTTTCGTGGATAAAATAATCATGACGCGCCTTGCGGTTCTCACAGGCGATCTTGATGCTTTCGTTCTTCTTTCCCATAGAAATTCCTCACTCGGCGTTGCCGGTGCCGCCCTCTGTCTTGCGGTTCATGCGGCGTGCGGGACGCGGTGCGCGGCGCGGTTTCTCCTCCGTCTGCGTATCCGGTCTCTGCGCACGGTAGCCTGGCGGGTCCGGCCAGACGGCGCTATTCAGCCCCGTGACTTTGACGCGGTGATAGTCGCGGGGGCCGCGCTCGTCATCGTAACGGTCAGAAGACTTGCCGCGCCCACGATTAGGCCGCTCCGTGCCTGTCTGCTGTGCGCGTGCGGGACGCTGTCCACGTGTGCCGTCCGCCCTCTGTGCAGTTGCACGCGGCTTTGCGGGCACACTTGCCGCCGCTGTGCGCGCCGCACGCTCGCCCTCCTGCACGCGCTTGCCCTGCGTACCGTGTGCGCCGCGCGTCTTCTTACGGCGCTCGGCGGGCGTTGCGGCGACATCCGCGATAATCGGCTCATGTCGTTTCTCATTCTTCTTTTTACGGGAGCGACGTCCGCGTCCGCCTGAGGATTTTTCACCGCTCGCCTTTGGCTTTGCTGCAGTTTTCACAGGCTTTGCCATATTCGGCTCGTAAACGCCGTTGTCCTTCAACACGAAGTCGAGCGTCCGCGCCTGTACGTCCGCGCGCGTGATGATGATGGTCACGGCATCGCCAAGACGGTAACGCATACCCGTGCGCTCGCCAACCATAGCATACTGCTCCTCGACGTAGCTGTAGTAGTCGTTCACCATCGTTGAGACGTGGACAAGCCCCTCGACGCCGTTCTCGAGCTCGACGAAGATGCCGAACGCCGTGACGCCGCTGATGATTCCCTCGAAGGTCTCACCGACGAACTGCGCCATGTACTCAATCTTCTTCATATCCGTCGTCTCGCGCTCCGCCTCGATGGCAATGCGCTCGCGCGCAGATGAATGCTCCGCCGCCTCGGCGAGGGTTGCGCGTAGCCGCTCCCGCTTCTCTGCGGGGATGTGCCCCGTTGCAAAGGTCTCGCGTAGGAGACGGTGGACAAGGAGATCGGGGTAGCGGCGGATGGGCGAGGTGAAATGCGTATAGTAGCGCGCGGCAAGCCCGAAATGTCCGAGACTCGCCGTTGCATAGCGCGCCTGCTGCATGGAGCGCAGCGCGACAGCACCGATGATGCGCTCCTCGGGCGCGCCCTTCACATGGTCGAGCACCTGCTGAATGTCGCGCGGCTGCACCTTGCCGTCCTCATCAATGTGGAGACGCAAGCCGAGCGCGGCAAGGAGGCTCTGGAAGCGCTCGATCTTCTCCGCATTCGGCGTCTCGTGCACGCGATAGACGAACGGCTCCTCCTTCAGTTCCATATGGCGTGCAACCGTCTCGTTCGCGATGAGCATGCACTCCTCGATGATGGACTCGCCAATCGATCCTGTGCGTTTCACGAGCGCAACGGGATGCCCCTCGGCGTCGAGCTTCACCTTGATCTCGGGCAGCTCGAAGTCGATCGAGCCGCGACGGTGACGCTTCGCGCGTAGTGCCTCACGCAGACGGCGCAGCGTCTCGAGCATGGGGCGTATGTCCTCGTTGTCGGAGACATATGGCTCCTCGCCCGCGAGCACGCGGTTGACGAGGGTATAGGTGAGGCGGCGTGCAACGTGGATGACGCACGGCACGATCTCGTAGCTGCGCACCTCGCCGTCCGCGCCGATCTCCATCTCGCACGCCATCGAGAGGCGGTCAACGCCCTCGTTCAGGCTGCATATGCCGTTCGACAGTTCCTTCGGCAGCATGGGGATCACGCGGTCGACCAAATAGACACTCGTCCCACGCCGCGCCGCCTCCGTGTCGAGCGGCTCGCCTGCACGGACATAGTGGCTCACGTCAGCGATGTAAACGCCGAGGAAGAAGCCGCCGTCCTTCTCATACGCATAGATGCCGTCGTCGATGTCCTTCGTATCCTCGCCGTCGATCGTGACAATGGGGAAATCGCGGCGGTCGCGCCGTCCCGCGTACTCCTCGGGCAGCGGATTCTCCGGGCAGCGTGCGGCTGCCTCCGCCACGGCGGGCGGGAAGTTCGCGTCGAGGTCATAGGCGCGCATGACGGCGAGTACATCCACACCGGGATCGCCCGTCTTGCCGAGCACCTCGATGACGCGCCCCTCTGCACTGCGACGCTCCTCGGGCCACTTTGTAATCTCGACAACGACCTTGCTGCCCGTCTTTGCCCCGCCGAAGTCCTTTTTCAAAATAAAGATGTCGCGCCCGATCTTCGCGCTGTCGGGCGTGACGAAGCCGAACGCCTTGCTGCGCTCGAACGTACCGACGATGTGTGTATTCGCACGCTCAAGAATGCGGATGATCTCGCCCTCACGCGCACGCCCCGGCATCTCGGACGGCGTAACGCGTGCAACGACGCGATCGCCGTGCATGGCGGTCGCAAGCGCAGAGCCGGGCACGAATACATCCGACTCGTCCTCTGTCGCGCGCACGTCGGGGATGATGAAGCCGAAGCCCTTCGGCGACATGGAGAGCCGCCCGACGACGAGGTTCATGCGGGTCGGCAGCCCGTAGAGTCCGCTGCGGTTGCGGATGATTGCCCCCTCCGCCTCGAGCGCTGCAAGCGCAGACGAAAGAATCTGCTCCTCCGCATCGGGCAGCCCGAGTCCCGTGCGCACCTCAGCCTCTGGCAGCGGGCGATAGGCGTCCTCCCGCATGAAGGCATGTACGCGCTCTTTCAGTGTATCCAGTTGTTCCTGTTCCATAATCTCCTCGTTTTCCCGTTCCTATTTCCGTTTCTACAACTTACACAGCGTCCCCCGTCAAAAACGCCGCTGTGCGCGCAAAGACGCGCTCCCTGACTCCCGTATCAAGCGGCAGCAGATGCCCCGCATCGAGCAGGATAAACTTCTCGCACCGAGGACTCCCCACGTTCTCATAGAGATAGTCCGCACTCTTCGGATCCGCCGTATGATCCCGCTCCCCATGCACGATCAGGAGCGGCGCCGTCACACGCTCAATCTGACGGCAGAGGATCGCGACAACATCCAAGAGCTCGTGAATGGAGACGAGCGGCATGCGCCGATAGGTGTTGTTCGCGCCCTGCGGCACGTCCCTGAGTTTCCTGCGCGCCTTTGGCACATAGCGGTCAATGCACGCCTCGCGCGTGGGCAGATGCTCGAGTCCCTGCTCGGGCGCAATCATGATCGGCGCACCGAGGCTGACAACATGTGCAAGCTCCGCCTCCATCGAGAGCAACAGGGCAAAGACCGCCCCCATCGAATGACCGACGACGGAAATCCGATCACACGCGCCGCTGAGAATGGCATAGCCGTCGCGGACGGAGTCCATCCAGTCCTCGTGCTCCATGCGGCTCAGATCTTCGACCGTTGTCCCGTGCCCTGCAAGCCGTATCGCAAGCACGGTGAAGCCGCGCTCGTTCAGATACGCACCGAGCAGGCGCAGCTCTGCCGGCAGCCCCGTAAAGCCGTGAATGAGAAGCACGCCATGCCGCCCGCCCGGCAGAAAAAAAGGCTCCGCGCCCTGAAGATGCATGACATTCCCTCCTCGTTCTGATGTTCCCTGTTTGAAAAAATCCCTGCCCCGCATAGCGGTACAGGGATATTCCCTTTTCGTTCAGCTCGACATCCGTGCAATCACAATCGTAATCACGCCAAACAAAATCGCAAATACGATCGTCACGCGTGCGAGCAGCGCATCCATTCCGCGCGCCTTGCCCGAGAAGACCGTGTCGCCGCCGCCGTCGAGCCCGCCCATGCCGGCAGACTTCGCCTCCTGCCCGAGCACGGACGCGATGAGGATGATTGCAACGATTGCATCAAGTACCATTAAAAGCGTGAGCAAGAAAAAGCCCCTTCCTTCTGCAAGATATTATATTCGTCTATCATAGCACAGACCGCGCCGCAGTGGCAAGCAATTTTCATCCGCGCTCCGCCATCGCTGCCGCGAGTGCCGCACCGAGTCCCGATCCGCCGCTCGCGAGAATGGTATCAACCTTGCCCGCATCCGCGCCGAGGAGTTCCGCAAAGGCGTTCGCCATCTCCTCCTTGACGAGCGGCATCTTCTCATAGACCGAGCCGTCGACGGCAATGTGCTGCGCACGTATCTCCCCGCTGCCCGTCACCTGCCAGAGTGTCCCGACAAATGTCGCCGCAATGAGGCGCGCGGAGCGTACAACGATGGCGCGCGCAAGGCCGCGCACGCGCAAGGCATCCTCAGCCGTGAGCTGCTGTCCAGTCAGCACCTCGACAAGGGTCGCCGCCGATGTCGCATCCTCGCTCACATCCTCGATCATGCGGCTGAGATCAACGCTTGTAAAGCCGTATGCACTGCCCGCTGCACCAAGGAGCTCGGCAAGCGCCATCTCGAAGAGCTCTCCCATGTAGCGACCCGAGACCATCTTTTCGAGGCGCTGCTCCCCCTTTTTCTCAGACGCTGCGTCGAGCGCCACGTCGAAACGGTTCGGCACGAGCTTGGAGAAGCCGCCCGACTCCATGTTGAGGATCATCGGTGGCTGCGCCGTACCCGTATACGGCTCGAGGTAGCAGGTGTTGTGCCCCGTCGCGTAGATCGCGCCGATGGCGGTCTCGCCGTGGATGTAGGCGGCAGCGAGGAGCACGGCAACCGTGTCGTTGATGACGGAGTTCGGCGTGACATTCGTCAGCCCCTGCCGCACGAGCGCCGCACGCAGGAGCTCGTTGACAACCTCGCCCTCGACACCGCGCGCTGCGAATTCCTTCGTCCAGATGATGAGCCGCGCGTCGTTGATATTCGTCTGCGCGGACGGGAATGAAAAGGTATGCCCAAGGAGGTACGGCGTCTCATGGTCGCCGCCGACCGCCTCGTCCACGAGCGCCGCGATGAAGTCAAACATCTGCTCGCCCGTCGCCTCCGCGCCGATGAAGTCATAGACGCCGTCGACCTTGAGCGGCTTTGCGACGTGGGAGAGCATTTCATATTTCCCGTTGCCCTCAAGGCGGTAGAGGAGCACGCGCACATTCGTCCCGCCGAAATCAAGTGCGAGGTAGTCGCCGCACTCCGCGCCCGTCGGCAATCCGAGGTAGGACGGCAGCATGCGCAGAGAGGAGTCGGGCGAGCCCGCGAGCCCCAGGCGCATATCCTGGCGGAAATTTGCCGCCACCTCATGCAAATGCTCCGAGTCCACCGTAAAGGCGGCAATGATTTCATTGTAAAGCGCGGGATCGAACGCCATCTCTATTCCTCCTCATGTACCGCAAGGTTCTCCTGCGCCTCCAATACACTGTGCAGCAGATGAACAAGCACGCGCGTGATACGCACGCCGTCCACCTCCTCGACGTAGAGCAGTGTTCCCGCGTGCGCCGCCATCTGGCCTACGCGCGGCGTATCGCCGAGCTGATCGTAGAGCCAGCCACCGACGCTGTCTACATCCTCGTCCTCGATGCGCACACCGAGCAGGTCATCCAGCTCCTCAAGCAGGAGCTTTGCGTCGACGGAGCAGAGATCGCCCGCACGCCACTCCACACTCTCGCGCTCCTCGTCGAACTCGTCGCGGATATCGCCGACAATCTGCTCGACGATGTCCTCGACCGTCACCATGCCTGCCGTGCCTCCATACTCATCGACCACAATCGCAAGCTGTGACCCCTCCTCCTGCATCGTGCGCAGGAGCACGCTTCCATCCATGCTCTCGGGCACGACGAGTGCCTTGCGAATGTAGCGGCGCAGGTTCAGACGCTCGCCGCGAATCAGCGGTGGGAGCAGGTCTTTCACATGAATAAAGCCAATGATGTGATCCTTGTCCTCATAGCAGACAGGGTAGCGCGTCTGCTGCTCCTCGAGAATGGTCTTGATGCGCTCGGCGGGCGTATCGTCGAGGTAAAGGCAGATCATATCCGTGCGCGGTATCATGATCTCGCGTGCGTTCAGCTCGGTGAACGAAAAGACATTGTCGACAAAGTCTGCCTCCGTGCTGTTGATGAGCCCTTGGCGATAGCTCTCCTTCATTAGGAGGCGGATCTCCTCCTCCGTGTGCGCGTCCTCGTTCTCACCCTTCACGTCGTAACCGAATTTACGGCTGATCGCATTCGCAACGGTGTTCAGAATCCAGACAAAGGGGCGCATGACGCGGCCGAAGAGCACCATAGGGAACGCAATCGCAAGCATGATGTACTCGACGTTCGCAATTGCCATCGACTTTGGCGTGAGTTCACCGAGCACGATGTGCAGCGAGGTGATGATCGTAAAGGCTATCGCAAGCGCAATCGTGTGCCCGACCTCGTCGGGCAGCCCGAACACATGCGTCACGGGCAGGATGAGCGTCGCAATCGCGGGCTCACCCACCCAGCCAAGACCGAGCGAGGCGAGTGTGATGCCGAACTGGGTCACGGAGAGCGAGTAGTCGAGATGCTCGGTGAGCTGCTTTGCATATCCGGCGCGGCTGCTCCCCTCCGCAATCAGCGTTTCAAGGCGCGAGGTACGGATCTTCACGCAGCAGAATTCTGCCGCAACAAAGAACCCGTTCATGAAGATCAAAAAGGCAACGAGCAATATATCAAGTAATGTGGGCACGATGTCCACGAACGGAGGCCTCCTTTGGGAATGGGTGAAAACGCCATCATGCGGGCATCAAATGTGACTCAGGCGCGCGGCAGACGCGAGAGTTCGATCTCCATGCGCGCCGCGAGTGCCTTCAGCTTGTCCATCTCCTTCTCATCCACGAGGGAGATGACCGCCCCCTCCTTGCCCGCACGCGCCGTGCGTCCCGCGCGATGACGGTAGGTACGTACGTCCTCGGGCAGGTCGAGGTGGATCACATAGTCCACATCCTCGATGTCGAGCCCGCGCGCGGCGAGATCGGTGGAGATGAGGAGCTCAGCACGTCCCGCACGAATGGCATCGAGTGCCGCACGACGTTGGTCGCGCCGCTCCTGCCCGAGCAGGGCAACGGCCTTGATCCCCTCAAAGCGCAGTTTTTCGAGCGCGTGCGCTGCATCGAAGCTGCGCCCGACAAAGACGAGCCCCCGACGAATCGGCAGACGGCGCGTCAGCTTTTGCACCGCCTTTATTTTATCACGAAACGGTACAATATGATAGTAGTTTTGATAGACTGCCTGCGTCTCCTCCGCGCGAATGAGACGCGGCGCAAAGAGGCTCTCCGCCATGCGTACCGCCGCCGTCCCCGCCGTCGCTGAGAGGAGGAGCGCCTGACGCTCGGGCGGCAGGAGGCGGATCACGGTGCGCACCTCGTCAAGCTGCTGCTTGCCGAGGAGTCGGTCGAACTCGTCCAGAACGAGCAGCTTCACGCCTGTGAGTTTCAGCTTGCCGAGACGGTGGAGCTCCTGCACGCGCGGCGCAGAGCCGACAATGAGGGCGGGCTTCTTCTTGAGCGATTCGATCTGCCGCTTGATGTTCGCCCCGCCGATCAGTGCCTGCACACCGATGGGCAGCTCTGCCGCCTGCGCCAGTTCACGCGCGACCGTCGCAATCTGCATCGCAAGCTCGTGCGTCGGCGCGAGGACAAGTACCTGTGCCGTACGCACCGATGGGTCGATGCGCTCCATGACAGGCAGGAGATAGGCGAACGTCTTGCCTGTACCCGTCGGTGCCTCCCCGATCAGGTTCTCCCCTGCACGCGCGGCAGGGATGAATGCCGCCTGAATCTCCGTGGGCACGGTGATGCCGCGCTTTGCGAGAGCGGCGATATAGTTTTCGGGCACGCCGAGCGATGTAAATGTTGTCATGTTATTCTCCAAAAAATAGCGCGTCCATCTCTGCCTGTTCGTCTGCCGTCGGTGTATAACTGCCGCGCGGGGTGTATGTGGGCGCAGGAGACGCGGAGGGATGCGCTCCCGATGCTCCCGCTGCGCTGCGCGGAATCCGCTTCCCTGTAAAGTCGGGCTTGCCGCCCGCATCGTTCACCGTCATGCGGCACTGCGGGAACGCCGAGCACCCCCAAAAGTCGCCGTGCTTCCCCTTTCGCTTCAGCATTATGCCGCGCCCGCACGCGGGACAGGGAACGCCCCCACCGCCCGCAATGGTCGCGGTCAGTGCCGCCGCGCAGAGGTCACGCGCAAACGCCGCCTGTCCCGCAAGGAACTCCTCGGGCGTGCCCTCACCCTGTGCCATCGAGTGCAGACGATCCTCCCAGACCGCCGTCGCATCGGGATAGGTCATCGTATCGGGGAGCGCGTCGATGAGGAGATATGCCTCCGCCGTCGGCGTGAGCACCTTCTTTTTGCCCGCCGCGTTCAAAAATCTGCGGCGGATCAGATCCTCGATGATGCTCGCACGCGTCGCCTCTGTGCCGATGCCAGAAACATCACGCAGCATCTTCTTCGCCCCTTCGTCCTTGACGTATTTGTGGATCTCCTTCATGCCCTGCAGTAGAGTCGCGGGGGTAAAGCGTGTGGGCGGCTTCGTCTGGCGCGTGCCGAGCTCTGCGGACACATAGTCCGCCGCGTCGCCCTTTTTCATCGGCGGCAGGACGGCACTTTCTTCGTCCTCTTTCTCCGCATCCTCCTCATTTTTCGCCGTACGGTACATCGCACGCCACCCCGCCGCACGCTCCGTACGTCCGCTTGCAGCAAACAGCTCGCCGTGATACGTGACCTCCACCTTCGTCTGGTCATAGACGTAGTTCGGATGAAACTGTGCAATGTAGGCGCGTGCAATCAGCTCGTAGATGTTGCGCTCCACCGCACTGAGCCGTGCGAGGTTCACGGGCACGGTGGTCGGGATGATCGCGTGGTGCGCGGAGATCTTCGCGTCGTTCCACGCGCGTGACTTCTGCTTTGCATCCGCCGCCCGCGCCCATGCGCCGAGCTCCGAACCATCCAGTGCGGCGAGGTTGCCGAGGATCTTCGCCGCATCCTTGTGCTGATTCACGGGCAGATACTCCGCGTCCGAGCGCGGATAGCTCGTCAGCTTCTCCTCGTACAGCTTCTGTGCCGTATCGAGCACCTGCTGCGGCTCGTACCCGTACCGCTTGCCCGCGAGCACCTGCAGTGCCGACAGCGAGAACGGGAGCGGCGGCGGCTCTTCCTTCTTCTTGCGCTCGTAACGCGTCACCTTCGCGTCCTGCGGCTCCGTACCAAACGAGGAAAGTGCCGCCTGCGCCGCCTTTTCGTCTACAAGCCGTCCCTCTGGATCGAGCGGCGTGCGCTCCTCCGACGGCTTCCATCGCGCACGGAACGATTCGCCCGACTTTTCGTGACGAAATACCGCATCGAGCAGATAATATGTCGCAGGCTTAAAATTTTCAATCTCGCGCTCCCGCCGCACAACAAGCGCAAGCGTCGGTGTCTTGACACGCCCGATCGGGAGCACAAGTCGGTCATGCCCCGCACGCCGCGCCGCAAGCGTATAGGCACGCGAAAGATTCATCCCGATGAGCCAGTCCGCGCGCGCACGCGCGAGCGCCGAGCGCTTCAAGGGCAGGAAATCCCGATTGTCGCGCAGGTCGCCGAGCGCATCGTGAATGCTCTTATCGTCGAGTGCATTGATGAGGATGCGGCGCACGGGTTTTTCATTGCCGAGATAGTCCAAGACCTCATCCACGAGCAGCTGCCCCTCGCGGTCGGGGTCGCCGCCGTGCACGATCTCATCCGCGCGCTCGATCAGCCCCTTGACCACGGCGAACTGCTGCGCCGCACTCTCATTCACGACGAGCCGCCACTCATCGGGCAGGATCGGCAGATCCTCCGCGCGCCAGCGCTTTAGTTTCGGATCGTACTCCTCCGGCTCCGCCTGCCGCAGGACGTGACCGAAGAGCCACGTCACCACGCCGTCCCCCGTCTCGATCCACCCCGCGCCCTTCTTGTGCGGCGCGGGCAGACACGCGGCGAGCGCGCGCCCGACACTCGGCTTCTCCGCGATGTAGAGCCTCATGCAAACACCTTCGAGAGCGCCCAGACAAGTATGACGAGCCAGAGCACCATGATAACGGACGCTGCGACAAGTATGAATGTCCCGTAGCGCGCCACGCGCTCCTCGCCCTCCGCGCGCGCATGTGCGGGCAGCATACGCACAAGCAGCGAGGTCGCGGCCGGCAGGACAACCATATCATCCACCGCGCCGAGCAGTGGAATCGTGTCGGGTATGATGTCAATGGGACTGACGAGATAGAGCAGCGCAAGCGGGAAGAGGAACTTCACCGCGCGCGGCGTATCACGCCGCACCATCGCAAAGAGCAATACGGCTATATCGCGCCGCAGCGCACGCAGCAACACTAAAAATCGCAGCATAGGAACCTCCGATCATTTTCCATATCGTTCAGTATACCATTCCGCCCGCTCTCTTTCAAATGGAAAAGGACAGACGCACGATGGCATCTGTCCTCTTCAATGGATTCAAGAAATTTTATGCAAGCGTGACAAGCGGCTTGCCCGTCATCTCCTTCGGAATGGGAATGCCCGCGAGCGTCAGAAGCGTCGGCGCGATATCGCAGAGCGCGCCTGTATGCACTTCCTTCACGCGGTCGGAGACCACGATGAACGGCACGGGGTTGGTCGTGTGCTTCGTGAACGGCTGATTCGTCTCGTAGTCCCACATCTTGTCCGCGTTGCCGTGATCCGCCGTGATGCAGACCTCGCCGCCAACCTCGCGGATGGCGTCGACAAAGCGCCCGACGCAGGTGTCGACCGTCTCAACCGCCTTGACAACGGCGGGCACGACGCCCGTGTGACCAACCATGTCACAGTTCGCATAGTTGAGGATGATGAAGTCGTACTTGCGCGACTTGATTGCCTCGACCACCTTGTCCGTGACCTCGATCGCGCTCATCTCGGGCTGCAGATCGTAGGTCGCGACCTTCGGGGAGTGTACGAGGATGCGATCCTCGCCGCCATACGGCTCCTCGATGCCGCCGTTGAAGAAGAACGTGACGTGCGCGTATTTCTCCGTCTCGGCTATGCGCAGCTGCGTGTAACCGAGATCGTGGACGTACTGTCCGAAGGTGTTGTCGATCTCCTCGGGCGGGAACGCAATGAGTGCATTCATGCCTGCCTCGTACTGCGAGAATGTCGCAAAGGGGATCTTCAGCGACTCGTCGCGCTGGAAGCCGTCAAATGTCTCGTCGACGAATGCGTGCGTGAGCTGACGCGCGCGGTCGGGACGGAAATTGTAGAAGATCGCGCCGTCGCCGTTCTTCATGCCGGGGTAGCCCTCGACCACGAACGGCACGACAAACTCATCCGTCACGCCCTCGGGCTTCTCGCTCGTATCCGCATAGGATGCAAGCAACCCGTCGACTGCCGTCTTTGCCACAGTCTTCGCCTTGGCGTGCGCAATCGCCTCATAGGCGAGCTGCTCACGCTCCCAGCGATGGTCGCGATCCATCGCATAGTAGCGACCGCTGACCGTTGCAATCTTGCCGACGCCGATCTCCGCCGCCTTCTTCTCGACCGCCTCGAGATATTCCTGCGCGCTCTTGGGCGGCACGTCGCGTCCGTCGAGGAACGCGTGAATCCAGACCTCGGTCAGCCCCTCGCGCTTTGCCAGCTCGAGCACGCCGAAGAGATGATCGTCATGGCTGTGCACGCCGCCCGGGGAGACAAGCCCCATGACGTGCAGTGCTGCGCCGCGCTCCTTCACCCCGCGCACGATCGTAAGCAGCGCCTCGTTCTTGAAGAAGTCGCCGTTGCGGATGTCGCGCGTGATGCGTGTGAGCTGCTGATAGACGATGCGGCCTGCGCCGATGTTCGTGTGCCCGACCTCAGAGTTGCCCATCTGCCCGTCCGGCAGTCCGACGTACTCGCCCGACGCCTGAATCTCATTATGCTTGTACTTCTTCAGCAGTCCGTCGATCACAGGCGTCTTTGCCATTGCAATTGCATTGTACTTGAGATCGTTCGGGTCGCCGTCGCCAAAGCCGTCCATAATGATGAGGGCGACGGGTGCATTTTTGAGTTTTGCCATAATATTTTATTCTTTCTAAGAGCTTTCGCTCAATACTCAGGAGGCGCAGATGCTTCGCCAAGCGAAGCATCCGCGCCAACCGAGCAAGTGTATGAACCTTTTTGAAATCAGAAGTTGACGATCGCAGCGAAATCCTTCGCCTTGAGGGCCGCTCCGCCGACGAGTGCGCCGTCGACATTCGGCTTCTCCATGAGACCCGCAATCGTCTCGGGCTTCACGCTGCCGCCGTACTGGATGCGTACGCCCTCGGCTGCCGCCGCGCCATACTTCGCCTCGATGGTCTTGCGGATGTGCGCGCAGACCTCCTCCGCCTGATCGAACGTCGCCGTCTTGCCCGTGCCGATTGCCCAGATCGGCTCATAGGCAATGACGAGCTTCGCAACGTCTGCCGCCTCGAAACCTGCAAGTGCCGCCTCGATCTGATACGCAACATAGGCGAGGTAGGTGCCCGCCTCGCGGATCTCGAGCGACTCGCCGCAGCAGATGATCGGCGTGATACCCGCCGCATACGCTGCATGCGCACGCTTGTTCACGCCCTCGTTCGTCTCACCGAAGTAGTCGCGGCGCTCGCTGTGTCCAAGGACACAGTAGGAGACACCGAGCTCCGTGAGCATATCCGTCGAGATCTCGCCCGTATACGCTCCGCTCTTCTCCCAGTGCACATTCTGTGCGCCAACCGCGATGTTCGTGCCCTTGACCGCCTCGGTGACACCCGCAAGCGCCGTCGCCGTCGGGCAGACAACGACCGTCGCCTTTGCATCCTTGACGAGCGGAGCAAGCTCCTTCACGAGCGCGACACCCGCCGCGACCGTGTTGTTCATCTTCCAGTTGCCTGCAATAATCGGTGTTCTTGCCATATGTATGATTCTCCTCTATCGTCTGTCTTACTCGTCCGCGAGTGCCGCGATGCCGGGGAGCACCTTGCCCTCGAGCAGTTCCAGCGTTGCGCCGCCGCCCGTCGAGATGTGCGAGATCTTCTCCGAGAGCCCCGTCTTCTTCAGCGCCGCAATCGAGTCGCCGCCGCCGACGATGGAGATTGCGCCCTCCTTCGTTGCCTGTGCCACGGCGCGCGCAACCGCCTCCGTGCCCTTTGCAAAGGCATCGAACTCGAACACGCCCATCGGCCCATTCCAGATGACCGTCTTCGCGCCCTTCAGTGCATTGACGTACTCCTCAGAGGTCTTCGGACCGCTGTCAAGCGCCTGCCAGCCATCGGGCACCTTGTCCACATCGACAATCTTCGTATTTGCATCTGCCGCGAACTTGTCCGCAATGACAAGATCGACGGGCAGGACGACCTTCACGCCCTTCTTCTCCGCCTTTTCAAGCAGCTCCTTCGCGAGGTCAATCTTGTCGCGCTCCACGAGGGAGTCGCCGACCGGATAGCCCTTCGATGCATCAAAGGTATGCGCCATACCGCCGCCGATGATGATTGTGTCAACCTTGTCGATCATGTTCTCAATGACGCCGATCTTGTCCGAGACCTTTGCGCCGCCGATGATGGCAACAAACGGGCGCTTCGGATTCTCGAGCGTCTTGCCGATGTAGTTGATCTCCTTCTCCATGAGGAAGCCCGCAACCGTCTCGAGATGCGCCGTGATGCCGACGTTCGAAGCGTGCGCGCGGTGTGCAACGCCAAAGGCATCGTCCACTGCGATGTCCGCAAGCGAAGCCAGCTGCTTTGCAAACTCAGGATCGTTCTTCTTCTCCGCCTTGTGATAGCGCAGATTCTCGAGAAGCAGCACCTCGCCCGGCTTCAGATCGGCGGCAGCCTTCTCCGCCTCAGGCCCCACGCAGTCAGGTGCCCATTTCACAGGCTGTCCGAGGCACTCCTCGAGGCGCGCCACAATCGGGCGTGTCGAGAACTGCGGCTCGCGTGCCTCCGTCGGACGGCCGACATGGCAGGCGAGGATGACCGCTGCGCCCGCATTCAGGAGGTGCTGAATTGTCGGGAGCGTCGCACGAATGCGCGTGTCGTTCGTAATGTGCTGATTCTCATCCATCGGCACGTTGAAGTCCACGCGGACAAATACCTTTTTCCCACGCGGCTCAATGTGAAGCATTGTCTTTTTGTTCATATTGTCCCCTCCATAAAGAAACGAGATCCGGCCCAAACGTCGGCCGGACCTCGTGAAAGATCGTATGCATACGGTAACATGGAGCAAACGCTAGCTATTCGCATCCACGTCCCATATATCTCTGTTTACTTGTCAGCCGAGTTCCGCAAAGTACTTGATCGTGCGAACCATCTGGCTCGTGTAGCTGTTCTCGTTGTCGTACCAGGAGACCACCTGAACGAGCGTGTTGCCGTCGCCCGTGTCGCTGACCATCGTCTGCGTCGCGTCGAAGATCGAACCGTACGTCGTGCCGATGATGTCGCTGGAGACGATCTCGTCCGTGTTGTATGCGAACGACTCCGTTGCTTCCTTCTTCATCTGCTCGTTGACCTGATCGACCGTGACCTTGCCCTCGACCACTGCATAGAGGAGCGTCGTAGAGCCCGTCGGGGTCGGAACGCGCTGTGCCGAGCCGATCAGCTTGCCGTTGAGCTCGGGGATAACGAGGCCGATTGCCTTCGCCGCGCCCGTGGAGTTCGGAACGATATTGAGTGCTGCTGCACGGCTACGGCGCAGGTCGCCCTTGCGCTGCGGGCCGTCAAGCGGCATCTGATCGCCCGTGTAGGCATGGATCGTCGCCATGATGCCGCTCTTGATCGGAGCGAGATCATTGAGTGCCTTTGCCATCGGAGCGAGGCAGTTCGTCGTGCAGGAAGCAGCCGAAATAACCTTGTCGTCCTTCGTGAGGGTCTTGTGGTTGACGTTGAACACGACCGTCGGGAGGTCATTGCCCGCAGGAGCGGAGATGACAACCTTCTTTGCGCCGGCCTTCAGATGCGCCTCAGCCTTTGCCTTTGCCGTGTAGAAGCCCGTGCACTCGAGCACGACATCGACATCATGCTTGCCCCAGGGGATCTGCGATGCATCCGCCTGTGCGTAGATATTGATCTTCTTGCCGTTGACCGTGATGGAATCGTCACCCGCCGTGACCGAATCCGCATACTTATAACGCCCCTGCGTGGAGTCATACTTCAGGAGATGAGCGAGCATCGTCGGGCTCGTCAGATCGTTGATCGCGACGACCTCATAGCCGGGAGCATCGAACATCTGACGGAACGCGAGACGACCGATACGGCCAAAACCATTGATAGCAACTTTTACTGCCATTGAAATACCCCCTGTTGAGTCCCTAATTATTGGCGCTGCATGCCTTTTGCCGCCGCGCTCTTCGTACGATTTATATTATAAACCATTCCCAATAAAAGTCAAACCTTTTATCTTTTGCAGGGCGCTTTTCGCGCAACATTTTATCCAAATGTAAAAATCACTTGCCACAGCGCGCAAATTTTCGCTAAAATAGAAACATCAATTGAACCGTCTGTATTTTCTACGGAAAGAGGCATCGCATGAGCACCAACATCCTCGACATGGAAACCCTCGCCCTCGACGAAGAGGAGCGTGCCCTCGTCATCATCGACCAGACCAAACTCCCGAATCGTGCCGAATACCTGCATCTCAAAACGCAGGGCGAAATCTGGACGGCAATCCGTGAGCTGCAGGTGCGCGGTGCCCCCGCCATCGGAGACGCCGCGGCCATCGGCATCTACCTCGCCGCACTCGAGATCGACACCAACGACTACGACGAATTTGCGCGTCGCTTCCATGCTGCCGCCGACTACCTCAACTCCTCCCGCCCCACCGCCGTCAACCTCTCGTGGGCGCTGAACCGCATGGAAGCCGTCATCAAAAACGCCGCGGGCAAATCCATCTCCGAAATTCGTAGCCTGCTCCGCGATGAAGCCCTCCGCATCAAGCAGGAGGATATCGACATCTGCAAAAAAATAGGCGAGCATGCGCTCACCCTCGTCAAGCCCGGATACGGACTACTCACCCACTGCAACGCGGGACAGCTCGCCACCGCCAAATACGGCACCGCAACCGCCGTCATGTACCTCGGCCACCAAAAAGGCTACAACTTCAAAATCTACGCCGACGAAACGCGCCCCCTCCTCCAGGGCGCACGCCTCACCGCATATGAACTCAGCGCCGCTGGCATGGACGTCACACTCATCTGCGACAACATGGCATCCACCGTCATGAAAAACGGCTGGATCGACGCCGTATTCGTCGGCTGCGACCGCGTCGCCGCCAACGGCGACGTCGCCAACAAAATCGGCACCTCGGGCGTCGCCATCCTTGCAAAACACTACGGCATCCCCTTCTACGTCTGCGCCCCCACCTCCACCATCGACATGAACACCCCCACTGGTGCCGACATCCACATCGAACAGCGCGCACCAGAGGAAGTCACCGATATGTGGTACAAGGAACGCATGGCGCCGGAGGGCGTGAACGTATATAATCCCGCATTTGATGTTACAGATCACGAGCTGATTACGGCAATCATCACAGAGAACGGAATCATTGACAACTTCCCCCTCAGCTTCTCAAAGTAAACGTGTATTTTCATGAAAAAACGGGGATAGTTTCTCCCAAGCACGAGAAACTATCCCCGCTTTTTCTTTTTACAAATTCTCTCTATACCACTGGATCGCTTCCTTGATCCCCTTCTCGAAATCATACTCCGGAGCATAGCCGAGATTCTTGCAGATCTTCGAGATGTCCGCCCCGCTGTGGCGAATATCCCCCTTGCGCTCGGAGCCAAAGATCGGCTTCAAGTCCTTCTCGAACAACGCGCTAAGGACTGCATACATCTCATTCAGACTCGATCGCTTGCCCGCCGCAACATTATATGCCTCACCCGCCGCCTCATGCGGCGCAACGCACGCGAGGAGATTTGCCTGCACAACATCCTCCACATAGACGAAATCGCGTGACTGCTCCCCGTCACCGTTAATCGTCGGCGGCTCATCACGGAGCAGACACTCAATAAACTTCGGAATTACCGCCGCATATGCCCCATTGGGATCCTGACGACGTCCGTAGACATTAAAGTAGCGCATTCCATAGCAGTCCAGTCCGTAGTGCATCGTATACTGGTACGCGTACTCCTCCGCGACAAACTTAGTCACCGCATAGGTCGAGAGACGCCGCCCCACGATCTCCTCACGCTTCGGCATCGTCTCGTCATCGCCATAGACCGCAGCACTCGACGCATAGGTGAACTTCTTCACCCCATTTTTCGCCGCCGCCTCCATCATATTGACCGTGCCCACAATATTCGTCAGCGTATACTCCACCGGCTGCTCGATGCTCTCCGGCACACTCACCGCCGCCTGATGCAGCACATAATCCACATCCTCGCACACGCGCATGCAAAGCGCCGCATCTCGGATATCCCCCTCGACAAACTCGAAGTTCGGATTCTCTCGAAAACCCGTGATGTTCTTCGCATACCCCGTCGACAGATTATCCAGCACGCGAACCCTATGCCCCATCGAGAGCACCGCCTCAGTCAAATTCGAACCGATAGAGCCGGCGCCACCCGTGACGAGGAATAGACTTTTGTTTGGAAATGTAATTGTATGGTAGTTCATAATATCCTCCTTATATTCTGACCAGCT
>NZ_ALKG01000006.1 GCF_000286455.1 Selenomonas sp. FOBRC6
ATTTTCCAATATCGAGCAGCAGTCGCTTGAGTTCGTCAAATACACTTTGAATCCGTGGGTGGTTCGTTGGGAGCAGTCGCTTCAAAAGGCTCTGCTGACGGACAAGGAGCGGAAGGACTACTTCATCCGCTTCAATGTGGACGGGCTTCTGCGCGGAGATTACAAGAGCCGTATGGAGGGCTATGCCATCGGGCGGCAGAACGGATGGCTCTCGGCGAACGACATCCGCAGTCTTGAGGACATGAACCCCATCGAAGCGGACGAGGGTGGCGATCTCTATCTCATCAACGGGAATATGACGAAACTGAGGGACGCAGGGCTGTTTGCCGCTAGGTAGAAGGGAGAAAGCGATGAAGCGTAAATTTTGGAACTGGGTACGGAACGAAGGAGAGAAGCGAATCTTGCTTCTGGACGGTGAAATCTCAGATGAAACATGGTGGGGCGATGAGGTCACACCTCAGATGTTCCGCTCTGAGCTGAACGCCACCGAGGGAGATATTGACCTCTGGATCAACTCACCGGGCGGCGACTGTTATGCAGCGGCACAGATCTACAATATGCTGATGGAATATCCCGGCGAGGTCACGGTCAAGATTGACGGGATTGCCGCTTCCGCCGCATCCGTCGTTGCGATGGCAGGATCGACCGTCGAGATTTCTCCTCTAGGTTTGTTGATGCTGCATAATCCGATGACCGTTTCTATCGGAGACACGCACGAGATGGAGCGGACAATTACGTTCCTCTCTGAAATCAAGGAGAGCATCATCAACGCCTATGAACTCAAGACGGGACTTTCCCGTGCGAAGATTTCACGGCTGATGGATGCCGAGACGTGGATGAACGCAAAGAAAGCTGTGGAGCTTGGATTTGCGGATTCCGTTCTCTATGCGGACGTTCAGCGTCCTGTGACCGATACGGCAGACGGGCTGATCTTCTCCCGTGCCGCTGTCACGAACTCCCTGCTCTCGAAATTCGGGCAGGGAACACAATCAAACATTGTCGATGCAGAGCCGATTAAACGACGGCTCTTTTCTATTTCACATTAACGGAGGGACAAGGACATGGATAAGATTATGGCAATGCGCGAGAAGCGTGCGGAAATGTGGGAACAGGCAAAGCAGTTTCTGGATTCTCACGAAAAGGACGGGCATCTCACAGCCGAAGATGCCAAAGCATACGAGCAAATGGAGAATGAGGTGCTTGCGCTCGGCAAGGACATCGAGCGCATGGAGCGTCAGGCGATTCTCGATGCGCAGCTTGCAAAGCCCGTGACGGCGGCAATCACCAACATTCCGGGGGCTGTGCTCAACGCGGAAAAGACGGGACGTGCAAGCGAGGCATACCATGCAGCAATGCTGAAGGCACTCCGTACGAACTTTCGGCAGGTGGAGAACGTCCTGCAGGAGGGCGTGGATGCAAACGGCGGCTATCTCGTGCCGGAGGAATACGATCAGCGTCTCATTGACGTTCTGAATGAGGAGAACGTCCTGCGTCCGCTTGCAACGACGATCACGACGAGTGGGGAGCACAAGATCAATATCGCCGCCACGAAACCTGCGGCATCGTGGATTGAGGAGGGCGCAGCACTTACCTTCGGGGACGCGACCTTCGACCAGATCGTTCTCGACGCGCACAAGCTCCACGTCGCAGTCAAGGTAACGGAAGAGCTTCTCTACGACAACGCCTTCAACCTTGAGAACTATCTCATCGAGCAGTTCGGCAAGGCACTGGGCAACGCAGAGGAGGACGCATTCCTGAATGGCGATGGGACGCACAAGCCGAAGGGACTTCTCACCTCGGCAAAAACATCTGTCACCACGGCGGCGGCAGACCTCAAGGCGGACGAACTCGTGACGCTCGTCTACAGCCTCAAGCGTCCCTACCGCAAGAATGCGGCGTTCATCGTCAATGACCAGACGCTTGCAAGCATTCGCAAACTCAAGGACGCGAACGGTGCGTATTTCTGGCAGCCGTCCTACCAGATGGGGGAGCCCGACCGTCTGCTCGGCTATCCCGTCTACTCTTCGGCATATATGCCTGCTGTCGAGGCAGGCAAGACCGTCATCGCGTTCGGCGATTACTCCTACTACAACATCGGGGATCGCGGCACCCGTGCTCTGCAGGAACTCAAGGAACTCTTCGCGGGCAACGGTATGATCGGCTATGTCATGAAGGAGCGTGTGGACGGAAAGCTCGTTCTTGAGGAAGCCGTGCAGACGCTTAAGATGAAGGGTTGATGTATGTTTGCGGCAAAGAGGGGAGGTGGTTCTATGCTTGTGCCGCTCGCAGCAGTCAAGCAGTATCTGCGCATTGACGGCGATGAGGAGGACGATCTCCTCATGCACTTTGCGGAAACGGCAGAACAGATTTGTACGGCACTTCTGCGCGTGAAGAAGCTGTCCAAGGTCGAAGATCAGGCAATTGTGCGCGTCGCAATCCTCTACGCCGTGTCCTATCTCTACGAACACCGAGAGGAAGCGGATCACAGAGGGCTTGCGCTGACACTTCGCTCCTTGCTTTTTGGTGTGCGGAAGGAGGTCTTTTAGGTGAGAGTGTCCATGAGCGAACTGCGTCATCGAATCACTATTCTGCGTCCCGTCACAGATACGGACGATGAGGGAAATATCCTCTCATCGTCGGTGCAGGAAGTCGGTAAAGCATGGGCACTCGTTCTGCCCTTTGCGGCAAAAATCTTGGACGGATATGCGGAGAAGGTGCAGGAGGTGGATTACCGCATCGTCATTCGTTACCGTGCGGATGTGCGCATGACGGATCGTATTCGTTGGGAAGACAAAACGCTCACGCCGATTGCACCGTCATATCCGCTCGGCGGGAAGAAACGGTGGCTTGTTCTGGAATGCAGGGAGTTGGTGGAAGATGGCTAGATACCGAGGTTTCGTCTCTGCCGAGAAGATATTGTCCGAACTCGGCGCGGAGGCGACGACTGCGCAGGATGAGCAATCTCAATAAATGGAAGAAAGCAGGGGGTGTCTGATATGGATCAGATTTTGACAATACGTCTGTATGCGGCGGGCATCGGCATCGTTGTTGGGGAGTTCCTCGGCAGCTTTGACGATCTGCTCTATGCCCTCGTTGTGTTTGTGGCGACGGACTACATCACAGGTGTTCTCCGTGCGATTGTGGAGAAGAAGCTGTCCAGTGCAATCGGCTTCAAGGGAATCTGCAAGAAAGTCTGCATCTTCACCCTTGTCGGCGTGGCGAACGTCCTTGATGTACACATCATCGGGAGCGGCTGTGTCCTGCGTTCTGCCGTGATCTTCTTCTACATCTCGAATGAAGGAATCTCCATCATCGAGAACGCAGCACGGATGGGGCTTCCCGTTCCACAGAAACTGCAGGACATGATGCACAGCCTCAAAGATAAATAACTGCTTTAACCTCAATGCCCGGCGGCTTACCGTCGGGTTATTTTTTTACTTTTTGGGTGACCAAAAGTGCCGTTTTTGTCTGCTGTTCCATGAAGGGAGATGTTGAGATGAGCAAGGAAGAAGGGCTTCGGGAAATGACGTATCAGATGGTGATGCGTGCTTCATGGAAAATGCTGCAGAGCGGTTTTTTGTCAGAGGACGAGTATCTTGCGTTTGAAGCGAAAATGCGCGAGAAATATCGCCCCGTCATAGGCGTACTATTTTCAGATATTGACTTGCTATCGTGCGGATAGTACGGGAATATGGGAGTGGAAAGGAGGGAGCACCATGAAAATACGACGGGTTCAACCAAGCCCTATATTGCAGAAAAAGCTGCGTGTGGCTGCCTACGCCCGTGTCTCTGTGGATACGCTTCACTACTCCCTTGCAGCGCAGGTCAGTTACTACAGCAGTCTCATCCAGAATAATCCTGCATGGGAATACGCAGGCGTGTATGCGGACGAGGGAATCACAGGCACAAGCACCACGCATCGGACGGAGTTCAAGCGGCTGATCGCCGACTGCAACGCCGGGAAGATTGACTTGGTGCTCGTCAAAAGCATCAGCCGATTTGCCCGTGACACCGTAGATTGCCTTCATACCGTTCGACGCTTGAAAGAGAAGGGGATTGCCGTCCGCTTCGAGAGGGAGAACATTGATTCCACATCCGAGGACGGGGAACTGCTCTTGACGCTGCTCGCATCCTTTGCGCAGGAGGAGAGCAGAAGCATCGGCGACAACATTCGGTGGGGTGTGCGGCGACGGTTCGCAGAGGGGATCCCGAACGGGCATAAAGCACCGTACGGCTACACATGGGACGGAGAGATGTTCCGCATTATCCCTGCCGAGGGCAAGATCGTCAAGGAGATTTACCGCAGATACCTTGCCGGAGAATCTGCATACGCCATCGCCAAGACTCTCGCGGGACGCGGAATCACAGGACGGCAGGGGAGACCAATAGAGCAGACCACGGTAAAGGACATCCTCTCCAACATCTCCTACACGGGCACAATGGCGCTGCAGAAGAACTACATCAGTGAGGGACATATCCGCAAGCGGAATAAAGGCGAACTGCCCATGTATCTGGTGGAGGGAATATTCGAGCCGCTCATAAGCCGAGATGACTTTGATAAGGCGCAGGAGATACGAAAACTGAGGGCCGAACGGGCTGTGAATCGGAATCCTGTGCTGATGCCATTCTCCGGAATGGTGAAATGCGGATGCTGCGGCAGCGGCTTCAGCAGAAGAACCGCTGGGAAGTACAGGCGATGGGGCTGCAACACAAGAGAGCGGAAAGGTAGGGAATCCTGTGACAGCCGTCCAATCAAGGAAGAGGAGCTTGTGGCTGCGGTCAGAACCGTCATGGAGAAGGAAGATTTCGATGCCACAAAACTTCGGCGCAAGGTGTCCAAGATCGTCATTTACGGTGATCGAATCGACTTCCATCTTGTCAACGGACGCATAAAAAAGACTGCCCGCATCTACAACGGGCAGCGCGGCAGCAATCCCTTCACGAACAAAGTGTACTGCGCCTCCTGCGGCAGCAAGTGTGAGCGTGACACTTGGACGAAGGGAACTAAGGTGTGGGCGTGTAGTCAGCCGCGCACAAAATGCAGTATGAGAAGATTGTCCGAATCCGAACTAAAGGAAGCGGCAGAATCCTTGCTCGGCGATGGCTACGAGGGCAAGATCGTACAGAATGTCGAGCGGATCACCATATCCGATGATGAGGTCATATTTCAACTCAAAGAAGGAGGCGCATACCGATGGCAAAGACAGTGAGGGTGATTCCTGCAACTCCCAGAGTGTTTCGGTCAGAAGTTGCGGCAGAACCAAGACGGCGCAGGACGGCAGGGTACGCCAGAGTTTCGACCGACCATGAAGAACAGGCTTCCAGTTATGAAATGCAGATGGCGCATTACAAGAACTACATCGAAAGCCGCGCTGACTGGGATTTCGTCGGCATGTATTCGGACGAAGGGATCAGTGGAACCAACACAAAGAAGCGTGACGGCTTCAACCAAATGATCGAGGATGCCCTTGCCGGCAAGATCGACCTCATCATTACAAAGTCGGTCAGCCGCTTTGCGAGAAACACTGTGGATTCTCTGCAGAACGTCCGCAAACTCAAGGAAAACGGTGTAGAGATCTATTTTGAGAAAGAGAACATTTGGACGTTCGACACGCGCGGAGAACTCCTTATAACGATTATGTCCAGCCTAGCTCAGGAGGAAAGCCGCAGCATCTCGGAGAACACCACATGGGGCAAGCGGAAGCAGTTCGCCGAGGGCAAAACCAGTGTGGGCTACAGTGCCTTTCTCGGCTATGACAAGGACTTCGAAATCAACGAAGAACAGGCGAAAATCGTAAGGCTCATCTACAAACTCTTCCTTGGCGGGCGATCCTTCTATGCCATCACTAAGGAACTGGAGACGCGTTGCATCAAATCCCCGTCGGGAAAGGACAAGTGGTACATTTCCACGGTGCGCTCCATCCTCACGAATGAGAAGTATCGCGGTGATGCGCTGATCCAGAAAGAGTATACGGCAGACTTCCTCGATAAGACGCGACGGAAGAACACGGGCGAGATTCCACAGTACTATGTGGAAGAGCACCACGAGGCGATTATCCCGCCAGACTTATTCGACTTTGTGCAATTGGAGATAAAACGCAGAGAGCAGAACGGCAAGCACAGTGGTGTGAGTATCTTCGCGAACAAAATCAAATGCGGCTGCTGCGGCGGTTACTACGGTGCGAAGGTATGGCACTCCACGGACAAGTACCGCAGGGTGATCTACCGCTGCAACAAGAAATATGCCCACAAGGGCAAGCCGTGCAGTACGAGGCACTTGACGGAGGAGGAAATCAAACAGATTTTCGTGAAAGCACTGAACTCCTTGATGGAAGTCAAAGAGAACGTGATTGCAGAACTTCGCGCTCTGATTGATAGCGTTTGCCAAACAGGGGAGCTTGTCGAGGAACACGGTAGAGTAGAGCAAGAACTCACTCTTTTGACAGAACGGCTTGAAAAACTGATTCGCGAGAATGCACGCGTGGCACAGGATCAGACGACGTATCTGAAACAGGAGAATGAGATTCGCGCTCTCTATCTGGAAAAGCAGGGAGCTTTGGAGAAGCTAGACAAGCAAATTGCCGAGAGGGAGAGTAAGAGAAATATCCTAGAGGGCATGATTCAAGTGGTATGTGGTATCAACGGGGAGCAGGTTGCATTCGATGAGGAGCTATGGGGCGGGCTGCTTGATCACATCGTGGTCAAAGAGGATGGCGCGGTAGTTGTTGTTTTCAAGGGTGGGATTGAGACTGCAATTGAGGGATGAAGATATAAATTCAAGAGATCACCTTTCACGCAAAAGATTCCATCGGTTCGTTGTAAAATGAAGTTGAACAGCTAAACAAAAACAAAATCCATAGTGACATCCCGTGCTATAATGCTCATGTACGGTAAGGAAGCAAGCAACCGAAAACAAGAGATAGACCGCCAGCACTACACTATTCCGAACCAAAGACCAAAAGATAAGCATTGTGGGAAAATCTAAACTTTTGGATTTTCCTACAATGCCGACTACGGCGGAATCCTTCCCACTCCTTATATCTTTATTTCCGTATACATTGAATTTGTATTTAGTAAATGCTATAATGTCCCTATTCAAATTATAAATGTGTTGAATTAGTTACATGTACATATTTTTTGTGCCGCATAAATACCCTGTTGAGGTTGTCGTTCTTTGTCCAGATGTGGAAACAATAAAAGGAAGGGAACGATACAGGGAGAAAACAGGCTATTCCGGCTTTACGGTTGAAACCTTATACGATACATTTATGCAGACAACACCACGGATCGGCTTTTGGCTGGACAATTCCAACCAAACACCACAGCAGACAGCAGAAACCATTCTGAACGCCAGAAAGTCGGTATGATTGTTACATATAAGGGGAAGAAAAATTTCTTTTAGGTACTTTCTTTCCTAAAACTAATGTGATATAATAGCATCATTCCAAAAAAGGAGTAAAAAATATGCGGCAAGGTATTCTTAAATAAAACTATAATCAAATAGTGGGAACAAAGGATTATGATAGTCCCTTTTGTGGGGGCTTGGTTTTTTGTACCCAATTTAAGAATACTTTTGCCTTATCAATTTTGACATATCCGAAAAACAGCAATCACAAACAGGTGTATGCTGTATATGTGTATGTCCGCAAATTATAATCCCCAGTGGTAAAAGTATTTTACTGCTGGGGATTTTTATGCCCTTTTGGGGCTGTAAAAGGAGGACAATCACATGAAAATAATCAATATTGGAATTCTCGCCCATGTAGACGCAGGAAAAACAACATTGACGGAAAGCCTGCTGTACACCAGTGGAGCGATTGCGGAACAAGGAAACGTGGATAAAGGAACTACAAGAACAGACACTATGATTTTGGAACGGCAGCGCGGAATTACCATTCAGACAGCGGTTACTTCTTTTTGCTGGAATGATTATAAAATCAATATCGTGGACACTCCCGGTCATATGGATTTTTTAACCGAAGCATACCGCTCTTTATCTGTCCTTGACGGAGCTGTTTTAGTCATTTCGGCAAAAGACGGCGTACAGGCACAAACCCGTATATTATTCCATGCGCTTCAGAAAATGGACATTCCGACAATTATCTTTATAAATAAGATAGACCAAAATGGGATCGACCTGCGGCGTGTTTACCAAAGCATTAAAGATAAACTTACCAGTGATATGATTGTCATGCAGGAGGTTTCCCTGTCGCCAAAGATAACCATGACCGATATTTCTGATTTGGACAAATGGGATATGATTATTTCCGGAAGCGATGAACTATTAGAACGATATGTTGCAGAGGATTCTTTGGATATACAGGAATTACAATATGAAAAGTGCAAAAGAACCAGATGCTGCTCTTTGTTTCCTGTTTATCATGGGAGTGCAAAAGACAATTTAGGAACAGAAAAACTGATTGAAGCGATTACAGAAACTTTCATTACAGAAACAGACGATATTCAGTCTGAATTATGTGGATATGTTTTTAAGGTTGAGTATACAGAGCGGAAAAAACGGCTTTCTTATTTACGCCTGTATCATGGGACGCTCCATTTACGGGATACCCTGCTGCTGTCAAAAAAGGAAAAAATAAAGATTACAGAAATGTGTATTCCGTCAAATGGTGAAATCGTCCCGGTTGACCATGCCTGTCCGGGAGAAATTGTTATTTTAGCTGATGATACTTTGAAACTGAACGACATTCTGGGAAATGAAAAACTCCTGCCTCACAAAACACGGATTGATAATCCCATGCCATTACTTCGGACAACGGTAGAGCCGCAAAAGCCGGAGCAAAGGGAAGCCCTGTTAAATGCCCTCACAGAGATTGCTGATACAGACCCTCTTTTGCATTTTGACATTGATACTGTTACACATGAGATTATATTATCTTTTTTGGGAAAAGTACAGTTAGAAGTTATTTGTTCGCTATTAGAAGAAAAATATCATGTGGGCGTGGCTATGAAAGAGCCTTCGGTTATTTATCTGGAAAGACCGCAAAAAAAAGCGAGCTACACGATTCATATTGAAGTGCCGCCGAATCCGTTTTGGGCATCTATTGGTTTGACTGTAACACCGCTTCCTGTTGGAAGCGGAACACAATATAAAAGCGAGGTATCTCTCGGCTATTTAAACCAAAGTTTTCAAAATGCCGTCATGGAGGGTGTGCGTTATGGAATGGAGCAGGGCTTATATGGCTGGGGAGTGACAGACTGCCAAATTTGTTTTGATTATGGAGTTTATTACAGCCCGGTCAGCACCCCCGCTGATTTTCGTTTTCTTGCGCCTGTCGTGTTGGAGCAGGCATTGAAAAAAGCAGGAACACAACTGTTGGAACCATACCTTTCCTTTACCCTTTTTGCACCGCAGGAATATCTTTCACGGGCTTATAATGACGCACCAAAGTATTGCGCAATCATTGAATCAACCAGACTTGAAAAAGATGAAGTTATTTTTAAGGGGGAAATCCCTGCCCGTTGTATTGGTGAATATAGAAATGATTTGAATTTTTATACAAATGGAAGAAGTGTCTGCATTACAGAATTAAAAGGGTATCAGGAAACTTCCGGCGAGCCTGTGTTTCAGCCACGCCGCCCGAACAGCCGTTTAGACAAGATCCGGCATATGTTTCAGAAGATAATGTAACATCTTGCGCAATGCAAACGTTCATTGCTGGCTATTGCGAAATATCATTGATAAAATCAGCATCAGAGAGGAGGAACCATTTTGAACCAGAAACAGACGGATATTACAACAGGAAAGCAAATACGTCATCTGCGAACACAATCGGGAATGACACAGGAAGAACTGGCTGGGAAATTGAATGTTACCCGGCAGGCGCTATCGAATTGGGAGAGAGATGTTAATGAACCCGATTTAAATACGTTGAAAAAAATTTGTTTTCTTTTTGGAGTCCACATGGACGATTTTGCGAAGGAGGTAATAACAAAAATGGAAACATGTGAAAAAAAGAGAAACGACAATTTAATAAGTATGATATGGCAATTGGACTTTTTTATGGTGTCGGGATATTTCTTGGCATTGGTATTTTCTTTGTTGGCGGTTTTATGACAATGTCGGGTGCAGGGTGGGGAGCATCACTATTTGGCGGTGGCTGTTTTTCTCTTGTATTTGGCTTGATATGCCATGCAGTTATTACATTGAGAAGAAATGACAAATGATGACATATCCTGCTTTCTAGTCTTTTCGGTCATATCGCGTAAAAAAGCCGCTGCTTTTGGCTTTCCAATAGCGGCGGCAAAGGGAAATATCCTTTGAATACCTTACAGAAGAAAAGTTTTGCAGGTTCGTTGTAAAATGAAGTTGAACAGCTAAACAAAAACAAAATCCATAGTGACGTCCCGTGCTATAATGGTTCTGCTACAAAATATCAGCAAAGGAGCAATCACTATGGATTACGCCTATTCTACCACAATGGAAGCTGTTCGTAAATCGGGAAAGCACTTTACCCTTGACGAAAGGGGGCAAATACAGGCACTTCACCGCGAAGGATTCTCCCTTCGCGCCATAGCCGCACGGATTGGATGCTCGCACACGGCGATCCACTATGAGATTACACGTGGGACGCCTGAACGCCGATCTGCTCGCGGGCGGTCTCCACAATATACGGCAAGGCGTGGGCAACGGGCTTACCTCGAACATCGAAAGAACTCCAAACGACCGTATAAGGTTGACAGCGCAGGCTGTGCGCCATTCCTGCGTTGGATGACCGAAAGAATCCGTAAGAACAAGTGGTCGATCGACATGTGCGTCGGGGATGCTAGGGCGAACAAACGGTTCGACGAGGATGGTATCCCTTGCACCAAGACGCTTGACAATATGCTGTGGGCGGGTAGGATTCCGCTGACGCTGTTCGATGTCCCGCAAGCGCTCGGACGAAAGTGCAAGCGCAAGCGAAACCGCAAGAACAAGCGCCTGAAAGGGCGTAGTATAGAGGAGCGTTCTGCCCTTGTGGACGAAGGCACGGAAATCGGACACTGGGAAGCCGACACCGTTGTCGGATCGCGGAAAGGGCGCGGCGCAGCCGTATTTACCGCTGTGGAAAAGGTGACGCACGACTACATCGCAATCCGCATCTCGGGTCGCACGTGCGCCGGCATTGAAGAAGCCATCGCCCATTTGAAATCGGAATATGGAGAGGACCGTTTCAGCCAAGTGTTCAAGACGATTACCGTTGACAACGGGACAGAGTTCGAGACGTTCACGCAGCTTGAGAGCCTCGGCACGAAGGTGTACTTCGCTCACCCCTACAGCTCATGGGAACGCCCGCAGAACGAGCGTCACAACGGCATCCTCCGCCAATATATCCCCAAAGGAACGGGCATCGATGGATACAGTGACGAGGACATCCTAAACATAGCGGATGAGATAAACAGCCGCCCTCGCCGAGTTTTCGGCTATCAAACACCGGCAGAACTGTTTAACACCTTCTTGGATGAAGTATACGCTATTGAAAACGTTTCTTAATTAAATCACTGTTCAACTTGCTCTTGCAATTCACGCGGATGATCTATATAATGATTGGAACGACTACGGCGAAGGATATGACGATGATTACTTTGACTGAGCGCCCTAAAACGATATAAAATACGAAGTTCCGAAAGGAGCAAACATCATGGCAAATGAAATCACAAACGATTTTGCAACGCGCCGTTTTCGCGTGGCAGATGTGGCAAAGGCGGGCAATGTCGCAACGCGCACGCCAATCTACAGCACGGAGTCAACGAGCGGCGTCGTCTGGGTCATAAAGCCCGGGCAGATGATTCAGCCGCACGGTCACGCCAATGCAGATGATATATGGATCTGCATTGAGGGAGAGGGCGTCTTTTACCCTGCCCCCGGAGAGGAGCACCCCATCGCGAAGGGCGATGTCATCGTCTCAGCGAAGGGCATGTGCCACGGGATGAAAAATACAGGCGCGAAGGACTTTGTCTTTGTCGGCATCCTCGCCCCCGTCCCTGCGGATTATTTCCCCATCGAGCCGTAAAGTGTCTGTAGGCAGTAGGAGCCCATCATGAAACGAATCCTGCCTCGCATCCTCACTGCCACAGCGCTCGTCTGCACCTCTTTTCTCTCTGGCTGCTCGTTCATACTGGCAACGGAAAACAGCGCCCCTTATACGCCCGATGACGTAATCGCGATGGTGGAGAAAGAATTCGCTGCCTGTCATCCTCACATCGTCCTGCAAGAGATGCAAATTGAAAAAGAAAAGCGTGAATTGCAAGAGCAAGTTGAACAGTGATTTAATTAAGAAACATTTTCAAGGAATCACTGATAAATAGTGGATAATCACAGCCAGCTGATCCGCAGACACAAATTTCACAAATTGCAATACAAAAGAGCGTGCAATACTGCTCTCATTGCCCCTTTTTCTTCCCCGAATCGCCCGTTTCACCGGGAAATTTGGGAAAAAGGGCGCACTTATCCCATTGTCATGCAGAACGCCCTCTGCATTCCTGCCCTCAAGCACATGACGAGGTTCGCCGATGCAAAGAGCAGATAGTAACGGAGCAGGTTCTTCTTGATGCCACGATACCTTGTCCTGCCCGCTTGGAACAGCCGCTTCACAATG
>NZ_ALKG01000007.1 GCF_000286455.1 Selenomonas sp. FOBRC6
CTAGATTTTGAGGTGCGACAGCAAATAAATTATACCATAAGAACAAAATTCTTCCCACACTCTTGACACCTTCTCCATCCTCCTTTATAATCAGACACATGAATGGTTGTTCATATGTTATTTGAATAAAGGAGTGGATTTCCATGAAAAAGGCATTCAAGTTTCGCGATATCGACTGCGCCAACTGTGCGCAGAAGATTGAGGATGCTGCGGCAAAGATCGAGGGCGTGAACAAGGTGCGCATCAACTTCCTCAGCGAGCGCATGACCCTCGACGCGGACGACGCGCGCTTCGACGAGATCATCGCAGAGATCAAGAAGATCGCCAAGACCATCGAGCCGGACGCCGTACTCGAGGCTTAATTCGGAGAAAGGGGAGGCAGCAATGACGAAGAAGCAAAAGAGGATGCTCATGCGCATCAGCGGAGCAGCCGCACTCTTCATCCCGGGAATGGTCCTCGAAGACACAATCGTTGGCGTTGTGCTCCTCCTCGCAGCTTACGCTCTCATCAGCTGGGACATTCTCTGGCGCGCGGCGGTGAACATCCGCCAAGGACGCGTCTTTGACGAGAACTTCCTCATTGCAGTCGCCACCCTCGGCGCGATTGCCCTCGGCGACTACTCCGAGGGCGTTGCCGTCATGCTGCTCTATCAGATCGGAGAGTGGTTCCAGGGCTACGCCGTTCAACGCTCCCGCCGCTCCATCTCCTCTCTCATGGACATCCGTCCCGACACGGCATGCGTCCTGCGCAACGGTGTGGAAGAGGAGGTATTCCCCGACGAGGTCGAGGTCGGCGAGACCATCATCGTCCGCCCGGGGGAGCGCGTGCCGCTCGACGGGATCATCCGAAAGGGCGAGGGGCTGCTCGACACCTCCGCGCTCACAGGTGAATCCATGCCCCGCGCAGTACGCGCAGGCAACGAGATCATCAGCGGCTGCATCAATCAGACCGGCGTACTCGAGGTGGAGGTCACAACCCCGTACGAGGAATCGACCGTCGAGCGCATCCTCTCGCTTGTGGAGGAGGCGACGGATAAGAAGGCGACCACCGAGACGCTCATCACGCGCTTTGCCCGCTGGTACACGCCCGCCGTTGTCATCGGTGCCGTGCTGCTCGCCGTCATCCCGCCGCTCGCGACGGGCGATTCCTTCGCCGTATGGATCTACCGCGCACTGACCTTCCTCGTCATCTCCTGCCCCTGTGCCCTCGTCATCTCCGTGCCCCTCTCCTTTTTTGCGGGAATCGGCGGTGCGAGCCGCGCGGGCATCCTCATCAAGGGCGGCAACTATCTTGAGGCGCTCGCAAAGGCGGACACCGTCGTATTCGACAAGACCGGCACGCTCACAAAGGGCAGCTTCCACGTCGCGAGCGTCATCCCCGCCGAGGGATTCGCAGAGGAAGACGTGCTCTTTTACGCGGCGAACGCCGAGCGCTACTCCACCCATCCCATCGGCCGCTCCATCCTCCGTGCCTTCACAGACAACGGCGGGACAATCGAGGACACGGACGTACACGCGATGGAGGAAAACGCGGGCCGCGGCATCTCCGCGCATATCAACGGGCATTTCATCCTGCTCGGTACACATGACCTCCTCACAGCAAAGAACACGGTAAACATCCCTCCCGTCCCCCACGCGGGCGCGGTCTACCTCTCCATTGACGGACGCTTCGCAGGCGTCGTCCACGTCGCAGACGAGATCAAGGAGGACGCGGCGGAGGCGATCCGCGCCCTGAAGGAGCGCGGCATCCGTGAGACCGTTATGCTCACGGGCGACACACGCCCAATCGGCGCGAGTGTCGGCAAGCGCCTCGGCATCGACACCGTCCATGCCGAGCTGCTCCCGCAGGACAAGGTCGCGCAGGTCGAGACACGTCTCGCAGCGCAGCAGGAGGGCAGAACACTCGCCTACGTCGGCGATGGCATCAACGATGCCCCTGTCCTCGCACGCGCCGATGTCGGCATCGCCATGGGTGTACTCGGCTCGGACGCGGCAATCGAAGCGGCGGATGTCGTCCTCATGACCGACGAGCCGAAGAAGATCGCGACCGCCATCGACATCGCACGCAAGACCATGCGCATCGCATGGCAGAACATCACCTTCGCCATTGGCATCAAGGGCATCGTCCTCGTTCTTGGTGCAATCGGCTGGGCAGGGCTCTGGGCGGCAATCTTCGCCGATGTCGGTGTCACCGTCCTCGCCATCTTCAACGCCATGCGTGCGCTGAGCGTAAAGGAATGACTTGCGCCGCAGCCTCGTATCTGATATAATAAAGACACAAAAAAGAGAACCGTGACAAGACGGCTACCTCTTCACAGGTTTGGATTTAACCGCACCGTTTGCAAGGCAGGGCGGTTATTTCTTTTTAACGCAGATAATGTAGCCAGTGACGAGGATCAACGCAAGGATGAACTCGTAGTAACTCATATCGCAACACCTCCCACTTACAGGATCGGGAAGGTGAAGAATTAAGGAAGCA
>NZ_ALKG01000008.1 GCF_000286455.1 Selenomonas sp. FOBRC6
CCCTAACCTTTCACTCCTCCTCACACAATCTTATCCTCCACATCGATATCTTCATCTCTTTTAGCAAAGTTTCTGCTTGAATTGGATGGAATGCGCCGTACGGAATACGTATCGTCTGCCCCTCTGCAACAGCAAACTCATTACCGCCCGGTTTCACCCAACTACATCCCTCGATCATCAGACACAACTCATCACAGCGTTCTTTCATGTGGTAGGTAAGTAAGCGTCTGGCACTACTCGTGATCTTGATCGTAAGACTCTCCGTTTCTACATCAATGATGCACTCCCCCATGATTTGCTACATAAGGATTCATTAACACTCAAACATTCCTTATCTGAAATGAGCGTTGCCTTCAGACGGGCTGAAATTACAACATGCTTCAACGCCATGAAAAAATACACGCGCAATGTGATTCCTTACATCTCCTGCTCCATATAGAGTTCATAATACGCCCCTCTGCGCTGTATCAACTCCTCATGGCTGCCCCCCTCTATGATGCGCCCCTTCTCCATGAACAGTATCGCATCGCAACACCTTACCGTGTGCAGTCTGTGCGCAATCATGAGCAACGTCCTTCCCTTGGCAATTCCAGCAATCTGCTGCATCACCTGTGCTTCTGTCCGGGCATCGAGGGCACTCGTCGCCTCGTCGAAAATCAAGATGCTCGGATCTGTCAGCAAGGCGCGCGCTATGGCGATTCTCTGCCTCTGACCGCCGGAAAGAAGCTTCCCGTCTTCTCCCACATCCGAGTCGTACCCATCGGGCATCTGCGCGATGAACTCATCTGCTCCAGCAAGTGCTGCCGCACGAACGACGCTTTCATGATGAGCATCGGGCACAGAAATCTTGATATTCTCTTCGATCGACCCTTGAAACAGATGGTTCGCCTGAAGCACGACTCCGATCTGCTGCCGAAGCCATGCAGGCTCAAGGCGAGTGACATCCATACCGTCGAGCAGTACACGTCCGCGCTCCGGTACATAGAAGCACTGAATCAGCTT
Source organism: Selenomonas sp. FOBRC6 (assembly GCF_000286455.1). Lineage (GTDB taxonomy): Bacteria > Bacillota > Negativicutes > Selenomonadales > Selenomonadaceae > Centipeda. Next base: position 1,003 of record NZ_ALKG01000008.1, read on the forward strand.
CGCCAATGTGCTTTTCCCCGAACCGGATCTTCCGACAATTCCCACACTCAATCCTGGCTGGATTCCGAAACTCAAGTCGCGGATAATTGGCGCACCATCCTCTCGATAGGTAAAAGAAACCTCCTCGAACTGAATCCCCCCCTTGAGCCTAGGCAGTTCCCCCTTTGTCAAATCAAGCTTCTTTTCCTTATCTCCATCCATCAGATCGCCCACACGCTGCATGGAAACACGCGCCTGTTGAAAAAACTGCCATTGCTCGGACAAGCGTATGACAGGTTGAATCAGCTGCGCAGCAATCATCTGGAAACCGATAAGCTCGCCAATGCTAAGCGTTCCTTCCATCACATAGACAGCACCCAGCCAGAGGATTGCCAAAGAATACAGGTTCTGCAAAAGGAAATTGATGCTCCCTGCAATATTCGCCGTCTGTGCCACCGAAAATATGGAAGCCACATAGCGAGCGATCAGATCCTCATATCGCTCGATGAAGAAACGCTCCGTCGCCGTCGACTTCACCGTCCCAATACCGCGGATGGTCTCAATCACGAACGCTTGGTTTTCTGCTGCCCGCTGGAACTGCCGGTTCATCTGCCTGTGAAAAATCGGAGCCGCGATCAGATTCACCAAGATGAAAAAGGGAAGCACGCAGACTGCAGCTACGCACAGCAAAGGACTGTAGACCTGCATTGCAATCAAGTAGATGAACACAAAAACCAGATCCAAGACACCGTAAAGTGCGCTCCCCGTCATGAACGCACGCAGATTCTCCATCTCCCCCATGCGTGCAACAATATCCCCAACCGTCCATCGATCGAAGGAAGCGCGGGACAGATGCGCCATGTTTTGAAACAGTCGGCTTCCCAATACCGTATCCATCTGATTGACCAGATGCGACAGCAAATATGTGCGGACTCCGCCCATGGCTTGCTGGAAGATTAAAGAAAGCACCATACCGACCAGCAACACATCCAACGTGTCAAGGCTTCGATGCACGAGAACGCGATCGATGATGACCTGCATGAAGATTGGGGCTGTGAGACCCAGCAGATTCAGCAAAAGGGAAAGCAGGCATACATTCCCCATTCCTTTTCTATATCTCTGCAAAATCTCCCAAAACCACGAGATTCCGAATTTCTTTGGCTGCTCCTGCATCTTTGCACGCTTGGCCAGAAGAATTCCTTCCCCTGACATGATTTCCTGCACTCTCGACACCTTGACCACGAGCTGCTGTCCATCATGCTGTGGATCTTGCACGAGGACACCATTGTCCAAAACAGCCAGCAAAGCGATATATGACCCATCCGACAGGCGAAGCAATATGGGAAAGGTGCCGCTTCTCACGTTCGCCCACGTAAGACCACTTACGCTGCGCGCCTTCAATCCCAATTCCTGCGCCGCCCGCAGAAGCAATGCAGTCGTCAAGGGAGCATCCGTAACGCTATAAGAACGCTTCATCTGCCCAATTTCAGCAGAAATCCCCAGATACCGCGCCGCATAAGCAAGGCTGTACAATCCCGTATCCATCCACTCGTCACCGCTCTCTCAAGGATTCATCCAGATATTTGCGGAAAGGATCCAAAAAGAAATCCACGATCCTTTTCTCCTTGATCTTCACTTCCGCCTGAACATGCATGCCAGGCAAAAGGAACTTTCCATCGTCTGAACACCATGAAACGGATGACTCCCGCGGTCTCAACAGCACGCGATACTTACGATACGTCTCCAGATCCTTCTCATCTGTTGCAGCATCGGGACCGATTTCCTCCACGACGGCACGAACGACGCCAAACTTCTGGAAATCAAATGTATCGACCTTGACCTCCGCTTCCTGCCCCTTCTTAATGAAACCGATATCCTTGTTATCCGCCCAAACCTCGAATTCCATTTCGGAATCCGCAGGAACGATCATCAGCAGCGGCTGAGCATCCGTGACGATTCCTCCGATGGTATGAATCGTCAGATTGTAGACCTGCCCATCGCACGGCGCCGTTATGGTCGCCAGTCTCGCATCTTCATCCGCTTTCTTCAGCTCCTCCGCCAAGGCATACGACTGCTTTCGCGCTTCCACGAGTTCCGTCATCACCCCCTTGCGGTAATCAGCATCAACCGAACGCCCTCTCTCCTCCGCCTCTGCCAATTCTCCCTCAGCCTGCCGCAAGAGACTCTGCCCCGCCTGCATATTCTTTTCCAGTTCGATACGCTGTGCACGCTGTTCCAACAACTGCATCTCCGAAACCGCATCCTGCTCCAGAAGCATCGCGAATCGCTGCTCCTTATCAATCGCTATATGATAAAGCTCTGTATACTTCTGATAATTCGTCCTTGCTGCATCTACGGCTTCCCGCTTCTGACGCACGGCAGACTGTGCCGCCTCGATATCCGCACGATACTGACTTCGACGGCTATGATACAGCGTCATTTCCATGCTGTAATCCCGAGCATCCAGGTCTCCCTCCTGCTCCGGCGAGAACGGCCTTCCTTCCGCCTCAGCCTCAAGCCGCGCCGCATCCAAGCGATAATACGCGGCGCGTTTCCTCAGATTCTCCACATCTGCCGTTGTCCTCGTCGGATCGAGAACGATCAGCGGATCTCCCTCTGTTACGAAATCTCCCTCTTTCACTAGGATCTTCTGCACAATTCCCTTGTCCTTGACCTGGACGACCTTGACCTGTCCTGCCGGAATCACCTTCCCTGCAGCAACAGCCGTCTCATCAATGTGTCCGAGCACGGACCATGCAAGGAAAGCGATCAATAACGCCAGCACAATATAGAGAACCGCGCGCCCCACGGGAGACGGCGGTGTCTCCGTCACTTCCAAAATAGCCGGAAGGAACTCCGTGTCGCGCCCTTCGGGATTTCCCATGAACTTCTGCCAAATCCGCTGCAAGAACACCTTCATCCCTCCATCTTCTGTAACCACATATCATGATACAATCCAGGCCTAGAACGCAGATTCTCCGGCGAATCATCCTCCACGATTCTTCCCGCTTCCATGACGACGACTCGATCGCAAACTGCCAAAGCGGACAAGCGATGTGCGATCATCAAGATGGTAAGATTCCTGCCAAGCCGCAGCAAATTCTGCAGCACGATGCGCTCGGAACGATAATCCAAAGCACTGGTTGCCTCATCAAGCACCAAGATGCTAGGGCGCGCCAACAATGCCCGCGCGAGCATGATGCGCTGACCTTGCCCGCCCGATAAGGTCGTCCCTTGCTCGCCCACCAACGTATCATATCCATCCGGCAGATCCATGATGAAGGAATGTGCATCCACGGCTTCCGCTGCAGCAACAATCTCCTCCATCGAGGCCACGGGATTCATCAAGGCGATATTTTCCCGAACGCTCCGATGAAACAAATCGCTGTCCTGCGAAACCACTACGATGTCTTCACGCAGTACAGGCAGGGGAAATCGCTCCGACGGCACGTCGTCCAGTACGATTGAACCACGCTCAGGAAAATACAGATGCTGCAGAAGCTTCGCTACCGTGCTTTTCCCCGAACCGGATCTTCCTGCAATTCCGATTCTCTCCCCCGCGCGGATGTCCAAGGAGAAATCTTCCAATACGAGCGTCTTGCTCGTGCGATAACGAAAACTCACGTTTTGAAACGATATGTTTCCCTGCAAATGCAGAGTCTGCCTCCTCTGCACCAGAACCGGCTCGCGAGGCACGGAAAGGACATCGCCGATACGTTCCAGAGCCATGCCAGCTTGCCGCAGATAAGGAAGACTCCCCAAAAGCCGCATAAAAGGCGCCGTCGCCTGTCCAAAAATCATCTGGAAAGCGATCAACTGCCCCAGAGTGAATTCCCCGCGCATCACCATATGTCCGCCATACCAAAGCAAGATCAAGGAAACCATTCCCTGGATCATATTGCCGCCCTGCTCCAATACGATGTGCAATCTTACATTAGCGAACACAGCCCTTGCATATCGCGCCAACAGCAACTCCCATCGATAGGCGAATTGCGGCTCTGCCACCAAGGATTTGACCGTCTCCATATTGGAAACGACCTCGACAAGGAACGATTGGTTCGCCGCCCCCGCATTCCAGACATCCGTCATTCTCCTCTGGATATGCGGGAATGCCCACAGGTTCAATACAAAGAAGCACGGAATCAGCGTCAAGGCGATCAAGGCAAGCGGCACACTGTAATAAAACATGAACGCAATGAAGAACACGCTGAAACAAACATCGAGTAAGGACGTAAGTCCCCGCTCCGTAAAAAACTCGCGAACACTGCGCAAAGCCTGCACACGGACAAGGGTATCGCCTGTCTGGCGGCTTTCATAATAAGACAGCGGCAAAACTGCCAAGTGCCGGAACAACTCCGTTCCCAAGATTGCATCCATCTTGTTCACCGTATGGTTCATCAAATATGTGCGAAGTCCTGAGAGAAGGGATTGCAGACAGAAGAAGAGCACCATGGCACACCCAAGGACGGTCAATGTCGATGTTCCATGATTGCCGATGACCTTGTCGATGATGACCTGCGTGATGAGAGGAAGCCCTATGCCCATCGCCTGGAAGAAAGCGGCAGCCGCCACACACTCCCACAAATAGCGTTTATAATGCCCTATGACACGAAAAAACCAAGAAAGGTGATATCTCTCCCACAATCTCTTCCATGCCCATCTCGGAGAAAGAGACATGAGCTCCCCCGTCCAAAGGACAAGAAACTCCTCCCGAGTGAGATGGATCGGACCGGAATCATCCCCCCGCAAGAGCCGGATCTCCTCCTCCTGCATGGCCAAGACAAGGATTTCTCCATTCTTCAAGCGTACAAGCGAAGGAACAGGAAGCGCTCGATCGGGCAATTCTGCCTGCGACAGGGAATACAGCCGCGCTACCAGTCCATACCGCCTGACGGCCTGACAGATTCCCGACCAACCCTCGATCCGCTCTTTTTCAAACCACGCCGAGAACTCCTCCCCGTCCAGCGGAACATGATAATATTGAAAAAGCACGAACAATGCTCGCCTTGTCGCAGCTGTGTCAAAAACTTCCATATATGCCCCCAAGCCCGAAAAAACGAATGAATCCAGCGGAAAGAAAATGCAGAGACCGCATCGAGGTCTCTGCAAAATGTAAGATAAAGCTCAGACCAAGGTCATTCGCCCATTATTCGCACGTGCAAAATGATATTCACGTCCATTCGCCAGCCGGACGGTCTGCAGACTGTTCGCTGACCAGCCACTCAAGGAAACCGTATCGTCCGTTCCCCGGATATTCAGCGAGAGGACTCCATTCGCTGCAGACACGGCAAGCTTATTGACATCCGTGATGTCGAACAACTGAAGCAGATCCTTCTTGTCCGATCCAACGATACGATCCTTTCCGTACCCCATACCGAAGCGGAACACATCGCGCCCCGAACTTCCAGTCAAGGTATCGCTTCCGGCACCGCCATCGAGAATGCTCTCCGAAGACGCCGCCGCCGAAATCGTATCACTCCCTCGTCCGCCATAAGAGAATCGTGCGCCCGTAAAATGTACATCCTCATTGGATGAACGTGCATCGACAACATCAATATCGCGGAAATGGCTTCCCTGCAAGTTAATTGAAGCTGTTTTCTTGACCACCAATGTATCGCGCCTCTGAGACGAGCCAACATACGTCATTCGTGTCTCATACTCATATGTATTATCACGGTCATCAGAGCCAAACCAATACTTCTGCACCTGTCCCTTGCCGTTTTCGATCAGCAGCTTCTTGCCTGCTCCATTTCTGAGCGTCACTGTCCCCTGCCCATTGCGCAGGACAAGCTCCGCCTTCGTCGCACGGATCTTCTCCACCTTCCCATTGTCATAGAAGGTAAGGACATCCTTGTTCGCCTCAAACCCATAGACGCTGTCATTGCCATCTCCCGAGGCAAAATAGACACGGTCAGCCCCCGTACCAAGATAAATGCGGTCG
>NZ_ALKG01000009.1 GCF_000286455.1 Selenomonas sp. FOBRC6
GCCCCCGTGCAGCAAGCGCCATAACTGCGCGCGCCGAAGCGCGCCCGAGCTCCCGCCAGATCTCCTCGCCCGAGGGTGCGAGCGCCGCATGCGTCAGTGTGAGTCCCAGTCCCTCGGCGACCACCTGCGAGGTGCCCGCCGTCCCGAGGAACTGACAGCCGCCGCCCGGCGATGCACAGGAGCTGCAGCCCGTCCGCGCGGCGTAGTCGAGCGTGATCTCATCATTTGCATAACGCACGCCGAGGGTCTGTACCGTGCCCAGATCCTCGCTGTCCGTCGGCGAGAGCGTCGCCCCACCGGGGATGAGGATCACGGGGCGATCGTGCATCCCCGCGAGTGCCATCATCATCGCGGGCAGCCCCTTGTCACACGCGGCGACGCCGATGATTGCCCGACGCGTCGGCAGGGAGCGCATGAGGCGGCGCATGACGATCGCCGCGTCGTTGCGGTAGGGCAGCGAGTCGAACATCCCCGTCGTCCCCTGACTGCGCCCGTCGCACGGATCGGTGACAAAGGCTGCATGCGGGACAAGCCCTGCTCCCTTGATTTCATCTGCGGCGGCGCGCATGAGGTCGCCGAGCTCGAAGTGCCCGTTGTGCAGCCCAACCGCTGCCGTCGTCCCGTCGTCGCGGCGGATGCCGCCCTGCGTGCTGATGATAAGCACATCGCCGCCCGCGAGGTCATCGGGATTCCACCCCATGCCCGCATTGATCGTCATACCGAAGATATTGCCGCTCGGCGCCGTGCGCAGCATCTCATCCGTCAGCGGCAGTCGCCCCTTCGGGCCCGCTTTCCGCGTGCGGACATCGTACAGCCCCGTCGGCGCTCTTCCATAAAGTTCCTCCATCGACATCGCAGCTCCACCTTTCAAAGGCTCCACTGATAAAATGCAGCCAGTTGGTACAGATTTTATCAGTGCTTCCTAAATACACATACACAGACAGAAACGGGGCCGCCGCACGAACGGGAACGTGCAGCAGCCCCACCTAAAGTTTAGCCTTTTGAAATCACAAGATCAGGATGACGTGCAATATCTGCGGCAAGCTCTTCCATATGGGGGACGACCGCAACGCGCATGCCCGCCCGATGCTCTACGAGGTCGAAGCCGTGCACGATGTCCTCCAACGCAACGGCGTGGGTGAGGATGCGGTCGGCATTGATCTTCCCGCTGCGGATCAGCTCCACGGCGAGCGCATTATGGCGCGGCGCGGAGGAGAATGTGCCGTACAGCGTGATCTGCCGATAGTGGACGAAGTTCACATCGAACGAGAGCTCCGGCGTATCCTTCGGCAGACCTGCAAAGAGGCAGACCTTGCCCATCTTGCCTGTCATGGCGATGCCCGCGCGTTGTGCAGCGGCGCTGCCCGCCGTGACGATGACGACACTTGCGCCCAGACCGTCCGTCGCATCCAGAACCGCCTGCACGCCGCCGTCCTCGCCTGTCTCGATGTAGGCGTCATAGTTCAGATCCTGCGCCGCATCGAGACGGTTGCGGCTGCGGTTCAGGAGGAAGATCTTCCCCGCGCCGCGCGCGCGCGCCAGCTCCGCGTGCATGATGCCGATCGGCCCCGCGCCGATGACGGCGACGGTATCGCCGAGCTGAATGTCCATCGCCTCCTGCCCGTTGATGACACAGGCGAGCGGCTCCGAGAGCGAGGCGGCGAGATAGTCAACCTCATCGGGGATGAAGTTCACATTGCCTGCGCGTACCGCGCTCGCAGGAATCCGCACGTACTCGGCGAAGCCGCCGTCGTAGCCGTGCGCGATGGTCTCGCGCGTGTAGCAGAGGTGCTGACGCCCCGAGAGGCAGTAGGAGCACGCGCCGCAGCCGATGCCCGGCGCGACGATGACGCGGTCGCCCACATGATAGCGGTCGATACCTGCGCCGACCTCATCGATCACACCCGCGATCTCGTGCCCGAGGATGATGGGCGGATGAATCGCCTTATGCCCGTGGCGGAACGTCCGGAGGTCGCCGCCGCAGATGGCGCACGCCTTGACCTTGACGAGGATTTCCCCCGCGCCGATGGTCGGTCTCACAACATCCTCCACGCGCACATCCGCCGTGCCGTGATACACTGCTGCTTTCATATGCTCCTCCTCCCCTTATTTGAGTCCCGAAAAATCAGTTGAAACGGCGTCCGCATTGACCACCCAGCGCGGCGCACCGCCGCCGATTGTGCTCTTGACCTCCTCGAGCAGGAGATAGGGCGTGCGGTTGAATGCATCGCGCGTCGAGCCCGCGAGATGCGGCGTGATTGTGACATTCTCGAGCGTCATGAACGGGTGATCCGCCGGCGGCGGCTCCGTCCAGAACACGTCAATCGCAGCACCGCCAATCCGCTTGTCATGCAGGGCGGAGATGAGCGCCTGCTCGTCGATGAGCCCCGCACGCGCAGTGTTGATGACGTATGCTGTCGGCTTCATGCGTGCGAACTCCTTTTCGCCGAGAAGCCCCTGTGTCGCCTCGGAGAGACGCGCGTGCATGCTGATGAAGTCCGCCTCCGCACACAGCTCCTCGAGCGATACAAGGCGTGCGCCCGCCGCCTCCACGTCCTCCGCCTTTGCATACGGATCGTAGACGAGGATCTCCACGTCGAAGCCTTTCAGCTTCTTCGCTACGAGATGACCTATGTAGCCGAATCCGACGAGACCGATTTTCTTCTCGAGCATATCGCCGACAAAGGCGGCATTCGAATACTGTTTCTTCCAATGTCCCTGCTTCAGCTCTGCGTGAGCGCGGCCAATGTTGCGCATCTCTGCGAGCATGAGGCCGATCGTGTAGTCCGAAACCGCGTGTGCATTGCGCCCCATCGTGTGGAACACGGCAATGCCCTGTTTCGATGCCGCAGCCACATCCACGTTCTCAACGCCCGCACGGCACGCGCCGATGATGCGGCACTTCTTCGCTGCGGCAACGATCTCGGCGTTGATCGGCGTGTGATGCGTGATGATGATGTCAACATCGCCGACGTGGTCGAAGATCTCCTGCGGCGGCTTGCCCGCCGACGGCCCCTTCTTCTCGACCTCACTGCGCAGGAACCAAAACTCCTCATCGCTCGCGGGCTTCCAGTCGACACGCGCAACGTCCGCATCGCCCAATATCTTTTTGACGGCGGCTTCCAGACGCTCCGACGAGAGCAGCGGATCGCCAATGACCAAAACTTTCATCGCTGTCCTCCTCACTCAAAGCGAATGATATCGCCAACCATGAAGCGCGGCACACCGTCGCCCTTCACCATGATCTGCCCCGGCTGCTCCACCGCATCCTTGCCCGTAAATACGATCGTGCAGTGTCCGTGTTCACGCAGCGTCTTCATCGCCTCATCGCCGACCGCCGTCACCGTATAGCTGCGGTCTGCAAGGTGAAGTGTGTCCCCAACGACGATGTCCGCCTTCACCTCCGCCTTCGTATGCGCGACAACCATGTTCTCGTATTCGTATGGTACATTCTTATCAAAGATGATGACCGACTCGCGCGTCCGCATGAAGGGCAGTACGAAATCCCCAATGCCCGTAACCGTTACCTCATATTTCATCGCATATCTCCTCCGCTTCTATTTTCCTTCGTTGGTTCCCTGTGCGCGCGTGACCGCAGCGTTGAACTCCCGCAGAGCGGGATAGAGCGCACGGTTCAACGTCTCATACAGCTCCATATACTGTGCGTGGTGCGCTGCATCGGGCGTATATTGCCGCTCTGCAAACTGCACGCGCGCCGCAGCATCCTCGGGGCTTGTATAGACGCCCGCACCAAGTCCCGCGAGCATCGCCGCCCCAAGCGCCGCTGCCTCGGGAACATCCTTGCTGCGTACGGGGATGCCTGTGACATCCGCCTTCATCTGCATCCAGAACGCACTCTTTGCTGCGCCGCCGATGGCGTAGATCGACTCGACGCTCTGCCCCGAGAGCTCCTGCATCGCCTGCACAATGCTGTGCATCTCGTAGCAGAGCCCCTCGAGAATCGCGCGGACAAAGGTGCCGCGCGTCGTTGCGCGCGTGAGTCCGACAAACGCACCGCGCGCCGCAGGATCGCTGCCCATCGTGTGCCGTCCCGAGAAATACGGCAGCATCATACAGCCGCGTGCGCCGATCGGCTCACGCACCGCCTCATCGACCAGCAGATCGAAGGACTCACACGCAAATGTGTTTTTGAACCATTCAAAGATACCGCCCGACGCCACGATCATACCCATGATGTAGTAAGCGTCATTCACCACATAGGCGACGGATGTGAAATTCTTCTCCATGCTGGCGCTGCTGATCTCGGGTGCGTCGAGAATCGCAAGCAGCTGCTCGCTCGTCCCCGTGGAGTCCAGCATCTGTCCCGGACGGATGATGCCCGTTGCAAAGGTGCCGCAGGCATAGTCCACGCCGCCCGCAAAGACCGGCGTGCCCTCCTTGAGCCCCGTTGCCGCCGCAGCAGCTGCGGTCAGAGCACCGATCTGCTCTCCGGGGCGGATCGGCTCTGCGAGCAGGGAACGCTCTATGCCCGCCTCCGCGAGGATCGCCTCCGACCAGTCGCGGTGATTCAGATCGAACGCCATCGAGCGGCAGGCGTTCGTCCACGGCGCACGCGCCGTGCCCGTCAGTTTCAGACTGATGAAGCCCGCGATCGGAATCCAGAGGCGCGCCCGCGCCCACGCCTCGGGCACATAGCGCTTGATCCACTGCATCTTGGTGATGCTCGCGACGGGGTTCGGGTTGATGCCCGTGATCCGATAGATCCGCTCACGCCCGAACGGCTCCCACGCCGAAGCAATCGCCTCTGTACGCGTGTCAAACCACCGAATTGCAGGATACACCGATTGTGCCGCGCCGTCAAGCAGTACATCCTCGCCCGAACTCGCGACGGCGATGCCGTCACAGCTCTCACCGGGCAGCTGCGCCGCGACCTCTGCAATACACGCAGCAACGCCCTCCCAGATCAGCTCGGGTGAAGTCTCCGCCCAGCCGTTTTCATGATATTTCGTATTTGCCGGCCGCCGCGCGGAAGCGAGGAATCTCCCTGCCGCATCACACGCGATTACCTTATAGTTCGTAGAGCCTGCATCAATGCCCAAAAGATAGCCCATGACAGCCACGCTCCTTTGGTGCGCTTATCAGCCGATGAACATATTGAGGATCAGAACGCCCGCAAGGCCGAGCACGGAGATGATCGTCTCCATCGTGCACCACGTGCGCACCGTCTCCTTGACCGTGAGGCCGAAGAACTCCTTGAAGAGCCAGAAGCCGGGGTCGTTCGGCGGCGAGATGATGAGACTGCCCGCGCCCGTTGCGAGCACCATAAGCTCGGGGCTGACGCCTGTAAGCGCAACCACGGGAGCCGCAATACCGCCTGCTGTGAGCGCTGCAACCGTCGCGCTGCCGCAGGCGATGCGGATGACCGCCGCAATCGACCATGCGAGGACGAGCGGCGAGAGGTCAGAACCCATGAGGAGGTCGCCGATGTAGCGGCCAACGCCGCTGTCGATGAGGATCTGCTTGAGTGCGCCGCCGCCGCCCACGATGAGGAGGATCATGGCGATCGCGAGAATCGCGGACTCTGAGATCTTCATGATCTCCTGGATGCTCTTGCCGCGTGAAATACCGAACGTGTAGAACGCGATAAAGATGGAGATCGTGAGCGCCATATCAGGCGAGCCGAGGAAGACCATGATCGCGAGTGCATGCGAGTCTGCGGGCAGCGTCATCTTTGCAATCGCAGAGCCCGCCATCAGGACGACGGGAACGAGTGCGGTGAAGACGCTGATGCCGAAGCTCGGCATTTCCTCATCGGAGAACACCTTCGGATTGTAGAGTCCCTCGGGAATCGCGGGGTTGAGATCCTTGACGAAGTTGTAGAAGATCGGGCCTGCGATGACCGCGATCGGCGCCGCGAGCAGTGCACCGTAGACGAGGGTCAGACCGATGTCCGCATTGTAGATGACCGAGATCGCCGTGGGGCCCGGATGCGGCGGCAGGAAGCCGTGCGTAACCGAGAGCGCCGCAGCCATCGGGATACCGACCTCGAGGAGGCGGATCTGCGCCGATGCCGCAATCGTGAAGACGAGCGGGATGAGCAGGACAAAGCCGATCTCATAGAAGAGCGCGATGCCCACGATGAAGCCCGTAAGGCAGACCGCCCACTTGACCTTTTCCTTGCCGAACATGTTGATGAGAGTCATGGCAATGCGCTGTGCACCGCCGCTCTCCGCCATCAGCTTGCCGAGAATCGCACCGAACGAGACGACAATGGCAAGTCCGCCGAGCGTCCCGCCGAGCCCCTTCTGAATGACGGGGATGATCTGCGTGACGGGTAGCCCCTCTGCGTAGCCGACAAGGCCTGCGACGATGAGCAGCGAGATGAAACTGTTCAGCTTCACGCGAACGATGAGGAAGAACAGCAGCAGGATGCCCACAGCTAGAATAATCAGCGGCATAGGATTCCTCTCCTTTCACAGTGGGGATTGCCTCCCCGACGACGCGCTGCCCTCAACTACTGGCAGCAAGATCTATAACAATTCCTGATGTAATTATAGTCGATGGTCTTTCATTTGTAAATAGCATTTCATTTATTTAATTATATTTTGTTTACTAAATATCATTTCAGAGCAAAAAAGTTGCTGCACTCATGTATGCAGCAACCCGTAAGCGTACTTATTTTTCGTAATGCTCCTGCCACACATGGTGGAACGAGCCCTCCTTGTCGACGCGCTCAAAGGTATGCGCGCCGAAGTAGTCGCGCTGCGCCTGAATGAGGTTCGCGCCGAGCTGTGGGCTGCGGAACGCGTCGATGTACTGCATAGCGGCAGAGAATGCGGGAATGGGCACACCGCGCTCCACGGCAAGGCAGACCGTGCGGCGCAAACTTGCCATATTGCCGTTGATCGAGGAGAGGAAGAAATCGTCAAACATGAGATTCTTCAGATTCGGCTCCTTCGCATAGGCATCTGTGATGCGTTGCAAAAATTCCGCCTGAATGATGCAGCCCGCGCGGAAGATCGATGCGATCTTGCCGAAGTCGAGCGACCAGCCGAACTCCTCCTTTGCCGCACAGTAGAGCGAGAAGCCCTGTGCGTAGGCGACAATCTTCGCCGTGTAGAGGCTGCGACGCACCGCCTCAATGAAGTCCGCGTCCACCGTCACAGCAGCCCCCTCGGGTGCCGTCATGACCGCGCCCGCGTGTGCGCGCTCCTCCGTGAGGTTCGAGAGTACGCGCGCATTGCATGCGGCAGAGATCATGGAGAGATCGACACCGCGCGCGAGTGCCTCGAGGCTCGTCCAGCGTCCCGTTCCCTTCTGTCCCGCACGGTCGACAATGATGTCGACGAGCGCCGCACCCGTCTTCGCGTCCTGCTCGGCAAAGATGTCCGCCGTAATGCCGATGAGATAGCTCCGAAGCTCTCCGCTGTTCCACGCATGAAAGATCTCGCCGATGCGCGCGTTGGAGAGCCCGCCGACATGCTTCAGGATGAGATAGGTCTCCGCGATGAGCTGCATATCCGCATACTCGATGCCGTTGTGCACCATCTTGACATAGTGCCCCGCGCCGTCCTCGCCGATGTAGGTGCAGCACGGCTCCTCGCCCGCACGCGCGGCAATGCCCTCGAGGATCGGACGCACGGATTCATAGGCGGCACGATCGCCGCCCGGCATGATGGCGGGACCGAGCCGCGCGCCCTTCTCGCCGCCCGAGACGCCCACGCCGAAGTAGCAGATGCCCTTCTCCTTCAGCGCGCCGTGACGGCGGCGTGTGTCCTCATAGAATGAGTTCCCACCGTCGAGGATGATATCCCCCGCCTCGAGCAGCGGTGCAATCTCCCCGATCGCCCAGTCCACAGGCTCCCCCGCAGCGATCATGAGGAAGACGCGGCGCGGCTTTTTCAGCGATCCGATGAACTCCTTCAGATCGTAGAACGGATGAAAGTTCGCGGGCGGATTGCGCTTTGCGGCGGCTTCCGTCATATCCGCCGTACGGTTCCATCCCGCTACCTGAAAGCCGTGATCCGCCATGTTGAACGCGAGATTGCTCCCCATGACGCCCATGCCGACGACGCCGATATCCATCGTGCCATTACTCATCTCGATCTTCCTCCCTCAATGTCCCGCCTGATATGCCGCGATCTCCGCGAATTCCTTCTGCAAATTGTGATAGAGCCGCCCGCTGATGTCTACGAGCTGCGCGTAGGTCTTCGTATTGTCCGCATCCGGCGTGTAGATCTTCTTTGCGTGCACGAGATCCGCCGTATCCGCAATCCCTGCCATTTCACCTGCGGAGATGAAGCCGAGCACCGCCGCGCCGTACGCCGCACCCTCGCTGTTGTCGGGCAGGACGAGCGGCTCGCCGAGCACGTCCGCGAGAATCTGCATCCAGAGAGGCGACTTCGTAAAGCTGCCGCTCGCACGAATGTCCCGCACCTCACCGAACTCGCGCAGCGCATCGAAGACAGCGAACATGCCGTAGCAGATGCCCTCCATGACGGCACGGATCATATGGGAGCGGCTGTGGTTCAGCGAGAGGCCGAAGAAGAGGCCGCGCAGGTCGGAGTTCCAATACGGGGCGCGCTCGCCCGTGAAGAACGGCAGTAGGATTAGACCGTCCGAGCCCGCCGCCACCTTCGACGCCTTCATCGTCATAAGATCGTAGGCGTCCACGTCGAGACCTTCCATCTGCGCCTCGCTGAAATGGCAGATATTATCGCGCATCCAGCGCAGAATCATGCCGCCGTTGTTGATTGCGCCGCCCGCAACCCAGAGACCGTCCACGAGATTGTAGCACCACGTGCGCATTTTTTCATCCGTACGCGGCTCGCCGACGAGCATGCGCACGGCGCCGCTCGTACCGATGGTCGCACTCAGCTGTCCCGCCGAGACCGCGCCGATGCCGACGTTGACGAGTACGCCGTCCGTCGCGCCGATCACCACGGGCAGCCCTGCCGCGAGATGCATACGTTCCGCCGCATCCGCCGCGAGCGGGCGCGCCTCGGTCGTCGAGATCACGGGCGGCAGCATCTCCTCCGTAATACCGATGAAGTTCAGAATCTCCGCATCCCACGCGAGTGCACGTGCATTGTAGAGCGCGGTCGTGCTCGCCGTCGAGCGGTCGATGAGGAACTCGCCCGTAAAGGCGTGGAAGAGATGATCCTTGATCGAGCCGATGTACTTTGTACGCGCAAAGAGCTCAGGACGATTCCGCTTCAGCCAGATGATCTTTGCGAGCGGATAGCACGCGTGCATGGGGCAGCCCGTCCGCTCGTAGAACGCGCGGCAGAGTTCAGGCTCATTTTCCTTCAGCTCTCGCACAATGCCCGCGCTGCGGCTATCCGCCCACGTCTGCATATCCGTGAGCGGCTGCTTCTCCGCATCGAGCGGGATGAGGCTGTGCATAACCGTACTGAGGGCAATGCCCGACGGCATCCGCCCCTGATAGCGCAGCGCATCCGCCACCTCGCGTACGACCTGCTCCGTCGCCGCAAGAATTTCAGATGGACGCTCCTCCGCCCAGTCCGGATGCGGCGTGCGCAGCGGGTAGAACGCCTCCGCCGACGCAAGGCTCACGCCCGACGCCTCGTATGCGATTGCGCGCACGCCCGTCGTCCCCACATCCACACCAATCCAAATGCCCTTCACATTGCCTGCCATCATGCCGCCGCCTTTCCGTGAAAACAAGATGAATTTCCTATATTGTACCATGCTTTCTTTTGTTAAGCAACTATATTATCATATATTATTTCATAAAATGATATTTTTATATCACCCTATTTGATAAAAAGAACAGCGCCATCGCAGCGCTGCCCATGAGTCAGTGTATCGCCTTTTTCTTAAACCGCCCGCCCACAATGTCGTGTACGGCATTGATGGTGACGAAGGCGCGCTCGTCCTTGTCGAGGACGATTTCCTTCAGCTTGTCGAGCTCAAGGCGCGTGACGACGCAGTAGAGGACTTCCTTCGCCTCGCCCGTGTAGCCGCCCGCACCATGCAGTAGGGTCACACCGCGCCCGAGGCGCTCATTGAGCGCAATGGTCATCTCCTCGTGCTCGCTCGTGACGATCATGACGGCGTACGATTCGTCGAGACCCTTGAGCACCACGTCGATCATCTTCGCGATAACGAAGTAGGCAAAGAGCGAGTACATTGCCTTGTCCCAGCCATAGAGGAGGCCCGCCGACGAGAGGATAAAGAGGTTGATGAACATGACGACCTCTCCGACGGAGAACTGTGTCCGCGCGTCCATGATGATCGCGACAATCTCCGTGCCGTCGAAGCAGCCGCCTGTGCGCATGACGATGCCGACGCCGAGTCCCGTCACGACGCCGCCGAATATTGCGGCGAGGAACGGATCGTTTGTCACCTGCGGCACGTCGTGAAGGACACCCGACCAGATTGAGAGCATGATGATGGCAAACACGGTCGAAAGCGCAAAGCTCTTGCCGATCTGCTTATAGCCCATGTAGACAAACGGGATGTTGTAGAGAACAAGGAACACACCGAGCCCCATGCCTGTGATCGTCTGCGACATGATCGAAAGACCCACGACGCCGCCGTCGATGACGTTGTTCGGGATGAGGAAGAGCTCGAGTCCTGCGGCAGTGATGAGTGCACCGAGAATCAGCCACAGCCCTTTTTTGATATAAAAAGCCGCGCCCTTGGGGGCTGACTTCTTCGGCTTTGCCGTCGCTGCCGGCGGCACGCCTCCTGTCTGACCATCCGTTTTCATCATATCCATTTCTGCAGTCATAATACTCCCCTGCTCCAATGTAATGTCTGCTCCTATTATAGAGGAAAGAAAATGCGCTGACAAGACTTCTGATCTGAGAGTGGTTTTCTTGACTTTCCCTGCGGCGACGTATATGATGGTTTTAAGGGATTATATTGTAGGAATGTTTAAGGAGGGATATGGATGATCTACACCGTCACCTTCAATCCGTCGATCGACTATATCGTACGGCTTGAGAACTTCACTGCGGGCGAGATCAACCGCGTGAACTACGAGCAGATTCTGCCGGGGGGCAAGGGCATCAACGTCTCCATTGTGCTGAAAAATCTCGGGCACGACTCGACAGCACTCGGCTTCCTTGCGGGCTTCACAGGAATAGCCATGCAGCAGATGCTGCACGCGTTCGGCGTAACGGATGATTTCGTGCGCCTCGACGACGGCTTCTCGCGCATCAACGTCAAGATCAAGGCGGAGAGCGAGACCGAGATCAACGGACAGGGTCCCGTCATCACCGAGGAGGCGCAGCGCGCACTCTTTGCAAAGCTGGACCGTCTCCAGAGCGGCGATACGCTCGTCCTCGCGGGCTCTATTCCGAACACGCTGCCCGACGACATCTATGAGCGGATCATGGAACATCTCGAAGGGCGCGGCATCCGCATCGTCGTGGACGCGACGAAGAATCTCCTGCGGCGCGTGCTGAAGTACCGCCCGTTCCTCATCAAGCCGAACAATCACGAACTCGGTGAAATGTTCGGTGTCGAACTCAAAACGGACGACGACATCATCCTCCACGCAAAGAAGCTGCAGGAGGAGGGCGCGACGAACGTGCTCATCTCGATGGCGGGCGACGGCGCAATCCTCCTCACGGCAGAGGGTGTATTCTACCGCTCCGCCGCACCGAAGGGCACCCTCGTCAACTCCGTGGGCGCGGGTGACTCGATGGTCGCGGGCTTCCTCGCGGGCTTCATGGAGTCGGACGGCAGCTATGAGCACGCCTTCTACATGGGCGTTGCGACCGGCTCCGCCTCCGCATTCTCGCCGAACCTCGCGACGCGTGAGGAGGCACTTGCGCTGCTGAAAACTATCGTCTAATGAAAAAGGAGGGACTTTCCCTTGCATATCAACGATCTTCTGAAACCTGAGAGCATCGCCCTCGGCGTTTCCGCCCCCGCCTCGAAGGAGGCTGCAATCCGCCTCCTCGCCGACTACATGGAGAAGGGCGGCAACCTCAGCGATAAAGAGCAGTACGTCAAGGACGTACTCGCCCGCGAGGAGAGCGGCACCACGGGGCTCGGCGACGGCATCGCAACGCCGCACGCCAAGAGCGACGGGGTTAAAGCCGCAGGGCTTGCCGCAATGACCATCCCCGACGGCATGGACTTTGCCGCGATGGACGGCAACCCGAGCCGCCTCTTCTTCATGATTGCCGCACCGAACGGCGCGAACGACGAGCACCTCGCCATTCTCTCAAAGCTCGCAACCATGATTATGGACCCCGACTTCAAGGAGGCACTCATCGCTGCAAAGACGGTCGAAGCGTTCCGTCAGCTCGTCGACGACAAGGAAAACGACCGCTTCGTCGCACCGAGCACAGACACGTCTGAAGAAGAAGCAAAGCCCACCGCCGACCACATTCAGATTCTCGCCGTCACCGCCTGTCCCACGGGCATCGCGCACACCTTTATGGCGGCGGAGAGCATCGAGCAGCACGCGAAGAAGCGCGGTCTCACTGTCAAGGTCGAGACGAACGGCTCGGCGGGCATCAAGAACGCACTCACGCCCGAGGAGATCGCCGCCGCCGACGGCATCATCGTCGCAGCGGACAAGAACGTCGCCATGTCCCGCTTTGACGGTCACCGTGTCGTCATCACAAAGGTTGCGGACGGCATCAACAAGGCGGACGAGCTCATTGACCGCGCCCTAGCGGGCAGTGCGCCCGTCTACCGTGCAAACGGTGCGGACGAGGCGGAAAGCGCAGACGGCGGCACGGACGAGAGCCTCGCACGCCAGATCTACAAGCATCTCATGAACGGCGTCTCGCACATGCTCCCGTTCGTCGTGGGCGGCGGCATCCTCATCGCACTCGCCTTCCTCTTTGACGACTACAGCATCGACCCGTCGAAGTTCGGCTCGAACACCCCGCTTGCCAAGTTCTTCATGCAGGTCGGCGGGGCCTCGTTCGGCTTCATGCTCCCCGTCCTCGCGGGCTTCATCGGCATGTCGATCGCCGACCGCCCGGGACTTGCCGTCGGCTTCGTCGGCGGTTCACTCGCGGGCGCAACGGGCACGGGCTTCCTCGGCGCACTGCTCGCGGGCTTCGTCGGCGGCTACGCCGTCAACGCCCTCAAGAAGGTATTCGCAGGGCTCCCCGCTTCCCTCGACGGCATCAAACCCATCCTGCTCTATCCGTTCTTCGGCATCCTCATCATGGGTGCGATCTCGCTCTTCATCATCGCCCCGCCCGTCTCCGCGATCAACAACTGGATGATCGCGACGCTCGGCGGCATGGATCCCTCCGCACGTATCCTCATGGGGTTGATCGTCGGCGGCATGATGGCGGTCGATATGGGCGGCCCGATCAACAAAGCGGCGTACGTCACAGGCACGGGGCTCCTCGCCTCAGGTGAGTATCACGTCATGGCAGCGGTCATGGCGGGCGGCATGGTGCCTCCGCTGGCGATTGCCCTTGCAACCACACTCTTTAAGAACCGCTTCACCGAGAGCCAGCGAAAGGCGGGCATCACGAACTACGTCATGGGGCTCTCCTTCATCACCGAGGGCGCAATCCCATTCGCAGCGGCCGACCCCGTCCGCGTCATCCCCTCGATGGTCGTCGGCTCCGCACTCGCGGGTGCACTCACGATGGTCTTTGACTGCACCCTGCGCGCACCACACGGCGGCATCTTCGTCGTCCCGACCATCGGCAACCCACTCATGTACCTCGTGAGCATCTTCGTCGGTGCCGTCGTCGGCGCCGTCATCCTCTCCCTGCTGAAGAAGCCTATCAAGGAGTAAAATTCAGACACAAAAATATTTCCCTCGGAAGGATCAAACATCCCGTCCGGGGGATTTTTCGTTTGCGCGCACAAAAACAGCCCATCCATATGGATGAGCTGCCGTTGATCTGATGAAATGCGCTCTATGCGAGGACGCGCGAAAGTCGTACGAGCTCTGGATCAAGAGTCTTTGTATTGTTGACCGCCTCGAAGAGATTCACACTCACGACCTGCCCCTCGTTAAAGCTGAAGATCACATCGTTGACGCCCGAGATGATTGCAAGCGCCGCCTTCTCACCGAGCATGGAGGCCTTGATGCGATCCTCGACCGTCGGCGAGCCGCCGCGCTGGATGTGTCCGAGCACCGAGACGCGCGTATCGATCTCCGTC
This sequence comes from Selenomonas sp. FOBRC6, assembly GCF_000286455.1. Lineage (GTDB taxonomy): Bacteria > Bacillota > Negativicutes > Selenomonadales > Selenomonadaceae > Centipeda. The sequence goes on from NZ_ALKG01000009.1 coordinate 14,083, forward strand.
TTCTCGCCAATGATCTTGCCGATCTCCACGCCCGAGCCTGCACCCTCGGCGACCACAATGATGCTGTAGCGCTTGCCGCGCTCGTACATCTCCTTCAGCTCGAGGCTGATCTCCTCGAGGTCGAACGCCACCTCCGGCACGAGGATGTACTCTGCGCCGCCCGCGATGCCCGACACCATCGCGAGCCAGCCCGAATGGCGTCCCATGACCTCGACGATGATGATGCGACGGTGTGCCGACGCTGTATCGCGCAGCTTGTTGATCGCGTCCACGATCGTATTGCACGCCGTATCGCAGCCAATCGTATAGTCCATGCCCCAGACATCGTTGTCAATCGTGCCCGGCAGCCCAACAATCGGCATGCCCGTCTCCTTGCTCAGGAGAGAACCGCCCGTGAGCGAACCGTCGCCGCCGATGATGACGAGCCCCTCGATGCCGCGCTTGCGCAAATTCTCGAACGCCGTCTTGCGCCCCTCGGGCGTCATGAACGACTTGCTGCGCGCCGTCCCGAGGAAGGTGCCGCCGCGCTGGATCAGATCGCTGACACTGCGCGTCGTGAGTTGCACAATATCGTCGTGCACCATGCCGCTGTAGCCGTTGTGCACACCGTAGACCTCAACACCCTCGTAGATCGCCGTGCGCACGACCGCGCGCGCCGCCGCATTCATCCCCGGGCTGTCTCCGCCCGAAGTCACAACCGCGATTGCCTTTTTCAGCATAAAAATATCCCCCACTCCCTATGCCACGCTTATGCGAATAAGTTTCTATTGCCTATTTTACGAAAGCGTACGCGAAAAGTAAAGTGTTTCTCAGAAAATCGCCGGATTACACCTTGAATCGTCCGACGAGCGCATCCAGATCGGCAGCAAGTCCCTTGAGCTGCTCCGACGTTGCGGCGAAGGCATCGAGAGAAGCGGTCTCCTGCTCGATGGCAGCTGCCGAGTCCGTTGCGTGCGCCGTGATCTCCCGAGATGCCTTCGCAACCTCCTCTGATGCCGACGCTGCAAGCTGTGCACAGGCGCGCACTGCCTCAATGGAGGTGAGGAGCTCCGTGCCGTTCACATTCCCCGTCTGCGCGAGTGCCTGCATCTCCTCCAAGTGCGCTGAAATACCGTGCATGCTCGCATCGAGCATCTGAATGTTCTCGTCCTGTTCGCTTGCGTGTGCGGCAACATTCGTGATGGCAATAGCGTTGCATTCGACCGCCTTGCTGTTCTCAACGCTTGCCCGCCACATCGTATCCGACAGCCCCGAGACCTCGGTCGCACAGGCCTGTGCACGCTGCATGATCTGGCGCAGATCACGGACAAAGGTATTGAACGACTGCACAATGCGTCCGATCTCATCACTGCGTTTGGCCGTGAGCTGCTGCGTGAGATCCGCCTCCTTGCCTGCCACATCGCGGAACGAGGCAGTAAGTGCCGCAATCGGCCGCAGAACCTCCGTAATGATACAGTAGGAGGAAATGACAAAGATGAGGAATGCAAGGACGGTCACGCCCACCCCGATTTTTTTGGAAACGCTGATCTTTTCCTGACTTGCATTGTCATACGCCGTGACGAGTTTGTCCACCTCAGCCACATAGCCGACGACCTCGGCCGCGACGACGGCATTTGCCTCGTATTTTTCCTCAGTCCCCACAGCGCCCGCGACGGCAAACACATGCGTCCGGTACTCCTCCCAGAGAGGCTGCAGCGTGCGGAGCTGCTCCTTGACCGCCTCATCCGACGCCGGGCGGAGATTCATCTCCGCATCGCCCCGACGAAGCCCCGCGAGAATGCGGTCATACGTCTCAATCTGCGCGAGCATCGTCCGCCGGAGATCCGCCGCCGTGTCCGCATCAGCAGGAACAAGACGTGCCGAAAGCCAGGCAAGCTGATAGGCACGCATCCGCAGGGAGCCGGATGCATTGACAGCGGGCGAGTCCCCGTCCAGCTGCGCAAAGGTAACGAAGTTCAGTCCGACCAGCCCAATGATGAAGACAAAGAGGGCAACGAGTGTGATTCGTAGTTTGTTGCGGATTGTCATGTTTCCCTCTCGTTTCAATAGAAAACTCTCTCTATTATTATATCGCGGAAAGAACGCTGTGCAATACTCCTATCCGATAAATCCGCGTGAAATGCAATGTATTACACGCGAATAGAACGAGACGCTGCACTCAGACCTTAAATTTGCCGACAAGACCGTCCAGCTTCGTCGACAGACTGGACAGGTGCTCTGCGGTAGCGACGACCTGCTCCATAGTCGCGCTCTGCTCCTCGATGGCCGCAGCCGAGTCCTCGGAGAGCCCCGCAATCTGTTTCGCCGCTGCCGCAACATTCCCCGAAGTGCCTGCGACATTCTGCGCGCCTGCCGATGCCGTCTGATTCAGCTGCACGATCTCGGCAGCCGCTCGGCGGCTCTCCTCGGAGCTCTCGGCGATGGCGTTCAGCGAGGAACGCACCGCAGCAACCGCCTCCGTGATCTTCTCGAGCTCGCTGACGAGTTCCTGATTCGCACTGCGAGTCTCATGCACCTGCTGACGAATGCCGGTCATCTTCTCCGTGACATCGTCCGCCGCGAGGCTCGAACTCTCAGCGAGCTTGCGCACTTCCTCCGCGACGACGGCAAAACCGCGCCCGCTCTCGCCCGCACGTGCTGCCTCGATGGCGGCGTTGAGTGCGAGCAGATTGGTCTGCCCTGAGATGCCCTTGATGAGATCGATGATCTGATTGATGTCCTCCGCATACTGCGTGAGGGTCTGTACGTTCCGATCCATGGTCATGACAATATCGCGCAGGACATCGGTCTGCGCTGCGACACGCGCCGCTCCATCCCGTCCATCCACCGCCTTGTCCTCGGAGTCCGCCGAGAGTACGGCAGAGCGTTCGGCAGAGGCGAGCATCTGCGCCATATGCGCCGCAATCTGTGCCACATTGTCCGCAAGTTCCTGCATATCGCCGTTCTGAGCGTTCGCCTGCCCTGCAACATCGGTGACGGAACCGGCGACCAGCTCGACCGCCTTGCTGCTCTCACCGCTGGCCTGCGAAAGCGCGCCGGAGAGCTGTGCAACCTCCGCCGCACTCTCCTGTGCACCGCGCATGATCGTACGCAGTTTTCCGATGAAGGTGTTGAAATGGAGAACGATGCGCCCGATTTCATCATCGCGTTCCGCATGGAGCTGCTGCGTCAGGTCGCCCTCTCCTCCGGCAATATCACGAAACGAGTCCGTCAGAGCCGCCAGCGGACGCAGAATCTGCGTTAGGATCAGCCAGAGTGCGCCGCCCACCACAAATATGGCGAGGAGGATTACACCGAGCTGGATGTTCTTGGAAATTTCGATCTTTGTCTGGCTTGCGGCATCGTAGGCAGCGACCAGCTTGTTGACCTCCGCCACAAAGGGCGCAACCTCTTTCGCCACCTTTGCCTCTGCCGCGCGGCGCATCTCCTCGTCCGAGCCCTCGGCAACGGCGCGCACATCGCTGCGGTACGACTCCCACAGCGGCTTCACGACACCGAGCTGCCGCTGCACCGCCTCATCTGTGGGGGCAGTCAGCCCCATCGCCGCATCGCCCTGCTCCAGCCCTTTCAGAATACGATCGTAGTCCTCCAGATCCTTCTGCATCGCAGTGCGCAGTGTCTGTGCATCCCCCTCATCTGCCGACACGAGCCGTGCCGCCCCCCATGAGAGCTGATAGGCGCGCATCCGCAACGAGCCGGAGGCGTTGACGGCGGGTGAGTCCCCCTTGAGTTCATTGAAGGTAAAGAAGTTCAGCCCGACCAGTCCCACGATGAAGACAAACAGCAAAATCAGAATCGACTGTAGTTTAGTACGTATGCTCATACCCAGCTCCTCTTTGGTTCAGCTTGTCCGATCCGCCTCTGCCACAATGACGACAGAGTGGCGTATGGAACGACGCTGTAAAACGCACTTTACAGCATTGATTATAGCACAAAATATTTTGTATAAAAATGAAAATCGTCTATGATTCCTAAAAAAAGGCCATTGGCTCTTTACGGCCAATGGTCTTTTCCCTATCAAAGTTGCACAAGCTCACGCAAACGTGCGAGGTCGATGTAGGTCTCGGTCTCCGGATGTCGTTTCAAATATCCCTGATGCTCGTCCGCCGCCGCCTGAAACGAGGTGAGGCGTTCCATCGTCGCATGCAGGACACGCCGCGCCGCCGCGCTGCTGTTCGGATCGTTGAGCGTCAGATGCTCGCCCGTGGCGGGACAGCGCCCCTTCCCCGCGAGGAAGGTGAGGTAGAGCTGAATCTGCGGCTCGTCCTCCGCGCTCTCATAGAAGACGCCCGCGCGGTACGCACTGCCGCGCACATAGCCCTGCCCGTCGATGCTGTAGGGCGTGACGACGGCAAAGTGCAGGTCGAGCAGCTGCGAGATGTCGATCTTCTTCGGATCGTACACGATCTCAACACCCATGCGCCCGCCTGCGCTTCCTGTCTCTACGCCCTCATGGGAGGCATTCGCTGCCGCATTGATGTATCCCGTACGGACGGAGTGGATGCCGCGCCGCCCGCGATAGACCTCCTCGAGCTCGTGCATATCAGCGCCCGAGAGGCAGATGCGTTTAGTCATAGTGCCACCGCCTTAATTTGTAAAGAGGTCGACCTGCCGCCCTGCTGCACGGTGGACATCGAATACGCTGAGCAGCTCCGCGACCGCCTGCGTCGGCGAGATACCACCCGAGAGGATCGCCTCCTTCACCTCGGGCATCCGTCCGCGCACAACGGCATCGTCGAAGAACAGGTTGTGCAGATGCTCATCGATCATGCTGTTCATCCAGTCGAGCAGCTGCCCGTCGCGCCGCTTCTTCCACACGCCGCTCTCCGTGGTCTTCTCGCGGAAGATGCGGATGATCTCCCAGAGCTCGGCAAGTCCTGTTTTCTCGATCGCGGAGGCAAGGTAGGCGTGCGTCTCCCAGCCCGGCGTTGCGGGGCGGATAAACTCGATCATGCGCTCGTACTGCCCGCGCGCAACCTTTGCCTTCAGCAAATTGTCGCCGTCCGCCTTGTTGATGACGATCGCATCCGCAAGCTCCATGATGCCCTTCTTGATGCCCTGCAGCTCATCGCCCGCACCCGTCAGCACGACGAGCAGGAAGAAGTCGACCATCGAGCGCACGGTCGTCTCGGACTGTCCGACACCGACCGTCTCGATGACGATGACATCGTAGCCCGCCGCCTCGCAGAGCAGCATCGTCTCGCGGCTCTTGCGGGCGACGCCGCCAAGAGTGCCGCCCGCGGGCGACGGGCGGATGAATGCCTCGGGGCGCCGTGAGAGCGTGCCCATGCGCGTCTTATCACCGAGGATCGACCCCTTCGTCACGGAACTCGTCGGGTCAACGGTGAGTACGGCGACACGGTGTCCCGCATCGCAGAGCATATTGCCGAACGCCTCGATCATCGTGGACTTGCCCGCGCCGGGGACACCCGTGATGCCGATGCGCAGGGCATTGCCCGTCTTTGGCAGAAGCCTTTGCAAGACTCGCTGTGCGAGCTTAAAATGCTTGCTGCTGTTGCTCTCGATGAGTGTGATCGCGCGCGAGAGCGTCATGCGGTCACCGCGTTCCACGCCCGCCACATAATCGTCCTCACTCAGAACGAGCTTGCGGCGCGGCATGCCCGTACCGTTCAGCAATTTTGGATTGATATTGCCGACGGTCAGATCCTTGATGCCCTCGATGCCGCCCATAACGCTTGTCGTGAACTTGCAGTCCGCATCTTCGGGTACCCAGTCGGGCCGTTCTGTGGTATATTTTTCGCTCATAAAGCCTCCTTTCCAACATGGGAAATAGTTGGCGTTAAGGTTATCGATATTGCATGGTGCTGCTGCACGAAGTCATTTTGACTCATGCAACAGCCCTTTGATATACTTTTGTTAATGTTATCAGGACGTTTAAGGCGCCCCTTCCACCGCTTGCGCGGTCCCCCTCCCCCGCTTCGGCGGGGGAGGCTTTGATTTACGGTATATCAGCCTCCCCCGTCACTACGGGGGAGGTGGCGAGCAAAGCGAGCCGGTAGGGGCGCTCCGAGAGCAGCCATTTTTTTGATATGGCAAAACGCCGCCCTCATGATGAGAGCGGCGCCGCTATTTGCCTTAACCCGCAGCTTCTTCCTTCGCGCGTGCGATGAGAAGTGTCAGGAGCTTGATGCCCGCCTCGGGGATGTTCGTGCCCGGTGCGAAAATCGCGACCGCGCCGTGCTCGTAGAGGTTGTCATAGTCCTGCACGGGGATAACGCCGCCGATGCAGACCATGATGTCGTCACGTCCGAGCTTCTTCAGCTCATCGACGAGCTGCGGCAGGAGCGTATTGTGTCCCGCTGCAAGCGAGCTGAATCCGACCATGTGCACGTCGTTATCGACCGCATCCTGCGCCGTCTCTGCAGGAGTCTGGAAGAGAGGACCCACGTCGACGTCCCAGCCCATGTCGGCGAAGGAGGACGCGATGACCTTCTGTCCGCGATCGTGTCCGTCCTGTCCCATCTTCGCGACGAAGATACGCGGACGGCGACCCGTGAGTTCCTCGAACTCGTCCGCCATCTCGCGGGCGCGATCGAGCTCGGTCTTGTCCGTGAACTCGGAGGAGTAGACACCGGAAATGGTGTGGATCACCGCCTGGAAACGGCCGGAGACCTTCTCCACCGCGTCGGAGATCTCGCCGAGCGAGGCACGTGCGCGTGCCGCATCGACGGCTGCTTCGAGCAGGTTGCCATTGTCGCGTGTCTCTGCCGCCTTCGTGATGCCCTCAAGGCAGCGGCGTACATCGTCCGCATTACGCTCTGCACGCAGTTTCTCGAGACGCTCGACCTGTGCCTGGCGCACCGCCGTGTTGTCGATGGCGAGGATCTGCAGCGGATCTTCCTTTTCGAGGCGATACTTGTTCACGCCAACGATGCTCTCGATGCCGGAGTCGATCTGTGCCTGACGTCGTGCTGCCGCCTCCTCGATGCGCATCTTCGGGAGTCCCGTCGAGATCGCCTTTGCCATGCCGCCGAGTGCCTCGACCTCCTGGATATGCGCCCAAGCGCGGCGGATGATCTCGTTCGTGAGAGCCTCGACGTAGTACGAGCCGCCCCACGGATCGATGATCTTGCAGACGCTCGTCTCGTCCTGGATGTAGAGCTGCGTGTTACGCGCAATACGCGCCGAGAAGTCCGTCGGCAGTGCGATCGCCTCGTCGAGTGCGTTCGTATGGAGGGACTGCGTGTGGCCGAGTGCCGCGCCCATCGCCTCCATCGCCGTGCGGGCGATGTTGTTGAACGGATCCTGCGCCGTCAGCGACCAACCGGACGTCTGGCTGTGCGTTCTGAGTGCCATCGACTTATCGTTCTTCGCGTCGAACGACTTGACGATCTTCGCCCAGAGGACACGCGCCGCGCGCATCTTTGCAATCTCCATGAAGTAGTTCTTGCCGATTGCCCAGAAGAACGAGAGACGCTTTGCAAAGTCGTCGACGGCAAGCCCCGCCTTGATGCCCGTGCGGATGTACTCAAGGCCGTCGGCGAGCGTGTAGCCGAGCTCGATGTCCGCAGGTGCACCCGCCTCCTGCATATGGTAGCCGGAGATGGAAATGCTGTTGAACTTCGGCATGTACTTCGTCGTGTACTCGAAGATGTCGCCGATGATGCGCATGGACATCTCAGGCGGATAGATGTAGGTGTTACGAACCATGAACTCTTTCAGAATATCGTTCTGGATCGTACCTGCCATGATCTTTTTGTCAACGCCCTGCTCCTCACCCGAGACGATGAAGAACGCGAGGATCGGCAGAACCGCGCCGTTCATGGTCATAGAGACGGACATCTGGTCGAGCGGAATGCCCGAGAACAGGATGTTCATGTCCAGCATGGAGCAGACCGAAACGCCTGCCTTGCCCACGTCACCGACCACGCGCGGGTTGTCCGCGTCATAGCCGCGATGCGTCGGGAGGTCGAACGCGATGGAAAGACCCTTCTGACCTGCTGCGAGGTTGCGGCGGTAGAACGCATTCGACTCCTCTGCCGTCGAGAAACCTGCGTACTGGCGCACCGTCCACGGACGGAACACGTACATCGTGGAGTACGGTCCGCGCAGACACGGCGGGATGCCGCTCGCAAAGTCGAGGTGGCTCATACGCTCGTATACGTCGTGATCGTAGAAGGGGCTCACGGGTACACGCTCCATCGTCTTGTGCGTGAGTGCCTCAAACGTCCGCCCCGTCGTCCCCTCGAAGAGGGCGCGCCACTCCTTGGAGTCTGCGGACGGGCTTTCGCCGAGGCTCATCCCGGTGAAATCCGGGTTCGTAAAGCCTGCCATTACGCAATCATCCCTTTCTTTTTCTGAAGGCGCTCAAGCACCTCGTAGCAGTTCGCCTTGACGGAGATGTATTCATCAATGCCCGCGTTGTTATATGTCTCAAGGAGATCCTTCGGTGCCGCGCCTGCGAGGAATACGCGCGCATTCGGCAGAACCTCGTGGAGCTTCGGTGCAAGTGCGGGTACGATCTCGGGATAGGTCGCGTCCGTGGAGCAGATGACCACCGCATCCGCGCCGCTCTTGCCCGCCGCCTCGGCGGCCTCCTCGACCGTCTTGAACCCGTCGTTGCCGAGCACCTCGAACGCGCCAACCTGCAGGAAGCCCGTGGTAAAGTCCGCACGTGCCTTGTGCTGCGGGATGGGTCCCATGTTCGCGAGGAAGATCTTGACGTTGTCGTTCTTCTCCGCCTTGTAGTCCTCCGTGCGCTTCCGGAGTGCCTCGAAACGCTCACTCCAGCGGTGAGGTGCGATCGCCGTGACCGTCTCCGCCGCGCCCTTGCCTTCGGTGACCGCCGCCATCAGCTCCGCGATCGTCGCGCCCGCAAACGCCGCCTCGATGCCCTGATCCACGGAGCCATCCGCCTTGAATGCCGCAAGAGCCTCGTCGCGGTGCTTTGTGTCGATGTCGGAGAGATATGCCTCGATATCCTTCGTGCGCTGTGCCTTGAGTGCTGCCGTATCCTCCGCACGCGTTTCGAGCAGAACCTCTGTCATGTTCGGGTACATATTGTTGCCGACGATGCGGTCTTTGCGGATGTCCGCCTTCTTGAAGCGGTCGGCGAGAATCTTTGCGATCTCGTCCTGCACCGAGCCTGCACGGAGTGCCGCAACGATGCCGCCCTGCTTTTCGATGCTCTGGAACTCCGCCCAGATCTTTTCCTTCATCTGGCGCGTCAGCGTCTCAACCGCCCACGAACCGCCCGCAGGATCGATCGGCTGCAGCATGCCGAACTCCTCCTGCAGCATGATCTGGATGTTGCGTGCAATGCGGCGAGAGAACTCGTCTCCCTTGCGGATGGGCTCGTCGAACGGCGCACTCTCGAACGAATCGATGCCGCCCACAACGCCCGAGAAGATCTCCGTCGTGTTGCGGAGCATGTTGACGTAGGGGTCGTAGACCGTCTTGAAGAAAAGTGCGGGGCGCGCATGGATGCGCATCTTCTGCGACTCGGCGTTGCCGCCGAACGCCTTGACGATCTGTGCCCAGATGGGGCGCACGGCGCGCAGTTTTGCGATCTGCAGGAAGAAGTTCGCACCCATCGAGAAGCCGAACGCGATCTGCCCCGCCGCCTCGTCAATCGTCAGCCCGTGCTCGCACAGCGCACGCAGATACGCCGCTGCGGTCGCCAGACACGCTGCGACCTCCTGCACATCGTTCGCACCGCCGCTGCTGTAAACATCGCTGCGGACAAACACCGTGCGCAGATGCGGCGCGTTCTTCACCGCCCAGCGCGCAGCTGCAGCGAGGCTGTCATAGTGTGCGTCGAGCGATGCGGGGAGCTTGCCGTCGGTCACGAGTGCGCCGATCGGGTCGGCTCCGACAATGCCCTGCACCTTCGTCATATCCTCCCCCGCCGCACGGCGTGCCGCCGCGACGAGCGAGAGGAGCGGGAGAGCATTCGCACCCGCATAGACATAGAGCGGGAACTTCGCAAGATCAAGCCCCTCAAGGAGTGTGTGCATATCGTCGACCGTCGTCACGCTCGTGCCGATGTCGCCAACCTTCTCCGCCTGACGTGCATCCACACCCGCACGCGATGCGGAGTCGAGCACGATGTGGTAGATCGTCGATCCCTTGTCATTCTCATGACGCAGGAGCTCGTTGTTCTCTGCGGGCAGCGTCTCATCGCACGCCTGCGCGATGCCCCAGGGCTTCCCGATGTAGCCGGCGGGATCCACACCGCGCAGATAGTCCCCCATGCCGGGCATGACACTCTTGGGCAGGATGTCCTCCGTGTGTTTCTTCGTATACATGGGATCGAAGGTGATGCCCTCATAGGTCTTCGTGAACATGACCTTCTCGAACGGCGCCCCCTTGAGCAGCGCCTCGCAGGCCGCCTTCCACTCCTCGTCCGTCGGCGGAGTGAATTCGTCGAGCGAGACCTCGGGGAAGTCCTCAACATCCGCCGATTTCTTCAGAAGCTTCTGAAGTTCCTCGTCACTCGACCGTTCTTTTTCTTCCGGCATAGTACGTCCTCCTTTAATTTATTGCGGGAAGGCTCTGTCCGTTCAACGGGTGAACAGACTAAGAAAAAAGCAATCCTGTGCATATTGCGCGGAATTGCATTCCTTGAAAAAAAATCGCCCTGAGCTTCCACCCTCAGAGCGCGCCCTAATAAAAGGGCAAAACGAGAACTGAAAAGATGAGCAATGTTTCCCCAAGGAGCGCATACTCCTTCATCCCGGGGAAATCTCTGGGCACGGGATTCTTTTCACATGCACACAGATCTCCTCAGGATCGTTCATGCAGCGCCGTGTGTATGGAAAAGGAAAAGCCCCTTCCACACGGTGTGCAGAACGGGCTTTTCCGGTATCGTTACTCAGTTCCCGATGGTCTGGTCTCACTGCCAAACTCTCTCTCGAGGCGAACGAATCCGCAAAATCTCCATCCCCATCACTCGCAGGTCAATCGGTGATTGTTAATCAAGCAGGTCTCCTGGCTTCAGTTCATCGTTCTTCCGCATCTTCCCAGAGATTTCTCCCCAGTGACTGCCGACGGGAGGTCGGCGCGCGGAATCACTCCCTGTTACAGTGGCGTGACCGCTCCGGCTTATGGAGTCCATGACTCCCATACCGGATTCCCTATGAAGCAATCGAGGCTCTGTCAAACAAAACCTCTGCACTTGATCCATCAACAATATTTAGTTTTTATGGTACGATAGAATAGTACCACCGAAAACGCGTCTTGTCAACAAAAAAAGAATCACTGCGTGAATTATCTCACAGTGATTCCTCATTTGCATAATTTTCATCAATCGATGACATAAACCTCGACGTTGCGACGACCAAATTGGATCGCCTCGTCATAGCTCTCCATGCAGAGATCAATCGTGTTGCCGACGATCGCGCCGCCCGTATCGGCGGCGATGGCCTCGCCGTAGCCCGGGATGTAGAGGCGCGAGCCGAGCGGAATGATATTCGGATCGACCGCGACAACGCCGCGGCGTGCGACCATGCCGGTCGCCGTGATGCCGCTGCCGCCCCCGTCACTCGGGAGGTAGGCCGACGCGTGCATCGTATAGGCTGCGCGGTAACGCGGGATGCCCCGGCTGACGCGGTCTGCCTCGCGCTCACGTGCACGGCGCTGCTCAGCAGCCTGCTCATTCTCCGTGAGCTGGATGTGGAGGTCTGCCGTGACTGGCGTATCCGCAGACGGGGATACATCGACCTCATTCGGGTTATAGCCGTACTCTGCCATGACATCGCCGACCGTACGCCCGCTCGTCATGACCGCCTGCGTATCGTCCCAGAATGAGATGCTCACGGGAACGGCACGTCGTACGGAAATCTCTGTATGGCGCTCGTCCTCGCTGTGGAACACCTCGTAGGTATCCTTTGCGCCGAGCTTTACGCCGAGTTTCTCAAAAATATCATTGGGTCTCGTCTGCACCGTCATGTCGGTGATGGTCTCGCCGTCGACGTGCACGCTCACGCGCTGCATGTTCTTCGGCAGGCCGTTCATCGTGAATCCGCTGGAGAGCAACATCATACCTGCCAGCGTGGCACAGAACATCGCGTTCTTCTTTGTCTGAATCAGCTGTCCAAGCTTCTTCCACTGCATAGAATTCCCCCTTTGCTGACGGTATTTTCCCACTTCAAGCTGAATTTTTCATGAAAAATGGGATTCGGTCTAAAATTGAGAGCTGTTTTCTCATTTTATTCACCACTTTAGGGAAAATTGTCCCATGTAAAAACCCTGCGCACGGAGGATTGCTCCATGCACAGGGCGATGCTTTTACGAAAGAACAGAATCAAACAAGTTTCGGATAGAGTCGCCGCGCGTTCTCCGTCGTATACTGTGCGACCTCCTCGACGGACTCGCCGCGCAGCTCCGCGATCTTCGCCGCGACGTGCACGACGTAGGCGGGCTCGTTGCGCTTGCCGCGCTTCGGCACGGGCGCGAGGTAGGGGCTGTCCGTCTCGATGAGGAGCCTCTCCTGCGGCGCTTCGCGCACAATGTCCGGCAGCTTTGCCG
>NZ_ALKG01000010.1 GCF_000286455.1 Selenomonas sp. FOBRC6
GAAGTTCGGGCAAAAAAGATGCGTCAAGATGGCGTGGCTGAATTTATCAGTGCTTCCTCAATGCCCACGCGCACGCGCGGCAAAGTAATTTCCCACCGACTGTATGATCTGCACAAAGACGATGAGGACGACGACGGTAAAGAGCATGAGTGGGAAGTTCATACGCTCATATCCATACGTCAGCGCGAGATCGCCCACGCCGCCCGCGCCGATTGCACCCGCCATCGCCGTCGCTCCGAGAAGCCCGATGGTGCCCGTTGTCACGGACAGGATCAGCGACCCCTTCGCCTCCGGCAGGAGGAAATAGCGGACGATCTCATAATAGGACGCGCCCATCGCCTGAGCCGCCTCCACAATGCCATGATCCACCTCGAGAAGCGAGTTCTCAAAGAGACGTGTGAGATACGGCGTGATGAACACCACGAGCGGAACGAGTGCCGCCGTTGTACCGATTCGCGTCCCGACAATCATCTTCGTCAGCGGCAGGATGAACACCATGAGGATGATGAACGGTACGCTGCGGATGACGTTGACTGTGACGTTCACAATTTGATACGTCCAGCTGTGCGGCAGGATGCCAAGCGGCCGCGTGAGGATCAGCACAACGGCAAGCACCATTGCGAGCAGCGTGCCGATCGCCAGCGAAACAAAGACCATATAGAGCGTTTCCTGTGCCGCCAGTAAAATCTGCGCATTTGGTACGCCTAACTCCATCATGGATTCACCTCCTGCCACTCTACACCCTGTGCGTGAATATAGTCCTCCACGCGCGCGAGCTCTGCGTCCTCACCGATGAATTGGACAATGAATATCCCCAGAACCTGCTCCTCGATCTCGCTGACCGAGGCAAAGAGCACACTGGTCTCGACGGAAAACTCCCGCTGAATGCGGTAGAGCAGATTCCCCTTCGCCTGTTCGCCGAGAAAGCGCAGCCGCAGCAAGCGATAGTTGCGCCGTTCTTCCTGCAGTGCTTCCCATATACTCTTGGGCAGCTCGTCGGGAATGACCGCCCGCACGAACCGCCGCGTCATCGCCTCGCGCGGAGCGGAGAAGATATCAAGCGTCGCACCGTGCTCGATCACCCTGCCGTTTTCCATCACGGCGACATGACGGCAGAGCTTCTGTATCACCTGCACCTGATGCGTGACAAAGAGGATCGTAATGCCGAGCTCCTGATTGATGCGTGCGAGCAGTTTCAGAATCGAATCCGTCGTCTCCGGATCGAGCGCACTGGTTGCCTCATCGCAGAGCAGGATCGACGGCTGCGTCGCGAGTGCCCGCGCAATGCCGACGCGCTGCTTCTGCCCGCCGGAGAGCTGCCACGGATAGGCATCCACCTTGTCCGTGAGCTCTACAAACTCCAACAATCGTTTGAGACGCGCCTCAATCTCCTCCTGCGTGCGGTCATGCGCCAGTCGGAGCGGTATCGCAATATTTTCCCGCACGGTCTTGGACTCGAGCAGGTTGAACTGCTGAAAGACCATGCCGATCTTCTTGCGCGCCTGCCGCAGCTCCTTGGAGGACAGCTCGTCCACCGCCTTGCCGTCGAGCAGCACATGCCCGTGATCGGGCTTTTCGAGCGCATTGACCATGCGCAGGAGCGTCGACTTGCCCGCGCCGCTGAAACCGATAACACCGAAGATATCCCCGTCCGGGATCTTGAGGCTGACCTCCTGCAGTGCCGTGACGGGCTTCCCGTTCACAAGGAATTCCTTGTGAACATTCACAAATTCGATCATCGTTCCTTCACCTTCTTAAACGCGCCGCATACGAGCTCCGCGAGATAATGCGCCGTCGGCGCAAGTGCGTTCGGGTCAACGCGGAAGCCCGGATTGTGGAGCGCGGGCGCAAGCCCCGTGCCGACGAGGACGAACATCCCCGGGACTTTCTCCTGATAGAAGGCAAAGTCCTCTCCGCCGAGCGACTTTGGTGCGGGAACTACATTCAGATTGCGTTCCTTTGCTTTTTCCTCTGCATACGCCGCCCAAAAGCCATCGTTGACCGTTGCCGGCGGACCTTCGTACCAGTCTGTCTCTACCGTCGCGCCATACGCCGCCGCCAACTGCTCTGCAAGCGCACAGACACGCGCTCGGATGTGTGCACGTTCCTGCGCATCCATGCTGCGCGTCGTCCCCTCGACGAGAGCCTCCTCGGGAATGACATTCCACGTATTCCCCGCCTCGATATGCGTGACACTCACGAGACCCGCGGAGAACGGATTGAGATTGCGTGCGACAACCGTCTGTACCGACTGCACAAACGCCGCCGTCAGCGGAATCGGATCCACCCCCGCCTCGGGATGTGCGGCGTGTGTCCCCTTGCCGCGAAAACGAAAGACAAAGCGATCCACCGCCGCCATCACCGCCCCTGCCGAGATGCCGACCGTGCCGACCTCAAGGAGCGGCGATGCGTGCAGCCCAAAGATCGCCGTGACATCCTGCAGTGCACCCGCCTCGATGAGTACCTTCGCACCGCCCGGAGCCTCCTCCGCCGGCTGAAAGAAGATCCGCACGCGCCCCGCGAGCTCCGCCTCGCGCTGTTTGAGCAGCAGGGCCGCTCCAAGCACCGAGGAGATGTGAAAATCGTGCCCACAGGCGTGCATACAGCCCGCGTGCTCCGAGCGATACGCCAGATCCGTCTGCTCCTCGATGGGCAGCGCATCGATATCGCTACGCAGGGCGAGGATGGTATTCCCCGTGCCTACCTCCGCAACAACGCCCGTCTTGAGCGGAAGCTCCAGAATGCGAAGCCCCGCCCGCTCCAAGGAGGCACGAATCCGCTGCGTTGTCTCCACTTCTTCATAGGAGAGCTCAGGATGGCGGTGAAACCATTGAAATTCTTCCGTGATGTAGGCATCTACATTTTCAATGTCTGCCATTTCCCTCTTCCTTTCTAATTCATATATTTTCGATATGCAATATCGGGATTATATCTTGAATATCATCTCTTGTCAACAAAATCTTTTCGTGTAATTTTTATAGGTTATAAAATAAAACCATCGTCGAAAATTTTCGTTTAAAAAATATTTCTTGACAGAAATCACATCCATTGTTATAATTCATCTTGTCGTTTGGACATGAGCGGCGTATCAATGGGGTTATAGCTCAGTTGGTTAGAGTGTCTCGTTGACATCGAGGAGGTCACAAGTTCGAATCTTGTTAACCCCACCATTTGATTTTTCATCCGCAGTCGTGCGGATTTTTTCATCTCAGGCTCACTTAGCTCAGTTGGTAGAGCATCTCCGTCACATGGAGGGGGTCGGGGGTTCGAATCCCTCAGTGAGCACCATGTATGTATCTGATGCCGTCCTATGTGGGCGGTTTTTTCGTATATGCAGGAGTATGCCATGAGCAAAGAAAACGCTGCCCAAATTCTCGCCGAGACCAGTCTCGCGCAGGGTATGAACGAGGAGGATGTAGCGGAGCTGCTTGCCTCCAGTGACGTGGCTCTGCGCTCCTACCCGAAGGGCGCAGTCATTTTCCACGACGGAGATCTCCCTCACTCGCTTTACATTCTGCTCGAGGGCGAGGTGCACATCCTCAAGGACACGTACTCGGGACGGCAGATCTTCATCTCGGAGATCGACCGCCCCGGCGATATGTTCGGCGAGGTCTACGAGGTGCTGAAACGCCCATACGATATGTACGTGCGTGCCGTGACAAAGGTAAAGCTGCTCGAGGTATCAAGCCACCTCTTCACGCTCGATGTCGGCGAGACACCACGCCGCTCTGCACTGATCGTACAGCGCAACCTCATGAAGATCTTTGCGGGCAAGGCGTATGCAATGCACACAAAGCTGAAAATTCTCGCGAGCGGCACGCTGCGTGAGAAGATTGTCCGCTACCTCTTCCCTCATATTGACGAAAAAGGGCAGATTGCACTTAAGGTAAGTCGTGAGTTCATTGCCGCCTATCTCGCTGTCAGCCGCCCTTCCCTCTCGCGCGAGCTGAGCGCGATGCAGCGCGAGGGCATCATTGAGGCGACGGGGCGCACCATACGGATTTTGGATATGGAACAATTCGAGGAGTATCTATAGGAATCGCTGATAAAAAGAAGCAAGGGGCTGCTGCACGATGTCTGAAAACTTCGTGCAACAGCCCCTTATTGATGCGAAAAGATCTTGCCAAGACGGCGGTGCTGAGTTTATCTGCGATTTCTCAACTTGTCATTACAGGTTGGCCACCACGATACTTCCTGTCATAGAGAAGGGCTGCCAGCAGCACGACAAAACAAGAGCCCGCATTATGCACCAGAGCACCCGTGGTAGGGGTAAGAACGCCCTGCACAGAAAGAAGGATCGCGACAAAATTTATCGTCATAGAAAGGAGAATTGCGCTCTTGATGGTACGCACGGTGGCATTGGAGAGCCATTTCAGATAGGGGATTTTGGAAATATCGTCGGTCATAAGTGCCACATCTGCAGCCTCAATCGCAATATCGCTGCCAATGACGCCCATCGCTACCCCAACATCGGCTGTTTTCAACGCCGGAGCGTCGTTGACCCCGTCGCCAATCATGCAGACAGCGTTATGCCGCTTCAACGTGACAATGTTCTTTACTTTGTCTTCCGGCAAAAGGTCTGCTGCGATTTTCTTGATTCCTATCTGCTCCGCAAAATATGCTGCCGCTTTTTGATTGTCGCCGCTTAAAAGCACAACCTCGGTGTTCAGCCCGGCAAGTGTCTGCACCATATCAGCAGCATCCGGGCGCAGTACATCCGAAAGTGTGATGATGCCAATGACATTGGCTGTATTTGCCACGATAACGGCAGCCTTGCCCTCTGTCCTGACCTTCTCAAGAACCTGTTCGACTTGGCCGGTGATGGTGATTCCGGCTTCACGAAGCAGTTTCTCATTTCCGAGAACATATTTCATGTCCTTGATCGTTGCGACGACGCCTTTCCCCACAATCATGCTAAAGTCTGATACATCGTACAACGGCATTCCCTTCGCTTTGCCGTTCTCAGCGATGGCTTTGCCAAGCGGGTGTTCACTGCGCCTTTCTGCCGAAGCCGCGATTGCCAAGAGCTCCTCGGATGTGAGATCTGCCATGGGAAGTACATCGCTAATCTCCAAACGCCCGTAGGTTAGTGTTCCCGTTTTGTCGAATGCAATGGTATTCACCTTTCCCATTTTTTCCAATGCTTCCCCGGATTTGATGATCACACCGTGTTTTGTGGCTTGCCCGATGGCGGCTGTGATCGCAGTCGGAGTCGCCAATACCAGAGCGCACGGACAGAACACTACCAAAACGGTGACGGCTCGCACAATGTCTCCTGTGAAGAAGTATGTGCCGATTGCGATCATGAGTGCTACAGGGACGAGCCAGCTTGCCGCTTTGTCTGCAATTCTTTGTGTGGGTGCTTGTTTTTCCTCAGCATCGGCGACCATGCGAATCAATTTTTGGAGCGAACTGTCCTCACCGATCTTTGTTGTCTGAATGTGAATCGCACCAAATTGATTTATCGTACCGCTGAACACGGTGTCGCCTACTGCCTTGTCCACGGGGAGGCTTTCGCCGGTCATGACCGACTGGTCTACGGAAGTCTCTCCTGCCCGGATAACGCCGTCTACGGGAATCGTTTCGCCCGGAACGATGCGTAAAATGTCGCCTTTTTGGATCTCCGTGACACGAACTATATTTTCTTGATTGTTTTTGATGCGTCGCCCGGTTTCCGGCTCCAGAGCAATCAATTTTTTGAGACCTTGCTTGGCGCGGTTGGTCGTCATATCCTCCAACAATGCACCAATCGCCATAATGAAGGCAACTTCTCCGGCGGCGAACAAATCTCCGATGAGGAGAGCTGCTATCATTGCCATGGAAATTAAAAGTGCCGAAGAAATCTTGCAGATTCCTTTATTCCTAATCAGTCGGATTGCGGACAGGTACAGGAGTGGAAGCCCGCAGACAACAACCGTCACCCATGCCAAATTCTCCGCCCAAGGATAGCCAATCATGGGGAGGAAAAAGGAGCCCCCCAAGAAAACACCGGCAATCCATGTCATTCGCCACCCCGATAAAAACGCATTCGCCTTTGCAAACATGATAAATCCCCCATTTTGATATGGATGCACATAATTTTTCGTTCTGCTGCAAGTATATCCACGGCTAAGAAAGGGGACAAGAATCAGATTGCGTCTAAAGTTCATTACCAAACAATTTGGCTAAAGTGTTCAAAAAATAAAGGAAACGCTGATAGATGCAGCCCTCAAATGGGTGCTCAATTAATCAGCGTTTCCTTATATAAATATTGTAGGAATCAATATCAACGTGCGCCGCACGCACCCGATGACACCCGGCAATCCTCATCACGGTTGGTGAACCCCATCTCTCGGATGAGCTCCATATCCTCGGCGATGGTTGTCCCCGATGTCGTGAGCATATTGCCCGTGATGGATGCGGACGCACCCGCGCGAAACGCCGTCGCTCCGTTCTCGGGAAGGAGCTTGCGCCCTGCGCCAAGGCGGATGTTCGCCGTTGGATTGATGAAGCGGAAAATCGCAATTGTTCTGAGGATATCCTCGCCCGAGAGCGGCGCGAGGTGTTCGAGCGGCGTCCCCGGAATCGCCATCAGCGAGTTGAGCGGGATGGACTCGATGCCAAGTTCCTGCAGGGCGAACGCCATGTCGAAGCGATCCTCCCACGTCTCCCCCATGCCGATGATGCCGCCCGAGCAGACACAGAGCCCCTCTGCCTGCGCCATCTTGATCGTGCGGATGCGGTCAGCATAGCTGTGCGTCGTACAGATCTCGGGGAAGTACCGCTCCGAGGTCTCGATGTTGTGATGATAGCTTGTCACGCCAACCTCTCGCAGGCGGCGGAACTGACTGCGCGTGAGGAGCCCGTGCGAAGCACAGAGATCGATGGAAAGCGTTCGGCGCATCTCCTTGTACGCCTCAAGCGCCTGCTCAAACTCCGTGCCCGAGAGCGCACCGCCCGATGTGACGATGGAGAAACGGTTCGCACCCGCGTCCTGATTCGCCTTTGCATGCGCAATCAGATCCGTCTGTGCCATAAAGCCATAAGTGTCAACGCCCGTCTTATGTCGCCCTGCCTGTGCACAGTACTTGCAGTCCTCGCCGCATCGCCCGCTGCGTCCGTTGACAATCGTACACAGGTCGATGTGGTTCCCGCAAAAATGCTTTTGGAGGCGGTATGCTCCCTCGCCGAGCTCCTCAACCGGCGTATCCATAAAGATGGAGCGGTCGTCTGCACGGCTGACACGATACCCCGCGATGATCTTCTTCGTCAGTTCGTTGACACGATTTACGCGCATAAAAAAATACCTGCCTTGTCATAGATTATGTTTATGTCATCTATTATAAGGCAGGTTTTTTATTCCGTCAACTAAATATTTAGTTATGGTTTACTTTTTATATGTCAGCAAGCACTCCTGTGAGCAGTGACCGTACACGTTCTTCATGCACACAGACCTCTGCAATGAAATCCGAAAGATAGTCGTAAAAGATTCCCTCGCGCATACAGAGTTCGCGCAGCTCCGTCACAGCATGCTCTGCCGCAATATCGTACTCGATGCGGTGCAGGAGACGTGCCATCATGCACCGCGTCTCCTGTGAAAAGAACAGCTTGAGGTTTGCTGCTGCCGCCGTACTGCGCGATGCCTGTATGAGCCAAGTGCGCGTTATGAGGTCGTCGCTGAAGTTTGCAAAGCCCTCCTCTGCCCATGCCTCCCCCGCCGACGGATCGTCGTCGCGCTCCCCCGTAAAGAAGTGGATTTCCTTGTAGAGCGTGTCGTTCAGCAGACGCACAATCTCGGGCTTTGCGTACAGGTGACGGTCGCCGCGCACGCGGAACTCGCCGTCACGCAGAGCCGCAAGCACGCGATGATAGCGGATGTTTGTATAGCAGGTGTAGAGCGTTCCCGTTTCTTTGAGCGCACGGTTCAGAGCCATGAGCGCATCATACGGCTCATAGGCGCACTCAATCGCAAACGCCGAAATGATACGGTCAAACGTCTCCTCCGCAAACGGCAGCGCATCACGCCGCCAATCGAGGACATATGTGTGCACATCGAGCGCTGTGACACGCGCATCTGCCGCGATCTCGCGGTAAGGCGTGACGGCATGAATCTCCGCATTCGGGTACATCTCCCGCAGCCGCGCAAGGTACTCCGAGCCGTCAACGACAAGAATGCGAAGGCGTTCCGCACTCGGTGCAAGGAGTTCAAGCAGCTCCGTCCTCACCGTGCAAAGTCTCCGCGCTCTGCCCAGATGCATTCGATCGCGTCCGTAACTGCGCTGAGGTAGGCTGCTCCATCCATGAATGCGGACTTCTCCACCTCTGCACGCAGTGTTGCGCGACTTGCACGCACGGCAGCAATATCCTCCGCCATTCGTACGGCAAGATTCTCATAGGCGCGGGCATCCTCCGCAATCCATGCCGACTTTCCCGCCGCCGTGAGCATCGCTGCGCCGAGACGTGATGCGTGGTGCGTCTCCCCGCGCAGGCTCACAATGGGTACGCCCATATAGAGCGTCGTTGCCGTCGATGCACCGCCCGTATAGGGGAAGGTGTCGAGCGCGATGTCGATATCCCCATAGTCCCCAAGGTAGTCCCGTTTTCCCGTCCGCACAAAGATGCGCTTCGCGGGCAGTTTCAGCCCCTCGATCATCTCCAGAATCGTCGTCACGCGCAGAGGGCTGTCCACAGCGGCATCCTGCAGGATCAGCTGCGCCTGCGGCAGCTTTTTCAGAATCCGTCCCCAGACCTTGAGGCACTCCTCGTTGATCTTCATAAAGTTCTGAAACACGCCGAAGGTCACAGGTGCATCGGCGGGACGCTCCGCCACCGTGCTCGTCCGCATCGCCGCGTCGGGCGTGAAATGGAACGCATACGGCAGACGCAGCAGCTCCTCACTGTAAAACTCCTCCGTGCCCGCAGGAGACAGCACATCGTCCGTCAAAAAGCCGTCCACAAAGGGAACGCCCGTCGTCGCGAACCAGCCGATGCCCGAGAGCTGTACGGGTGCGGGACGGTGCGCGAGCACCATGAGGGTCATGCCACCATCCGTATGTCCGCCGAGGTCAACGAGTACGTCGATCTCGTCCGCACGGATGCGCTCCGCCTGCTCCTCGATGGAGAGATTCGCGAGTGCATGGTAGTTCAGCGCGCCGCGCAGGCTCTCCGTAAATCCATCCGCACGATCGTCAAGCGCATATGCGTAGACATCGTACTGCTCCGTCAGCCCGCGCAGAAGCCCCTCATAGAAGAGTGACGAGGACGAGCTGAGGAAATGCTGCGCGAGAAAGCCGATCCGAAGCCGCTCATGGCGTACATCTGCACGTGGCAGCAGCGGCTCTTCATGGCGGTAGAGTGTCGCGTACATATCAAACTGCGCCTTGAGCTCCTTCGGCCTCAGATTCGGGACGGCATGACAGAGATAGAGATAGTTGGAGAAATGCGAGCGCTGGCTGCGCAGATATTTGTCCTCCGTCGCTGCCTCGAAATACGCGGCAATCGCGCCCTCCGTATCGGCAAGCGCGCTGCAGCACGCGCCCATCATCTCGGAGAAACGCCACTGTTCGTCTGCGGGGATCTCCTCGTGCGCGCGCAGATAGAGGATCGCCTCAATCGCCTCATAGATATACCCTGTGTGAATGTCCTCGCGAATCGCCGTGTAGTCATCCATCCAGCTCATCGTTCTACTCTCTCCAATCTAAAATATGCAATCTCCGGCGGACAGCCGATCCGCAACGGAAACCAGCTCCCATTGCCTGTATGGACGTAGCCGTAATTCTCACCAATGCGCACCATGCCGCGCGTGTACTTGAACACGGGAAACAGCGGCTGACCGAGGATGCCGAACTGACTCCCGTGCGTGTGCCCCGTCAGCGTCAGCGGCACGCCGCCATGCGTCGCCGCATCGTCGATGAACTCGGGGTGATGGGCGAGCAGTACCGTCACCGCGTCCGCCGGCACATTCTGCATCGCCGCCGCAAAGTACGCCTCTTTCTCGGGATAGAACGCCTCGCCGCGCGCAAACGGATAATCCGTGCCCGCAATCCAGAGCGCGCCGCGCCCCGCAACCTGCGCCGCACTGTTCCGCACGACGTGCACGCGTCCCTCGTGCTGCATACGGTCGACGAGCGGACGTGCATTCCGATAGTATTCGTGGTTGCCGATGCAGTACCAGATGCCGTCGCGCCATTCACCAGCGTGTGCGGTAAGCACCTGTGCCGCCGCCTCGTTCAGCGGCTCGTCGTCGAAGACATCCCCCGTCACGGCGAGGAGATCGGCACCGCCGCGCGCAACCTCCACAAGCAGCGCGTCGAACTCCTCCACGGAGAAGTACGTCCCGAGATGCACGTCGCTGATCTGCGCGATTACCATGCCGTCCGCCTCGGACGGAAGATTTTTGATGGGAATCACATAGTCGCGCCGCACCATGCTCTTTCGCTCGACGAATGCACCATAGCTGCTGAGGAGAAAGCCCGCTGCAGGATAGAGCGCTGCATTTTTCAGCACGCGCCGCCGCTCCGCAGAATATGGAACGCCGCGTATTCTGCGCCAGATGAAACGCAGGAGGACGGCAAGCACGACAAAGGCTAGGACAATCAGCTGACCGACGAGAAAGAGGATGATTGGCAGCGTCAGAAGTCCCGCCCAACTGTCCGTGCGATGTGTACTGAAGAGAAAGAACAGTCCGCCGACCGCCGCAATTTCAAAAACAGCAATCCCGATGCGCGCCGTCAGGAGCATTTTACCCTCAGCGAGATAGCGCAGGAAGAAGACAGACAGTCCAAGACAGGCGAGCACGACGAGCATGAAAATTGTCAACGCGCTGAGCAAATATGCCTCCTTTGGGGCAAATCACAGCCCCGTGATCATGGATACAAACGGAATCGTCGCCACGGAGATCAGCGTCGAGAGCGCGATAATCTCCGTCATCAGCGGATAGGCGACCTTGTTGTAGAGGAGCGCGACCATTGCAACCATGCCGCCCGTCGGTGCGGCGACGATGACGAGGCTGCACCCGAGGATGTAGGGATTCGTGACAAAGGCCTTCATTGCAAAGAGAATCGGAATCGGCAGGACGACTGCTTTCAAGAATGTATAGAGCAGGAGCTTGCGATCCGTCAGCATATGGCGCATATGGATGTCCTTGAGCGAGGCGCCGATCATCATCATCGCCAGAGGTGCGGTCATCGCCCCGATCATTGCGAAAGCCTGCGAGAGCAGCGGATTCGTCGGAATCTCACCGAAGTAGATCACGCACGCAATGAGTGAGGCGATGATGCCGGGATTCAGGAGCATGCGGAACATCTCGAAGCCACGCCGCTTGTGGATGCTGATGGAGGAGACGCCGTAGACGAAGAAGAGCAAATTGACGGGAATGAAAAAGAGCGTCATGTAGACGACTGCCTGATCGCCGTACACCCCCTGCACGAGCGGCAGCCCCATAAAGAGCGAGTTGTTGAACCAGAACGAGAGGTTCACCGCGCCGCGCAGACGCCCGCGAAAGCGCAGCAGGAGCGGCAGCAGGAAGCCAACGATGCACATCATTGCAAGCAGCGCCGCATAGGCGGTATAGGTCTCGATGACCTGCGCGAGCCCCATGTGCTCCTCCGCGCGCATCGCTGCCGAGATGATGAGCGACGGACACGCAATGTTGACAATCAGGGAGGAAAACTGCTCCTGATTGTTTGGAATGATGATGTTGTAACGGCGCGCGAGCGCCCCCGCAAAGATCATCAGAAAGAATACGATCATCTGCCCTAAAATCAGCATTACATTACCTTCTTTTTCAGTTCATAAGTTTTACCAACGCGTGTGTCCCACGCGAACACTTCAATTGGTCAGTCCATATTTCTCTTCAAGCAGCGGCTTCAAAAATTGTCCTGTATAAGACTCAGGCACTTCAACGATCTGCTCGGGCGTTCCCTGCGCGACAATCGTCCCGCCGCGCACGCCGCCCTCGGGGCCGAGGTCGATCACATAGTCCGCCGCCTTAATCACGTCGAGGTTATGCTCGATGACAACGACCGTATCGCCGCCGTCCACGAGGCGTTGGAGAATAACGAGCAGCTTGTGGATGTCCGCTGCGTGCAGTCCCGTCGTCGGCTCGTCGAGGATGTAGAGCGTCTTGCCCGTGCTGCGCTTCGACAGCTCCGTTGCGAGCTTAACGCGCTGCGCCTCGCCGCCCGAGAGCGTGGTCGCGGGCTGTCCGAGACGGATGTAGCCGAGTCCCACGTCGCGGATGATCTCGAGCTTGCGCGCGATGCGCGGCACATTCTGGAAGAACGTCACCGCCTCCTCAATCGTCATGTCGAGCACCTCGGCGATGGTCTTGCCCTTGTAGTGCACCTCGAGCGTCTCGCGGTTGTAGCGCGCTCCCTTGCACACCTCGCAGGGGACGTAGACGTCGGGGAGGAACTGCATCTCGATCTTAAGGATGCCGTCCCCGCGGCACGCCTCACAGCGTCCGCCCTTCACGTTGAAGCTGAACCGTCCCGCCTTGTAGCCGCGCATGCGCGACTCCGAGACCTGACTAAAGAGGTCGCGAATCGCGTCGAACACGCCCGTATAGGTCGCGGGATTCGAGCGCGGCGTGCGCCCGATCGGCTGCTGGTCGATGTTGATAACCTTGTCGATGTGCTCAAGCCCCTTGATCTTCTTGTGCTTGCCGGGCTTCCCCTTTGCGCGGTAGAGCCGCGAAGCGACGCCGCGATAGAGAATCTCGTTGACGAGTGTGGATTTCCCCGAGCCGGAGACGCCCGTGACGAGGGTCAGCGTCCCGAGCGGGAATTTCACATTGATGTTCTTGAGATTGTTCTCCGCCGCGCCCACAATCTCGAGCGCGTTTCCATTTCCCTTGCGCCGCTCGTCGGGCACGGGGATGAACTTCCTGCGTGCGAGGTACTGCCCCGTGATGGAGGCGGGGTTTTTCATAATCTCCTCTGCCGTCCCCTCGGCGACCACCTCGCCGCCGTGCTCACCCGCGCCGGGTCCGATGTCTATGATGTGGTCGGCGGCATACATCGTGTCCTCGTCATGTTCCACGACGATCAGCGTATTGCCAAGGTCGCGCAGATGGCGCAGGGTTGCGAGCAGGCGGTTGTTGTCGCGCTGGTGCAGACCAATGCTCGGCTCGTCTAGGATGTAGAGTACACCCATCAGCCCCGAGCCGATCTGCGTCGCGAGTCGGATGCGCTGCGCCTCGCCTCCTGAGAGTGTCCCCGCCGCACGTGAAAGCGTGAGATAGTCAAGTCCCACATCGAGGAGGAAGTTCAGACGTGCGTGAATCTCTTTCAATATCTCCACGGCGATCTTTGCCTCACGCGGGGAGAAGTCCTTCTCCGCCTCGGCGAGGAATGCGTCCGCCTCTCGGATCGTGAGCGCCGTCAGCTCGGCAATGTTCTTGCCGCCGACGGTGACGGCAAGTGTCTCGGGTTTGAGACGCGCCCCGTGACACGCCGTACAGGGCGTGTCCGTCATATAGTCCTCGTAGCTCTCGCGCATCTCCTCGGAGTCCGTCTCGCGATAACGGCGCGCAAGTGCGGGCAGCACGCCCTCATAGGGCACGTTGTACTCCTTTTCCTCGCCAAACATATTCGTATATTGGAAGGAGACATACTCCTCCGAGCCGTGGAGGAGCATCTGCTGCGTCTTCTTGTCCATGCGGTTCCACTGCGTGTGCTCGTCATAGTCATGTGCACGGAGGAGTGCCGTGATTGCGCGCATGCCGTAGGAGTTTGGATTCTTCGAGAGCGGCGCAAAGACACCGTCCGCCACGCTGAGCGTCGGGTCGGGCACGACGAGATCGGGGTCAAACTCCTTGTGACTGCCAAGTCCCGTACAGACGGGACACGCGCCGAACGGGCTGTTAAATGAAAACATACGCGGCGCAATCTCGGGGAGCGAGATGCCGCAGTCCACACAGGCAAAATTTTCGCTGAACATGAGCAGCTCCCCGTCCACCACCTGCACGTAGACCACGCCGCCGCCCGCGCGCAGTGCCGTCTCGAGAGAGTCCGTAAGGCGGCTCTCCATGCCTGCGCGCACAACGAGGCGATCTACAACGATCTCTATCGTATGCTTCTTCTGCTTCTCGAGAGCAATCTCCTCACCGAGGTCACGCAGTTCCCCGTCGATGCGCACGCGCACATAGCCATCGCGGCGGATCTGGTCGAGAATCTTGCGGTGCTCGCCCTTTTTCCCGCGCACAAGCTGCGCCATGATGAGCAGCTTCGTTCCCTCGGGCTGCGTCATGATGGCATCGACCATCTGATCGACGCTCTGCTGCGCGATGGGCTTGCCGCAGCTCGGACAGTGCGGACGACCCGCACGCGCGTAGAGGAGGCGCAGATAGTCGTAGACCTCCGTCACCGTGCCCACCGTCGAGCGTGGGTTGTGGCTCGTCGTCTTCTGGTCGATGGAGATTGCGGGCGACAGCCCCTCGATGTTGTCCACGTCGGGCTTGTCCATCTGCCCGAGGAACTGCCGCGCGTACGCCGACAGCGACTCGACATAGCGGCGCTGCCCCTCGGCGTAGATCGTGTCAAAGGCGAGCGAGGACTTGCCCGAGCCGGACAGCCCCGTTACCACGACCAGCTTATCGCGCGGAATCTCCACGTTGATATTCTTCAGATTATGGGCGCGTGCCCCTTCGATTTTGATACTTTCGTTCATTTTCCCCTATGTTTCCTATTTTTTCTTCTTCGGCAGTTCGCCCTCAAGTTCCACAATCATATCGCGCAGTTCTGCCGCGCGCTCGAATTCGAGGGCACGTGACGCCTGCTGCATCTCGCGCAGGAGGCTTTTGACGAGGTTCTCGCGCTCCTTTTTGCCGAGTTTCTTCTTGCCCTTTGCATCCTTTTTGCCATACGGCGCTTTCTCCTCGGCGGCGACAAGGGTCATCTCGATCAGCGGCACGATGGGCTTCTCGATCGTCTTCGGCGTGATGCCGTGTGCCTCGTTGTATTCGTTCTGTATCGTGCGGCGGCGCTCCGTCTCGTCGATTGCACGCTGCATGGAGCCCGTGACGACATCGCCGTACATAATGACGTGTCCGCCCGCGTTGCGTGCGGCGCGACCGATGGTCTGAATAAGTGCGGTATCGGAGCGCAGGAAGCCCTCCTTGTCAGCGTCGAGGATGGCGATGAGCGAAACCTCTGGCATATCCAGTCCCTCGCGCAGGAGGTTGATGCCGACGAGCACGTCGAACTCGCCCGCGCGCAGGTCGTGGATGATCTCCGCGCGCTCGATGGTTGCAATGTCCGAATGGAGGTAGCGCACCTTGACGCCCGCCTCGCGCAAATACTCGGTGAGGTTCTCCGCCATGCGCTTCGTGAGCGTTGTGACGAGGACGCGCTCGTTGCGCTCAATGCGCAGGCGAATCTCCGAGAGGAGATCGTCGATCTGCCCGTCGAGCGGACGCACCTCGACCACGGGATCGAGCAACCCCGTCGGGCGGATGATCTGCTGCGCGACCTGCTGCGCCTGCTGCATTTCGTATTTGCCGGGGGTCGCCGAGACGTAGACGATCTGGTTCACGCGCGCGGCGAATTCCTCGAATGTCAGCGGGCGGTTGTCAAATGCGGACGGCAGGCGGAAACCATTGTCCACGAGCGAGATCTTGCGGCTGCGGTCGCCGCCGTACATCGCGTGAATCTGCGGCAGGGTAACGTGCGACTCGTCGATCATGATGAGGAAGTCCTCGGGGAAGTAGTCGAGCAGTGTATACGGCGTATCCCCTGCTTTCCTATGCGTCAGATGGCGCGAGTAGTTCTCGATGCCGGAACAGTACCCCATCTCCTCGATCATCTCAAGGTCATAGTTCGTGCGCTGTTCAAGCCGCTGCGCTTCGAGAAGTTTGCCCGCGCCCTTCAGCTCATCCAGACGCTGTGCAAGCTCCGTGCGGATGTCCGCCATTGCAATCTTCATATCCTCATCGTCCGTGACGTAGTGAGACGCGGGAAAGACCATCGAATGAAGCCGCTCGCCGTAAACATCGCCCGTCATGACATCGAACTCGATGATGCGCTCCACCTCGTCGCCGAACATCTCAATGCGCACGCCGCGGTTGTTGTAGCCCGCAGGGAAGATCTCGACCACATCGCCGCGCACGCGGAAGCGCCCGCGCTCGAATGCGATGTCGTTGCGCTCGTAGCGGATGGAGACGAGCTTTTGCAGGATCGCCTCGCGCGGGATGGTCTGTCCCTTGTGCACGGAGAGCACCATCTCATGATAGCTCTCCGGCGAGCCGAGTCCGTAGATGCAGGACACACTCGCGACGATGATGACATCGCGCCGTTCGAAGAGCGAGCAGGTTGCGGAGTGGCGCAGTTCGTCGATCTCGTCGTTGATCGACGCATCCTTCTCGATATAGGTGTCCGTCTGCGCAATGTACGCCTCGGGCTGGTAGTAGTCGTAGTAGCTGACAAAATAGCCGACGTAATTGTCGGGAAAGAAGGACTTGAACTCGCTCGCCAGCTGCGCTGCGAGCGTCTTGTTGTGTGCAATGACGAGGGTTGGCCGCTGCACCTGCTCGATGACCTTTGCCATCGTGTAGGTCTTGCCCGTGCCCGTCGCACCGAGCAGCACCTGCGCTGCCATTCCATTCTCGATGCCGCCCGCAATATCGGCGATTGCCTGCGGCTGATCCCCCATCGGCTCGAACGGTGCGGCGACCTTGAACGGAATCTCCCCCTCGAATATTGTCGTATTGAGCTTTGGAACCATCGCCATATGCTGCCCTCCCTGCTGTTCTCGAAAAGTCATTTCTGTATTATAGCGCATTCATCGTGCGATGGAAATAGCGGCGAATGAAAAAGCACCCCGCAGGGTGCTTCCTGATTGATGCATTAGAGTTTGCTGACCTCTGCTGCCGTCATGATCTCGACAACGGTGAGATCCTTCACCGTATTGA
The DNA here is from genome assembly GCF_000286455.1 of Selenomonas sp. FOBRC6. Lineage (GTDB taxonomy): Bacteria > Bacillota > Negativicutes > Selenomonadales > Selenomonadaceae > Centipeda. The sequence goes on from NZ_ALKG01000010.1 coordinate 16,889, forward strand.
GGTCGATGAAGCCGCCGTCCGTGAGCTGCACAACGGGCATTGCCGTAACACGCGACTCATCGATGTAGACAATGCGCCCTGCCGTGCCGTCCGAGAGGCGCAGCCAGCAGCCGTTAAGCGCGGCGTTGAGCTTGCGCATAAAGAGCACAGCGTACTCGGAGTCGAGTTTCCCATCCAGCACGTCGGCATAGAGGATCTTGAACACCTCGAACGGCGAGCGCTTCTCCGCATAGGTGCGGCTGGACGCCATCGCGTCATAGCTGTCGAGCACGGCGAGCACCTTGCCGAACGTTGAGATCTGATCCGCCTCGAGTCCGGACGGATAGCCGGAGCCGTCATTGCGCTCGTGATGCTGGATAACACCGTTCATGAGATCCGTGCGGCCGGAGAGATCGCTGCCCTCGAGAAGCTTGAAGCTGTCAACCACGTGGTTCTTGAGGATGTCGAACTCCTCCTCCGTGAGACGCCCCTTCTTCTCGAGCAGATCCTTCTCGATGAACTGCTTGCCGATGTCGAGGAAGAGCCCCGCGAGCACAAGGTTCTGACGATCCATGCCCACAAGCCCCATCCACTTTGCCATCAGTCCGCTGAGAATCGCGAGATGGACGCAGTGGTGGATGTTGTAATCCCCATCCTGATTCATTGTGTAGATCATGGAGACCGCCGTTGCACCCTCCTTGTAAAGGTCGCGCAGGCGTCCGCTCGCCATGACAGGCTGCAGGATATCCATGTTAAGCCGCCCCGTAACGGCAGCCTCCTGGAAAAGCTTTTCCATCTCGCCGTATACATAGCGGTAGTCCTCGGCGTATTTATCGTCGAGCTTTGCGTCCCGCTCGGGGGTCACAGTCTCCTCAGAAGGCTCTGCCTTCGCCGCTTTTTCCTTCTGCACGGCCGCGAGGATACTGTCTTCATCGACATAGACGGATGCGATCCCCTTCTCCTTGAGCAGGTTGATCGTCGCGCGATCCAGAATTGTACCGCCCTCAACCAGAACGACTTCCGTCTCGCCTTCGTAGACCGTACGCCCAATGAGCATTTCCGGCAAGAGGCTCCGAACAGCAAACGCTTTTAACATGATGATTGATCTCTCCCTTTTTCTTCCTTGAACTGAGGTGTTATACCTATTTATCCCTTGACAACAATATTGACCAACTTGCCGGGCACGCAGATGACCTTTACGATCTCCTTGCCCGCCGTGAGTTCCTTCGCGCGCGGCAGCTCTGTGACGATGCGCTCCATCGCCGACTTATCCAGATCGGTGGCAATCTTCACGCGGTCACGCACCTTGCCGTTGATCTGCAGAACCACCTCGATCTCGTCCTGCGTGAGTACAGATTCATCGTAGGCAGGCCATTTCTGAGCGTGCACACTGCCCGTAAAGAGGCGTGCCCAGAGTTCCTCCGTGATATGCGGCGCAAACGGCGCGAGCATGCGCAGGAGCGCGCTCCCCGTCTCGCGTGCAAGTGCGGGGTTGAGCTCCTTGTCCTGAAATGCGTAGAACGCATTGACAAGCTCCATGATGGAGGAGATCGCCGTGTTGAACATGAAGCGGTCGCGCACATCCTCCGTGACCTTCTTGATGGTCGTGTGCAGGACGCGGCGCAGCTCCGCTTCCTCCGGTGTAAGGATCGCCGTATCATAGGACGCCGGCGCGCCCTTGATCGCCTCCTCGAACTGCAGGAGGATGCGCCAGACGCGGTTCAGGAAGCGGAATGCGCCCTCGACGCCCTGATCGCTCCAGTCCAGATCGCGTTCCACGGGCGCGGCAAAGAGGATAAAGAGACGCGCGGTGTCCGCACCGTACTTCTCGATGATCTCCTCGGGCGAGACGACGTTGCCGAGCGACTTCGACATCTTTGCGCCGTCCTTGATGACCATACCCTGCGTGAGGAGGTTCGTGAATGGCTCGTCGAAGTCGAGCATCCCTGCATCGCGCAGCACCTTCGTGAAGAAGCGTGCATAGAGGAGATGCAGAATCGCATGCTCAATGCCGCCGATGTACTGATCGACGGGTGCCCAGTAGTTGACCTTGTCCCGATCAAAGGGACGCTCCGTATTGTGCGGGTCGGCGTAGCGGTAGTAGTACCACGAGGAGCAGATGAAGGTGTCCATCGTGTCCGTCTCGCGCGTCGCGTTGCCGCCGCACTTCGGGCATTTGCAGTGGAGGAAGTGCTCGCTCGATGAGAGCGGCGACACCGTGCCCTGCTCGAACGACACATCCTCGGGCAGGCGCACGGGCAGCGCCTCCTCGGGAACGAGCACCTCGCCGCATGCCTCGCAGTTGATGATCGGAATGGGTGCGCCCCAGTAGCGCTGGCGCGAGATGAGCCAGTCGCGCAGACGGTAGTTGACGCGGCGCTTGCCGAAGCCCTGTGCCTCCGCCTCGTCGATGATCGCCCCCATCGCCTCATGCATCTCCATGCCCGTGAACTTGCCGGAGTTGATCAGGAAGCCTTCCTTCTCGACGTAGGCTGCCGTCATATCTTCAAGGCGCAGCTCGCCCTCGGGCGGGCGGATCGTGAGGATCTTGCGGATGCCGTACTTCGTCGCAAACATCCAGTCGCGCTGATCCTCGGACGGCACCGCCATGACCGCGCCCGTGCCGTACTCGAAGAGGACGTAGTTCGTGATCCAGATCTCGACCTGCTCCCCGTTGAACGGGTTCGTGCAGTACAGACCTGTGAAAATTCCTTCCTTCTCCGACTCGCTTGATGCACGCTCGATATTGGACTGCTTCTTCACGCGCGTGCAGAACGCGCGGATCTCGTCCGCCTTGTCGCTGATCGCGCAGATCTGCTCGACAAGCGGATGCTCTGGCGCAAGCGCGAGGAAGGTGATGCCGAACACAGTATCGGGGCGCGTCGTGTAGACGGGGATCTCCGTCTCGAGTGTGGGTGCGGGCAGACGGAACTCGAGCCCCTCGCTGCGCCCGATCCAGTTCTCCTGCATCGTCTTGACGCGCTCGGGCCAGCCCGGCAGTTTATCGAGGTCAGCGAGAAGCTCGTCGGCGTAGTCCGTAATCTTAAAGAACCACTGTGCGAGATTCTTCTTGTGCACCTCGGACTTGCAGCGCCAGCATTTGCCGTCCTCCACCTGCTCGTTTGCAAGCACGGTGCCGCAGGTGTCGCACCAGTTGACAGACGCCGCTTTCTTGTACGCAAGCCCCTTCTTGTAGAAGAGCTCGAAGAGCCACTGCGTCCAGCGGTAGTAGTCCTCGCGGCAGGTGATGACCTCGCGCGACCAGTCGTACGCAAGCCCTAGTGCGCGCTGCTGGCGCTCCATGTTCTCAATGTTCGCATACGTCCACTGCGCGGGATGCACCTTGTTCTGGATCGCCGCATTCTCTGCGGGCATACCAAAGGAATCGAATCCCATCGGGTGCAGGACGTTGTAGCCCTCCATCGTCCGAAAACGCGCGACCACGTCTCCAATCGAGTAGTTGCGGACATGACCCATGTGGAGCTTTCCTGACGGATAGGGGAACATCTCAAGCACGTAGTATTTCGGCTTTGTGTCATCCATCTCCGTATGGCAGCTGTGCTCGTTCTCCCAGATCTTCTGCCATTTCGCCTCAATCTCCTGCGGGCAATATCTCTCCACTATACTCCTGCTCCTCCCAGTATCGACAACAAATTTCACAACAAAACCGTGAAATATTTTCTTTTAATAGTTTTGATTCATTATACATGAAACGGGATGAATGCGTCAATCATTATTCATATTTTCGATCACAAAAACACGGACTTTTTTCCTACATTCTCTATCCACCTGAATACGACGGCATACCTCGTGCATTCCCTATTTGTTCGTGGTACAATGACAATGGAACATAATTTTTATGAAGGAGGGATATCGTTGGAGCACTATCTTGCCGGTGTCGCCGCGCACATGGAGCCAACGCTTGCGATCTTCTTCGCGGCGTTCATCCAATCCATCACGGGCTTCGGCCTCGTCATCATCGCCGCGCCCCTCCTCATGTTCTTCTACGAGCCAAAACTGACCGTTCCGATCATGCTGCTGCTCGCGTGCAGCGGCAACGCCGTGCAGGGCTTCCTCATGCGAAAGCAGGCAAATCTCCCACTCATCCGCTGGATGTACCTCGGCATGCTCGCGGGGCAGCCCATTGGATTCTTTTTCTTCACCTACATCTCGAATGATGCATTGAAGGTCTTCATCAACATCGTCGTGCTCCTGAGCCTGCTCCTCATGCAGATCTCGCACCGCCGTATCCCCGAGTGTCGCCGCAATACCATCATCACGGGAATGCTCTCGGGCTTCACGGCGATCACGACGGGTATGGGCGGCCTGCCCTTCCTGATCTACCTTGCCTACACCTCCATGCCGCCCAATGTCTTCCGTGCAACCTGCTTCGTCTATTTCTTCCTCGGCAACGCGACCTCCCTCGTCAGCTATCTCATCGGCGGTTTTCCGCTCACGGCGGCATTCAACGAGTTCATCTACCTCCTGCCCGCGCTCGCCCTCGGCATCATCGTGGGACGCGAGAGCATGCGCTTTATGCCCACCGCGCTCTTTCGCAAACTCGTCTTCGTGATCCTCTACGTCGCCTCCACCTATACCATCGTATCCATTCTAATGAAATCGTTCTGACACAGAAAAAGCGCGGATGATGCCGCGCTTTTTCTGTGCTGTGAAATTTTCTCAGCGAATGGAGCGGAGCACCGTCTCCAGCTCATCGTAGCGCTCGGTCAGCTGCGCGCCGAGCTTTGCCATACGATCAATGGACTCCGTCGAGCGGCGGATTGCACCGAGGCCGCCGTCGAGACTCTTCTTCAGCTCCTCAATGCGTCCGTCGAAGCCATGCTCGAAATCCTCGACCTGATCCTCAAATGCCTGATTCGTTGCCAGCATCTTGTCGATCTCCTGCACGTCGCGCAGGAGCTGGCTGATTGCCTCATCCGACGCCTCGAGGCGCTCGCGCGTGTTCTCAGAGAGCTTTCGCACCTCGCCCGCAACAACGGCGAAACCGCGCCCCATCTCGCCCGCACGCGCCGCCTCGATCGCTGCATTGAGCGCGAGGAGGTTGATCTGCGCGGAGATCTCCGTAATCATGTTCATGACCTGCTCGATCTTCTTCGTGCTCTCCGTGAGACGTTCGAGCTTCGGCGTGATCTCAGCATTCCGTCCGAGTAGCTCCTTCGTCATGTCGCCCTGACCGCCGAGCCCGCTACTCAGCTTGTCAATGAGACCGGAGACGCTCTCGGCACTTTCGCCGACGCGCGCCATCATCTTGGACATCCCTGCCATCTCGCCGCGGTACTCGTTGAATTCACCTATAATACTGTCCTTGAGGCGCCCAATGATCTCAAGGCGGCTGACCTCGTGCTCGAGGAAGGATTTCTGACAGAGCGCATAGACGGATGGGAAGCGGTTCATATAGCCGTCATAGAAGCCGCCGCCCGAGAGCTGATAAAAGAAGATCGCCGTCAGCGCCTCGTTGATATGCATGCCTGCAATCTCGCCGAGCGCGGAGTAGCCCGCCACAGGGAATCCGTCAAAGAGATCGGCGCGGCCGATTTCGTCCGCAAAGGTCAGACGGCGCAGGATGCAGTCATTCATCACGACTCCGATGGGCGCGGGTTTGCCCTTGGAAAATCCCACATAGTCCGCCTGCAGGGTCTCGATGAATTTTTCGCGGCGCATCAGATAGAGCTCCTCGCCCGCCGTAATGTCGCAGAAGAAGTGCATGCGCTTCGTCGCCTCGTCAATCTTCTGCAGAGAGCGGATGTAGAACTGATTGCCGACGTGGGTTGCAAATGTATAACCCGCAAGCGCATCTGTGAGTGCCGAGACACTCGAGACATGCAGATAATCCATCAGCACATCCGCAAACAATACGGGACGTCCCTCGGCATCGGCAACAGTGTCCACGGTGCGGAACGTCGCATCCGAGCCAATGACCGTCCAATGCGCCCCCGTCTCCTCCGCTGCCTGCGTCTTGAACACGGAGTAGCGGTAGTCCTCGGCGAGCTTCACCACGAGGATAACAGCATGGTTCTCTAGCACCTGTGTGCCGTTGTAGATGTAGGTATGGGAAAAGTCGAGCACACCGCCCGCGCTGCCGCCGACGTACGGGCAGGGCAGGCTCTCCGCCTCGTAGAGTGCCCGCAGGACAAAGGACTCGCACGCGCTCACGCCGTCGACGTAAACAAAGGCAAAGGTGTCATCGAAACGCACAGGAAACGGGATGCGCTCAGCACGCACGTCTGCCGTGATCTTCGCAACGCGCTCGGCGGGTGTGAGCGTCACCTCCCCGCGCCTCATATCCTCGTTGTGCAGGGGGATCGTCATCATATAAGACTGAGCAATCATGCGCTTGCTGAACACCTGCAGGAGCACCTTCGCACGCCCGTCCGCCGCATCCATATAGTAGGAGCGCGTGCCCGGAGTATGTGTCAGCTCGCCGCAGGTCGTCATGAGCAGGAACTTCACATCGGGCGGTGAGGCAGACTGCACGGCGCGCGCCACATCGTCCATTTCAAGATCTGCAGAGATAAATCCGAGCACGATCGCAGGGCCGCCCGGCACATCGTACAGATCGCGCAGTCGTTCCGCCGTCAGTTCGCTGCGCGAGAGATAGGCAGACTTCATGTCACTGCCGCCCACTGTACCAAGCCCGGCAAACGGCACACGCGCCTTCGTCCCCTCTTCGTGCGCCTGCGACTCCACGGCAAGTGGCTTCGCCTTGATCCGATCTGCGAGCGAGACCTCTTCCTTTTTCTTATTCCCAAACAATCCGAACATAATTTACCTCCCTATCCGCAGCGATGCTTTAATACAATTATAACACGCCTCTACCCGCGCCGCAAGAATCTATAGAGAATCATGGGAACAACGAGCATGGGTACACCGAGATAGAGTGCGGAGCGCAGCTCCGGCATGAAGATCATGAAGGCGAGGCAGAAGACCTGCGCCCAGATGCCGAAGAGGGTCACGTACGGAAAAAACGGCATGCGGTAGCGCAGGAGCTCCACCTGCCCCTCCGCCTCGAGCCTGCGCCGCCGCCGATACTGACTCCAGCAGATCGAGATCCACGCCACCGCGCCCGAAAAGCCCGAGAGTGCGAGCAGATAGGTATAGAGTTCGGCGTGCGGATTCATCGCATAGATTGCAATGACGCCCCAACAGAAGACAATGGAGGCGTAGATTGCGCGCGAGGGGACGCCCTTCGCGCTGAGCCCCTCAAGCACGCGCGGTGCCATGCCCATTGTCGCAAGTGCGTGCACCGTCCGTGCCGCGCCGTAGAGCCCCGAATTCGAGCAGGAGATCGCCGCTGTGAGCACGACGAACGAGAAGAGCGCTGCAAGATGGGAGAATCCGTGCTCTGCGAGTGCCGCCGCAAAGACGCTCTCGCTGAGCGAGGCATGATCCCACGGCAGGATGGAGATGAGGAGGGTGATCGGCACGATGTAGAGCGCGATGATGCGCCACGTCACATTGCGCACCGCCGTTGGGATGCTGCGCGCGGGATCGGCGGTCTCCCCCGCCGCAAGTCCAATGATCTCTGTCCCCTGGAAATTGACGAGAATGATAACCATCGTGAGTGCAATGCTCCAATAGCCGTGCGGAGCGAAGCCACCGCTGCCGAGCAGAATGCGTGTCCCGATATAGCCTTCCTCACCGATAAGCCCGAGGCAGATGAGGAGTGCGACCACGCTGAACGCGACAAGTGCAGTGACCTTGATGAGAGAGAGCCAGAACTCGCTCTCACCGAATTTATCGACACGAAACAGATTGAGAATGGTGACGATGAGTCCGAAGAACACTGCCCACCAGATGGTTCCGATCTCCGGGAAGAAGCCGTTCATGATGATGCCCGCGGCGATCATCTCCGAGGGCACATAGGAGACCCATGTTACCCAATACGACCAGCCGACGCCACACGCCCATGTCGCCGAGATATTCTCGCGCGCATAGACGACGAAGGAGCCCGAGAGCGGCTTCTCCACCGCAAGCTCCGCGAGGCAAAGCATGACCGCGAGGACGATGACACCCCCGAGGAGATAGGAGATCATGGCAGCAGGTCCCGCCTGCTCGAGCACATAGCCCGTTCCGAGGAAGTATCCACTCCCGATGACGCCGCCGAGAGAGATGAACTGAAGATGTCTGTGCTTCAGCTTCCGTTTCATTGTCGATTCGCCCATGGGCTTTCTAACACGACCTTTCTGTGCGGTTTTATTTCAAAAAATGCGCTTTTATCATACTACAAGAACGCAGAGATTACTACGATTTATTTGACAAAGCTGCAAAATTTTATTATCATCATTAACAAGTATGTAAAGGAGGAGCTATTACTATGAAATTCAGAGCCTTGCTGCTCGCTCTCGCGCTTGTTATTACGGTCTCCGGCACGACGAGTGCAGCCGTCACCGAGCATCGCGAGTCGACGACAAATCTCTCCATCGCCTACCCCGTCCTCAGCCTCGAGGATTCTGCTGTCGCGGGTCTCATCAACGCCGACATGGAGGCGCTGGCGGCGAGCGTGCGCTCTGCCTACGAGAGCGGCGCATTCTATCGCGGCGAGTTCGGCTATCGCGTCCACCTCGATGATGACAACTTTCTCTCCGTGACGTTCACGGATCTGCGCTACGAGCTGCGCGGCAATCAGCCCGTCCGCCACGACTACGGCTACGTCTACTACAAGAAGACGGGGCAGCGTCTGCCGCTCGCGTTCTTCGTCCACGTCACACCGTCCGATCTCGACGGCGAGGCGGTGAACGGACATCTCTACAACGAGCAGGGACGCAACACCCCCATTCAGCCCGAGAAGTCCGTGCGCGAGGTGCCGACGAACTACTTCCTCGGCGGGCGCGGCTATGTCTGCCCAATCTTTCAGGCAGGCGAGCTGACGGCGAGCACAGGGCCGACCTACATTCTGCTCGACGCGAGCGTCATCGACTATTTCAACCGCAAGAACAAATGACGATGGAAGCCTATACGACGATTACAGGGGAGATACCGGCGGGCGGTGTCTCCCCTGTTTTGTATGAGATTCAACGCTCGCGCTTCCTCGCCTATGCCATCCACGCGGAGGATGAGGAGGAGGTGCGCGCATGGCTTGCAGATGTGAAAAAGGAGCACTACGAAGCGCGACACGTCCCCTATGCGATGGTGCTCGGCGCGCGTGCCGACCGCCAGCGCTCGAGCGATGACGGGGAGCCGGGCGGTACGGCGGGCAGCCCCATCCTCGAGGCGATCACGGCGCGCGGCATTACGTATGCCGCCGTCGCCGTCGTGCGCTACTTCGGCGGGATCAAACTCGGCGCGGGCGGGCTCATCCGCGCCTATGCACACGCGGCGGGCCTCGGTCTCGAGGCAGCGGCAAAACTGCGCATGACGCCGCTGCATACGATGTACGTGCAGCTCGACTACGACCTCCTCGCAGCCGCCGAACGCTATGTACGCGATGCCGCATTACAAACAGACGAGACAAACTATGCGGACGCCGTCACCCTCGCCCTCCTCGTACCGACAGGCGACATCGAGCTCCACCAGCGTGCACTCACCGATCTTACGGCGGGGCGAGCGCGATACCAACTCGGTGACCAAAAGTATAGTGCTGTACCGATACCATAACAAAAAACGCCCCGACGGGCGTTTTTTTATTCGATATTGCAGATGTCCTTGCCGCAGTTCTCGCAGTGGATCTCCGCCTTGAGAAATTCGATGTCCTTGATGAGGATGAGGTGACCACGCATCGCAATCACATCATTCTTTTTGAGATCGGCAAGCATGCGGTTGAGACTCTCGCGCGCGGATGCCGAGTAGTTCGCAAGTTCCTGATTCGTCAACGGCACGGAGATGAGAATCCCCTCATCCGTCTGCATCCCGTAGCTGTTCGCAAGGCGAATGAGCGTCGAGTAGAGCGCACCCTTCTTCCCGTAAAGCACAAGGTCACGGAACTTCAGATGCTGCTTGCGCATGTGCAGACCGATCAGCTTGAGAAGCGCAATTGATAGATGCGGGTGCTTCTCGAGATAGGATTGCAGCACGGGGAACTCGATCGCATAGACCTCCGACGCGCTGCGTGCAACCGCACTGAAAATATAGGTTGGAGTTTCCTCATAGAGCGGTAGCTCGCCGATAAGACTCCCTTTCGTCGCAAGGCGCAGCGACAGGACGCGCCCTGACTCACCATATTTTACGATAAAGATATGCCCCGAGCGCACAATGTAGAAATAGCGCGCCGACGTGCCCTCACGAAACAGATACGCCCCATCATGCAGCGATATCACCTTCCCCGGGATCGACATCATCTCCCGAATGAGCGCCTCCTGATCCACAAGTCTCACCTCCGTTCATTTCATAGGACTCACCTATCATATTTTTTAATATTATCGAAAAAACTATGAAAAACCTGTGACATCGGTCACATCCAAGAGAAAAATTTTTCACTATAATTTTTTCATATAAAATTCATAGGAAACTCTGATAAGGCACAACCTTCCTCAGTGTTTCACGAAATCATTATGGGAGAGATGCAAATGGAAAACAAAGACATCCTCGCCGCTCTCGGCGAGAATCCGTCACGGCGCGATATCCTCGCGCATTGGGATCCGGAGAACGAGGCATTCTGGAAGAAATACGGCGAGCGCGTCGCAAAACAGAATCTCTACACCTCGACGTGGGCGCTGACCCTCGCCTTCGTCGCGTGGACGATGTGGGCGACGATTGCCGCACAGCTCAATCAAGTGGGCTTTCACTTCACGGACAACGAGATCTTCACGCTCGCAGCGCTGCCGGGACTCGTCGGCGCAACCGGACGACTCATCTACACCTACCTCCCCGCTATCGTCGGCGGGCGCAACTGGACGTTCATCTCGACCGCCCTCCTGCTCATCCCGCTCATCGGTCTCGGCAATGCCCTTACGGACACAACGACGACCTATGATACCTTTGTCCTCCTAGTAGCAGGCATCGGCATTGCGGGCGCAAACTTCTCTTCGTCCATGGCGAACATCGGCTTCTTCTTCCCAAAGGCGCAGAAGGGTCTCGCCCTCGGCATCAACGCCGGCATCGGCAACCTCGGCGTTTCGCTCATCTATCTGACGGCGCCGATGCTCCTCGGAGCGAGCTTCGGCGGACTCTTCGGTGAGCCGCTCATGAACGCGGCGGGCAAGGAGGTCTACCTTCAGAACGTCTGCTACTTCTGGGCGATTCCGACCGCGCTCACCCTCGTCCTCGTCTGGATGTTCATGGACAATCTGCCCATCCCGAAGCAGAGTCCGCGCAGCATGATGTCCATCTTCGGCAACAAGCACACGTGGCTTATCACGGTCATCTACACCTGCGGCTTCGGTTCGTTCATCGGCTACTCCGCAGCTCTCGCACTCCTCGTCAACCGCGAGTTCCCCGAAGTCTCCTTCGCCTACGCGGGATTCCTCGGGCCATTCATCGGCGCGGGCGTGCGCCCCATCGGCGGCTGGGTCTCGGACAAGGTCAACAGCGGCTCGAAGGTTACGTTCTACTCGCTGCTGCTGATGCTTGTTGCCTGTTTCGTCACCATGCTCGGCATCCAGGCGCACAACTTCGCACTCTTCTTCGGCTCATTCCTCGTGCTCTTCTTCTCAACGGGCTTCATCAATGCAGCATCGTTCCGCATGATCCCGTTCGTCTTCGAAAATCCCGTGCACGCCTCGCTCGTCACAGGTTTTACAGCAGCAATTGCAGCATACGGTGCCTTCTTCATCCCGAAACTCTTCGGACTTTCGTACGCAACGCAGGGCAATGTTATCCCCGCATTCTATTTCCTCATTGGATTCACCTTTCTGACCATCATTATTACATATGTATTCTACGCACGCAAGGGCAGCGGCATCAAATGCTGATGCACGCCCCCCGCTAAAAATCCCCCTTCGCACGATTTTCGCGCGAAGGGGGATTTTCTATCCACCGATTTATTTTTTCCGATAGATGATCGGATTCCTCACCAGATACTCAAACGGTGCGCTGAGACAGTGGACGAGGCGCGTGAACGGGAAGAGGAACGCGACTGCCATCCACGAGAACATATGGATTCGGAACATGAGCGGCACGTTCTCCATGTAGTCGATCTCGGGGCTGAGCGCGAGAACCGAGCGGAACCACGGCGAGATGGTCTCGCGGTAGTCAAAACCGCCCTGCACGGCGTTCAGCGTCGTGGACGCACAGCCTGTGAAGATCGCAAGGAAGAGGAATAAGTAAAGCCACTTGTCCATCGTCGACGTGTTGACCGCCATGCGGTCCTTGCCGAAACGGCGGATGAGGAGCAGAATGAAGCCCCCGAAGAAGAGCACGCCTGCGGGCGCGCCGCCGCCGAGTGCGATCATGTGGTAGAGGTGCTCGTCGATGCCCGCCGCCTCGGTCATGAACTTCGGGATGAGCACGCCAATGACGTGCCCGCCAAATGCCATGACAAGACCAAGGTGGAACATGGGTCCCGCGATCTTCAGGTCGCTCTTGGAGAGGAACTGACTCGACTTCGTCGTCCAGTTCCGCTCAGAAACAGTGTAGCGCACAATCGTCCCCACGATGAGGAACGTGAACGCGATGTAGGGGAGTATGCCCCATGCGAATTGTTTCATTATGCTGTCCTCCCTTCGAGTCCCGCCGCCTCCGTGAGCACGACATCGAGGAGAAACGCATAGGGCAGCTTCGCCTCGATCAGACGGTCGCGCAGGAGTTCCAGTTTCGGACGCACCTCGGTCAGGATGTGCAGTGCCTGTTTATCCGGCACCGCCGCCGCAAGTTCGAGGATCGCGGGCAGGTAGTCGGGCAGTTCGTGATCGAGGTCATAGCCCGCATCGAGGAAAAGCTGCTTGTATGCGAGCATTTCCTCGGACTGCTTCCCGAAATCCGTACGGTTGTGCGTCGTGAGGTAGAGGTTCGTATTCTGCGAGAAGTCAAAGGCACGTACGTAGGCATCCTCGAACTCCTGCCGGTCGCTCTCGCCGATGTAGCCAAAGAACTCCTCGAACACCTCGCGCGACTGCGGACGCTCGACATCCGCAACTGCCGCTGCATGGGTGGGAACGCCCTCCCACCACTCTGCCGAGGGGTACTCGAACAGGTAGGAGGTGAGGAGGAGCGGTGTCTGAATGCAGTTCGTATCCATCAGCAGCACCCTCCGGGACAGGCATAGCCGACCGAGCCCTGCAGCTCGCGCAGTTTCTCATGCGTGACATCCTGAAGCCCCGCAGGGATGTTGAAACGCTCGCGGCGTTTCGCAAGCCCGAGGAGACGGTACATCGCCTCGTAGGTTTCCACATCGTGCGTCAGATTCGCAGGCAGAGCATCGCCCGTCTGCTTTGCACGCATGACGGCACGCAGTTCGAGGAGGACGTGCAGCACGCGCTCAATCGCCGCCTCATCGCCCGCCGTGAGGAGCTGTGCAAGGTAGGCAACGGGAATGCGCATCTCCGCCGCACCCGGGAAGAACACCTTCTCCTCGACGCGCCGTGCAATCGGGCTGAGGGGCGGGACGTACCAGACATTCGGCAGCGTGCGGTACTCCGGATGGAGCGGGAACGCGAGCTGCCACTCGGCGATCAGCTTGTACGAGGGCGAGTTCTGCGCCGCACGCATCCAGCGGTCGGGGATGCCCGCCTCCTTTGCCGCCGCGATCGTCTTCGGATCGTTTGGATCGCAGAGCGCACCGAGGTATGCCTTGTAGATGTCCTTTGGGTCGGGGGTGGATGCCGCCGCCTTGACCTTGTCCGCATCGTAGAGCAGGACACCGATATAGCGCATACGCCCGACACAGCCGTCACTGCACACGGTCGGCAGACCGTTCTCCAGACGCGGGAAGCAGAACGTGCACTTCTCCGCCTTGTTCGTCTCCCAGTTGTAATAGATCTTTTTATAGGGACACGACGGAACGCAGTGCCGCCAGCCACGGCAGCCGTCCTGCGAGATGAGCACCACGCCGTCCTCGTCGCGCTTGTAGATCGCGCCCGAGGGGCACGCCGCGACGCACGCGGGGTTGAGACAGTGGTTGCACAGGCGCGGCAGATGCTTCATGAAGATGTCGTGGAACTCGAGCGTGATCTCCTGTCCCATCTTCGCGAGGTTGTAGTCCTTGCGTGCGGACGCGCCGTCGGCGAGATCGTCCTCCCAGTTCGGCCCCCACTTGATCTCCATGCGCTTCTGCGTGATGAGCGAGCGCGGGCGCGCCACGGGCTGATGGTTGCGCCGCTTCCCGTGAATCAGCGTCTCGTAGTCGTACGTCCACGGCTCGTAGTAGTCGTCCATCTCGGGCTGCTGCGGATGATAGAACAGCTTTGCAAGACGCGTCGTCATTCCGCCGGTCTTGAGGCCGAGTTTTCCATCGCGCAGCTCCCAGCCGCCCTTCCATTTCTCCTGATTCTCCCACTGCTTCGGATAGCCGATGCCGGGCTTGGTCTCGACGTTGTTGAAATACATATACTCCGCGCCGCGCCGGTTCGTCCAGACGTTCTTGCAGAGGATGGAGCACGTATGACAGCCGATGCACTTGTCGAGATTCATGACCATCGCAATCTGTGCTTTAATCTTCAAGCCAATCTACCTCCTCCATGCGCCGCACGACGACGTACGAGTCGCGCTGATTGCCCGTCGGGCCATAGTAGTTGAAACCGTAGCTAAGCTGCCCATAGCCGCCGATGAGGTGGGTGGGCTTGATGTGGATGTGCGTCGGCGTGTTGTGCGTGCCCGCGCGCGTGCCCGAGATCTTCGAGCCCGGCACGTTGATGTGGCGATCCTGCGCGTGGTGCATAAAGACCGCACCGTGCGGGATACGCGGCGAGACGACGACGCGCGAGGCGACGACACCGTTGCGGTTGTACAGCTCGATCCAGTCGTTGTCCTTCACGCCGATCTCCGCCGCATCCTTCTCGCTCATCCAGACACTCTGTCCGCCACGGAACATCGTGAGCATCTGCTGCGCGTCGAAGTACATGCTGTGCGTGCTCCACTTGTTATGGGGCGTGAGGTACTTCAGCGTGATTTCCTTCTGCGTACCGTTCAGCGACTTGTTCATCGGACGGAAGTCGAGGATCGGGCGGTAGACCGCCTGTGCCTCGCCGAACTCGCGCATGACCTCGTGATCCATGTAGAAATGCTGGCGCCCCGTGAGTGTACGGAACGGGATCAGCTCCTCCACATTGTTCGTAAAGGGCGTATAGCGGCGGTTCTGGTTGCTGCCCGTAAAGGTCGGTGCCGTGATCGTCTCACGCGGCTGTGCGATGACCTGATCGTAGGTGAACCGCTCGTCCTCGCGATCCTTCGCGAGCTTCGCGAGGGTGTCGAGCCCCGTGCGCTTCTCCACCGCCTCCCATGCGCGGACGGCCGTCCTGCCGCAGGTCGTCGGGGACATGCCGAGCACGGCGTCAATCGCCTGCCGCGCCTCGTAGATGGAGGGACAGCCGTAGGACACATAGTCCTTGTTCTGAATGATGCCGTTGCGCTGACGAATCTCCTCGTAGTCCTCCGCCGAATCCCACGTATTGCCGTGGCTCGCCGTCTTGCCCCCCGCATTGGGACCGAGCGCGATCCACTTCTCATAGAGCTTCGTGTAGTCAATCGTGTTCGACGCGATGTTGGGCATCGTCTTGCCGGGGATCGGCTCACACTCGCCCTTGCTCCAGTCGCGCACGATGCCGTCCGGCTGCGCCAGCTCCGCCTCGCTGTCATGCCCGAGCGGGGTCGCAGCGATGTTCGTGTACGGCGTGAGCTTTGCGTCCTTTGCGACCTCGGACACCGCCTGTGCCAGTGTACGGTAGATGTCCCAGTCTGTGCGCGACTCCCAGAGCGGATCGACCGCTGGCTGGAAGGGGTGGACGAACGGGTGCATATCCGTCGAGGAGAGGTCGGTCTTCTCGTACCACGTCGCCGTCGGCAGCACGATGTCGGAGTAAAGTGCGTTGCCCGCCATGCGGAAATCGAGCGAAACGAGGAGGTCGAGCTTGCCCTCGAGCGCGCCGCCCGGCTGCATGAGCTCCTCCTTCTCGCGCCACTTCACCTCCTGCGGGCGCGTCGCACAGTCCTCCTCCTGGAAGATGCTGTTCTCCGTGCCGAGAAGGTATTTGAGGAAGTAGTCGTTGCCCTTCGCGGACGAGCCGAGCAGGTTGCACCGCCAGACAAAGAGGTTGCGCGGGAAATTCTCCGGTGCATCGGGGTCTTCCCATGCGAACTTCAGGCTCTTGTCCTTCAGGCTCTTGACGATGTATTCCTTGATGCCGTCCGCGCCCTCGAAGCCCGCCGCCTTTGCATCCGCCGCGAGGTCGTTCGAGCCGCGGTTGAACGTCGGATAGGACGGTGCCCAGCCGAGGCGCGCCGCGAGCACGGCATAGTCCGCTGCGTGATTGTAGCGTGCGTTCTCGTTCGCCGCCGTCAGTGCGTCCGTCTGGATCTCGTCGCTGCGCCACTGGTCGGTCGCGAAGTAGTAGAATGAGGTGGAGTTGAGCAGCTTCGGCGGCGCCTGCCAGTCCGTGCCCGTCATGATGCGCGCCCAGCCCTCGTTCGGACGGAGCTTCTCCTGTCCGACGTAGTGCGCCCAGCCGCCGCCGTTGCGTCCCTCGCAGCCCGTGAAGAGCAGGAGGTTGATGATCGTACGGTAGACGACGTCCGCATGGAACCAGTGGTTGATGCCACCGCCCATGATAATCATGGTTCTGCCGTTCGTCTTGATGGCGTTGTCCGCGATCTCGCGTGCAGTCTTGATGACGAGATCGGGCGAAATGCCCGTGTACTTCTCCTGCCACGCGGGCGTATATGGGGTGTCGTCCTCGTACGAGCCTGCGCTCTCGCCGCCGATGCCGCGATCAATCGCATAGTTTGCAAGCGTGAGGTCATAGACCGTCGTGACGAGCACCTCGCCGTCCGCCGTCTTCACGCTGCGCACAGGCAGAGCACGCGGCAGCGTACGCTCCCTGCGGTCGTTGCCGAAGTACGGCAGCTGCACCTCAACCGTCCCCGTCTTGTCATCCCAGACGGAGAGACGCGGGCAGATCTCCGCGCCCGTGTCGCGGTTCTCCTCGCGGATGTTCCACTTCTCCTGCGTCGACCAGCGCTCGCCGAGCGTGCCGTTCGGAATGACGATCTCGCCCGTCACATCGTCCACGACGTAGTAGCGGAAGTCCGCGTGCTTCTCGTCGCGTCCCATGTCGCGCGAGGAGAGCATACGCCCGGGGATGTACGTGCCGTCCTCTTTCTTCTCGATGCGCACGAGGAACGGGAAGTCCGTATACTTCCGCGTGTACTCGAGGAAGAACGGCGTGGTTTTATCAACGTAGTATTCCTTGAGAATGACGTGCCCCATCGCCATCGCCATTGCGGAGTCGCTGCCGACCTTGAGCGGGATCCACGTATCCGCGAACATCGAGGACTCGGCATAGTCGGGCGCGATGGAGACAACCTTTGTCCCCTTGTAGCGCACCTCCGCCATAAAGTGTGCGTCCGGCGTGCGCGTGAGCGGTACATTCGAGCCCCACGTGATGAGGTAGCCTGCATTGTACCAATCGCTCGACTCGGGCACGTCCGTCTGCTCGCCCCAGATCTGCGGGCTCGCGGGAGGCAGATCGGCGTACCAGTCGTAGAACGAGAGCCCAACGCCGCCCATGAGCTGCATGAAGCGGATGCCCGCCGCATAGCTCAGCATCGACATCGCTGGGATAACAGAGAAGCCGAAGATGCGGTCGGAGCCGTAGGTGTACGCCGTGTAGAGCACGGAGGCGGCGATCAGCTCGCTGACCTCCTGCCAGTTCGAGCGCACAAAGCCGCCCATGCCGCGTGCCTGCTTGTACTGCTTCTTCTTTGCGGGATCGGAGGCGATGCTCTTCCATGCCTCGTACGCGTTCGGATGCGCCGCACGCGCCTCACGCCAAAGAGCCGCGAGTTCCCCGCGCATATACGGGTACTTCACGCGGTGCGGACTGTAGAGATACCACGAGAACGTCGTCCCGCGCGGACAGCCGCGCGGCTCGAAGTCCGGCATATCCGGCGCCGTCTCCGGATAGTCGGTCGCCTGATTCTCCCACGCCACAATGCCGTTCTTGACGTGGACGTTCCAGCTGCACGAGCCCGTGCAGTTGACCCCGTGCGTCGTGCGGACCGTCTTGTCGAACGACCAGCGGTCGCGGTACATGTTCTCCCATGCGCGCCCGCCTTCGTGCGTCTCATTGTGACCGTCTGCGGATTTCGACGTCGGAATCAGATACTTGAACTTTTGAAAGATACTGCTCACGCCTTCACCCCTCCATTATTTTGGCTTTCATTGAAAAGGCTTATAGATACAATATAATCTTACTATACCGCTTCGGGCATGGATGTGAGCAATATCACAGATTTACAAATTTTTATAGCTGAAACTTATTCTTTCTATCGCTTTTATCTATCAAAGAGCATTTGTCCATCTGTATACCGGATTTCTTATTTCACGCCGATAATCTTCTGTGATATAATGACAAAAATATTGTAAGCAGGTGAGAAAGGCAGACCGTGATGCTCCTATGAACACTGAACTCATACAAAACGCCTCCAAAGACAGCAACAAGATGCTCAATCACAAGATGAAGATCCTGCTCGACATCGGGCAGACGCTGATGGAGAACGGCGCCGACTGCTCACGCATCGTGCGCGACATGCGGCGCGCGGCGGTGCATCTCAGGATTCCCGCCGAGCAGATCCAGTCGCACGTCACCTACACGACACTTATGCTCTGCGTCAGCGACGGCGAGCGCTCCTTTACACAGTTCCGCAAATTCATGAAGCATGGTGTCAACCTCGCCGTCCTTGCCGCTGTCAGCAAGCTGACATGGCGCATCCTGCGCGGCAATACACCGCTGAATCCGATCGAGCGCGCGATCAACCGCATCCGCGAGCGTCCACTCTGCTATCCCGACTGGGTCATCGCACTCGGCGCCGCCGTCGGCTCGGGCGGCTCGTGCAAGCTCTTCGGCGGCAGCTGGCTCGAGGCACTCGTCGCAACCATCGCGGCACTCATGGGCTTTATCGCGCACCGCACGAGCACGCGATACGCGTTCAATCCATATGCGTGCGCCATGATTACGGGCTTTGTCGCAACGCTCGGCGCATGGATCATCCCCGCTGTGCTCGGGCTTCCTACGATGTGGTATGCACTCGTCGCCTGTACCATCTTCCTCATGCCCGGCTTCCCATCGATCAACGCCGCGAGCGATCTGCTGAACCGCTTCACCACCTCGGGTATGACGCGCGCAATGGATACCATGCTCATCATCGGTGGCATGACCTTCGGCATCGCCTTCGCCATCCTCGTTGCAGGCGTGCACAACATCTCCGACGTGCACATACAGCCAACCGACACCTATCTCAATCAGGCGATTGCTGCCATCCTCGCGGCAGGCGGCTTCTCCATCATGTTCAACACGCCAAAGAAGCTGCTTGCCATCGTCGCCTTCGAGGGCATTGTGACCATGCTCATCCGCAACGTGCTCATGATCGAGTTTGGATTGCCGCAGGCAATCGGCTCTTTCGCCGCTGCTGCCGTCGTTGGCATCGCCGCGCTGAAGATCATCCATATCGTTCACACGCCGAATACCCTGCTCATCATCCCGCCCGTCATCCCCCTCATCCCCTGCGTCCTCCTCTACCGCCTCCTCTTCGCCGTCCTGCACATCCAGACCATCTCCGTCGAGGAGCTGCTCGAAGCACTGCGCTTCGGCGTGAACGGCGTCACCATCATCCTCGCTGTTGTCGTCGGCGTCTCCATCCCGAACATCTTCATTCAGAAGCGCATCGAGGCGCAGCAGCAGAGGGAGATCAACGCCATCATCGCACAGCGCGAGACGGAGGACTGAATCCCGTGCATACAAATAGGACTGCCATACGAATGGCAGTCCTATTTGTATGCGGCAAAGCGCGTATTCAGCCGACGATCTCGGAGACGACACGCATGAAATTCCCATGCGCAATTTTCTCCAGATCTCCCGCACTGTAGCCCCGATCTTTCAAAATATCAAGGAAGTGCGGCACATCAGCTGCACTCGTGAGATCTGCAGTCATCTCCTCCGTATGGACGAACGAGGCGAGCGTATCACCCGGCAGATAATCGCAGAAATCAAAACCGCATGCAATGTGATCCACGCCGACCAGACCTGCAATGTGATCGACATGATCCGCAAGGCGCTCCGCACTCGGCTGCTCCGCCGCGATAAACTCCGGCCACGCATTCATCCCGATCACGCCGCCGCGCTCTGCGAGCGCCTTGATCTGATCGTCCTTCAGATTGCGCGCGTGCGCACATACGGCGTATGCATTGGAATGCGAGGCGATGAACGGCTTCTCCGTATGCCTGCAGATATCCCAAAATGTCTGCTCGTTGGCATGGGACACGTCCACGATCATCCCGAGCTCTTCCATGCGCTGCACAGCGCTGATGCCAAGCGGCGTGAGCCCTGCGTCCGCATGCGGGCTGCACGCCCCATTTGCGAACTCGTTGACCTCGTTCCACGTCAGCATCGCATGACGTACGCCCCACGCATAGAGGACATCCAGGAAGCCAACCTGCCCGCGCAGACCGCTCAGCCCCTCCATGCCGAGCAGGATCGCCAGTTTTCCCTGCGCGCAAATGCGCTCGATATCCGCCGCACGATATGCGACTTCAGTAACATCCACCGCCTCTCTCAGCTCCGCACAGGCCGCGCCCATGATTTCAACCATGCGCTCCGCTGGAGCATCCGTATACGGCGGATCAATCCATATGCAGCAGGTCATCGCATGGATATTGCCCGCCTGCAGCTGCGCGCGGTGGCAGCGGCGGATGACAGAGTCCTCCCCCTGCTGTCTTCGCAGAGTGACGTTCGTAAACAGATCTGAGTGCGCATCAAAAATGCCTATCTTCGAATTCATTCATTACTCTCCCGCCGACTATGCGCCCAAGATACTGCCGACAATGATGCCAAGATACGTTCCTATGACATAGCCGAGCGTACCGACCAGCATTGCAGGGCCTACGAGCTTGTTCCATCCCTGCGAGATCGCCATGCCGGCTGCGGTGGTCGGACCGCCGATGTTTGCATTGGAGGCAATGATGATATCCTCGAGGTCGAACTTGAACAATTTCCCGCCGATCAGGCAGAAGAGCATATTCACAATGACCATAATCAGGCAGAAGACAAAGAGCAGCGGCGCATTCGTCAGAATCTCCATGATGGAGGCGGGCACGCCGATGACGAAGAAGAACATATAGATGAAGAATGTACCAATCTCCTGTGCACCGTTCATCGAGCTCGCCTGCTTCTCGAAGAACGTCGCAAAGATCATCGAGATCATCGTGATCCAGACATACTGACTGCCGAGGAAGGTGTTGCACATCTTCGTGAACCAGTTCGCGTCTGCGGGGATCAGTCCGCCGAGCGTCGCCCCGATGAATTTCGACACGGTAACGACAACGACTGCATAGGTGACACACATGGCAATGTCCTTGAGCGAGATGTCCTTGCGTCCCCAATACGTCGCCGCAAGCGTCTTCCCCTCATCGGATGCCCCGTTCTTCTCCACATCATCGATCAATGGATGCGTATACATGCTGCGGAAGAACGAATTACCCGCAATTCCGAGGAGGATCAAAAAGTAGATCGCCATATTGAGGTTGTCCGCGACAATCGTCGATGAGACGAGCGTGCCGCTGACCTTGAATGCATCGGCAAGCGCTGTAAAGTTGACGCCACCGCCGATGTACGACCCCGTCATCATCGCTGCAACCTTCGGCAGACCGTCGATTGCAGAGCCCAGCAGGACACAGCCGAGGAGCGCGCCCGCGATGGTTCCCGCCGCTCCGATCAGGAAGATCACGAGCAGACGCCCCGTCTCCCGCCAAATCTTCAGGATGTTGGTCTGCAGAAGCAGGAGCGGGATGGCGATGGGCACGACATAGCCCCATACGATATCATCGTAAAGCTCCGCATGCGGCGGAATAATATTCGTATTAACCAAAACCAGTGCAATAATCAGAGCAATGACAGCGCCCGAAATGCGGGACGCCCAAGCATATTTCTGCTCCAGATAGACCGACACCGCTACCGCGAGCAGCATCACCGTCATCAATACCCATGTATTCTCAGGGCTTACCAAGGTATTCATATTAGTCCCTTTCTTTCATAATGATAAATAAACGGAGCCGCCGCGGACAGAAACACATCCGCAGCAGCCCCGCTCTTTGGATAACGTCACGCGCAGAAAATCACGCTACTTGACATAGACACGAGGGACGCGCTCAGAGACGAGGCAAACGACCTCATAGTTGATCGTATTTGCCCAGCCTGCAACCTCGTCCGTCGGAAGGGTCTCAGAGCCGAACAGGGTGCAGACATCCCCCACCTGCGCCTCTGGAATGTCCGTAATATCGATCATGAACTGATCCATGCAGACACGTCCCGCAATCGGGGCACGCTTTCCGCAGACCTCCACGCTCCCGCCTGCATAGGCTCGGATGTAGCCGTCCGCATAGCCGACGGGCAGAGTCGCGATACGCGTCTCACGCTCTGCGATGAATTTCCGTCCGTAACCGACGGATTCGCCCGGCTGAATCGTCTTGACGTAGACAATGCGCGCACAGAACTTCATGCACTGGCGCAGTTCGATGGGACGCGTGACCTCATCCGACGGCCAGAGCCCGTACTGGATGATGCCCGCGCGCACCATGTCGAAGTGCACATCGGGGATCTCGAGAATCGCAGCCGACTCGGCAATATGCTTGATGGGAATATGGATTCCCACAGCCTCGATTGCATTGCATGCCTCTTGGAAGAGCTTGACCTGATTTCTCGTGAAGGTCTTATCCGGAATATCCGCCAGAGCGAAATGCGAGAAGACACCCTCAAGCTCCACATTCGGAAGCGCGGCAATCTTCTTCGCCGTCTCGGCGGCATCCTTCGGGTGAACGCCGATGCGCCCCATGCCGGTCTCGATCGTCAGGTGAACCTTCACCGTTTTGCCCTGACGCACAGCCTCCTTCGAGAGCGCCTCGACGAGATCCATGCGGCAGACCGTCTGCGTGATATCGCCGTCCACGACCTCGCGTGCACTCTCCGGCTCTACGAGCCCGAGAATGAGGAGCGGTGTCGTGAACCCTGCCGAACGCAGTTTCAGCGCCTCGGAGAGGGTTGCAACAGCCAGATAGTCTGCGCCTTCCTCCAGCGCCACACGCGCAACGGCGACCGCCCCGTGACCATAGGCATCCGCCTTGACCACGGCACAGAGCTTTGCCCCCTTTGCAATCCGCGAGCGGATCTCACGATAATTGTGGGCAATCGCGCCCATATTGATCTCCGCCCATGCTGCACGATTCGGCATCAGGACTCACTCCCCTTCGAGAAGAACTTCATGCGGATGAGTTTGATCGACATGAGAGCCATGACGATAAAGCCGATGTAGCCGTTCAGGCCGTACACATAGTTGAGCATCATGTGGTAGGGAACGAACATGCCGAAGAAGAAGCCAATGGCCGCAAGACCGAGCGCCCACATCTTATACTTGGCGCTACCCTCTTCACCGGTGCGTGCGACTGCCGTCCAGAGCAGCGGGCACGCCGTCGTATAGACCGCGACGAAGATCAGAACGCCGAAGATAGTCGTGAGACCCGGCGAGAGGCTTGCCACAATGACGAGGTTCGGGATCTGAACCTGATAGAGATCCGTGATGCGGCTCATGATCGAGAGACCGATGATCGTATTCAGAACGACGAGCAGAACCGTGGAGAGAACATTGGCGCGGAACAGCGTCTTGAAGTCCTCGCGTGCACCAAGCACGGCGCTGAAGTTTGCAAGCATCAGGATACTGTAGCCGCCGTTCGACATACCGGACATGAACCAGTTGCTGCCGACGCGCGTCATCTCCAGCTGACCGGAGGAGATGAGGTCTGCATTCGCTGCAAGCGTGTCAATGTGCTGAACGAGATGGACAAAGACCATACCGACGATTGCAAAGAGGAGTGCCGGCGTGATGCGTCCGATGATGTCGACGAGCTTGCCGAGACCGAGCGCCACCGAGCCGCCTGCGAGAACGGCAACAATCGCTGCACCGACATAGACGGGA
>NZ_ALKG01000011.1 GCF_000286455.1 Selenomonas sp. FOBRC6
ATTTTTTCGTCCGATTGGGGAGGCAAACCGGACGCAGAGTAGTGCTCTATGGAGGATTTGCCGACGAAAAGCGGGCAAAAAAGATGCGCCAAGATGATGGCGCTGAATTTATCAGTGCTTCCTTAAATTGAAAGGAAAAATAAATGCCGAAGAATCCGGTGAAACATCAGTGCAGTTTCTGCAAGCGCATCATCGACGTGCGTGACCAATACGATATGCCGATCTACGATCCGAACACGGGCTTTGCGATCTGCAAGGACTGCGTGCGTGAGATCAACCGCTTCCTCGATGAGCATGATGCCTCGGTCTCCTCGGAGGAGCGCAGCTCGTTCCGCATGCAGCTCGACGATGTGCTCGAGAAGACGCGCCCGCATCTCATCAAGGAGTATCTTGACAGCTACATCATCAAGCAGGATCGTGCAAAAAAGATCCTTGCGGTGGCGGTCTACAACCATTACAAGCGTATGAAGTACGGCTACGAGAACACGGCTGAGGATACAGAGATTGAAAAATCGAATGTCATTATGCTCGGCCCCTCGGGCTGCGGCAAGACAGCGTTGCTCTCCCATCTCTCGAAGCTCCTCGACGTGCCGTTTGCGGTAACGGACGCATCGAGCCTGACGGAGGCGGGCTTTGTCGGCGCGGATGTAGAGGTCGCCGTACGCAATCTCTACTACGCAGCGGACAAGGACGTGGAGAAGGCGGAGCACGGCATCATCTACCTTGACGAGTTCGACAAGATTGCACGCAAGTCGGGCGCGAACAACTCGATCACCGCCGACCCCGGCCATGAGGGCGTGCAGCAGGCGCTCCTCAAGATGCTTGAGGGCAGTGTGGTGGAGTTCACGGCACGCGGACAGCGTAAGCACCCCGAGGCACCGACGATCAAGGTGGACACAAAGAACATTCTCTTTATCGTCGGCGGCGCGTTTGTCGGCATCGAGAAGACGATTGCAAAGCGTCTGCGCAAGGGCAACGTCGCGATGGGATTCGGTGCCGAGGTGCGCGGCAAAGAGGTGGAGAAGGAGTTTGACACGCTGATCCACCAAGTAACACCCGAGGATCTGATGGAGTACGGCATCATCCCCGAGATCATCGGCCGCCTGCCCGTCATCTGCACACTCGAGACCCTCGACGAGGACGCACTGCTGCGGATTCTCACGGAGCCGATCAACGCACCCGTGCGCCAGTACGAGAAGCTGCTTGCGATGGACGGCGTGGAGCTCGTCTTTACGGAGGACGCGCTGCGTGCGGTCGCAAAGAAGGCAATCGAGCGCAAGACGGGCGCGCGCAGTCTGAAGGGCATCATCGAGGAGGTCATGCTCGACGTGATGTTCGACATCCCGCGCGAAACTGCCCCGCGCCGCGTCACCGTGACGGCGGAGTGCATCACCGAGGGGGCTGCGCCGATCATCGAGAATGCGGCGGCGGGGTGAAATAAGACTTGAAAAAGCAAAAAAAAATGATATAATAACCATAGAAAGTCTGAATGTGTCATTTTAGGCCAAAAGAAAGAAAATCCCCTGCGCTTGGTAACCGCAGGGGTCTTTCTTTGCGACCGGTAATGTCGCGTCAGGCTGATGCCACAATGGCGGCTGCTTCTACCGCCTCAGCCTCTGCAAAATCAGCGCCCCGAGAATACTCCCGAGTACGCTGTTCAGCAGGGAAAGCAAAAAGTCTGTTAGTGTCATCTGATAGCCTCCTCCCCTAACCATATTGGCTTCGGTAAAGGCCGTGGCAGCTTCAGTATAGCACAACGGACGACAAAAATCCCACTGCGCCTGGTAAACGCAGTGGGATTTTTCGTGTGCAGGAGATTCTCTTACACGCGCACGAAGTCGCCGTCCTCCTCCATGCGCCAGATCTCGTCTGCCGCCCCTACGTGCGCGGCAAAGCGCAGGACATTCGGGGCATCGCTCGCCTCATAGAACGCTCTTGCCTCCGCCTCGGAGAGCCCGCCCTGCACCTTGCGGGCGATCAGGCGGTCTTTCAACAATGCAGACGGAGCATCAATGCGGATGCGATAGTCTGCGAGGGCACGCAGGTCGCGCCACGGCTCCTCATCAAGCAGCAGCCAGTTGCCCTCGACGAGGAGGATTGGCGCGTCTGCGATGAGCGCATCGGGGACGACATCGTGTATGCGGCGGTCATAGACGGGAAAGGTCGTCACGCCCGCCTTTGCGGCTTTGAGCTTTTCTGCAAGCAGCGCCACGTCGAAGGTCTCGGGCGCACCCTTGATATTTTTCAGCGGGATCTCCATGCCATCCCGCAGAATCGTATGCGACGCAAGATAACTGTTCGGATAGTGAAAGCCGTCCATGCCGAGCGCCTGCACCCGTGGGAGGTCACCTCGCTCCTGTGCAAGCTGCTCCATAAATTGTAGGAGGGTGGACTTGCCCGTTGCAGGCGGCGCGGCGAGAAAGGCGATAACCCACCGTCCCGCACGCCGCTGCATCTGCGTGAGGCGGCGCAGGAGCGGCAGAAAGAGATGTTCCACCGTATCGGCGTTGTAACGGATGTGCTGCGGCAGTCCGTTGACGGTCATTTCATAGTCGCGCCATCGTTTCTCGTGCACGGAGATCGCTCCTTTCGTTTCGCTTTTATTGCAGCAGAAAATCAGGAGTTTGGAAATGCGTAAAGCGTTGTTCGGTGACGCATACGATACTTCAACTGCATCGTTCATGGCGCCCCTTCCACCGCTTGCTGACCTGTCCAAGAAGCAAGTCCGTAGGACGAAGCTGATTGGGAAACAGGTCGTATGCGAAAACGTCCCAAGAACACGAGCGTTAGCGATGTGTGATTGGCTGACGTTGACCGCTCGCGGTCCCCCTCCCCCGTTTCGACGGGGGAGGCTATTGCTTTCGTTAGAACGCCCACTTGACGGAGACACCGCCCGTGACGCCCTGGCGCTTGCCCTGCCAGCCGCTCAGGTTCAGATCGTAGCTGACACGGCTGTCCGCCTTCGGTGCGAAGCGATAGCCCAGCTCAAGAAGCCCGCTGCCGCCCCTCAGCGACGGACTCGGCGTGCTGTCTCCATCGCAGGTCGCACGCGCATCGCCGCCAAACTCATACTCCCACGCAAGTCCCGCATAGAACTGACTCAGCGCCGTCTCACCGTGCGTGTAGCGCGTGCCGATGCGCAGGCGATGCGAGTTCACCGCATCGAAGTCATAGGTCTCGCCCGAGCTGAGATGTGCGCTCGCACCCGCCGTATGCGCGTAGGAGTAGCGTACATACGCGCTGACGGTATCGCCCTCACGCACGCGGAAGTCCTTGCCCACGCCGACGTACATCGCGTAGTAGGTGCTCGTTGTATCGTAGCCGGTGTCAAGCCCCGTATAGTCGCTCTTTGTGCGGCCGACGCGCAGCGCGCCGTCGATCCAGCTGTTCGCCTTCGTCTCCAGCTTCGCCATCATACCCACGCCGACATAGCTCGTCTTGCCGCTGCCGTGCGTGTCGTCGTCGAGGTAGGAGTCATAGCTGCCGCGCCCGTATTCGATGAAGGGGCCAAAGGTCAGCGTTCCTGCCTTCACCGCATTCTCACGCGCCCAGCCGACGCCGAGATTCCATCCCTTCATATCGACGTAGGATCCGGTCTCGTGGCGGAGCGAGCCGCCGCCCATGCCTGCCCAGAGACCATATACGCCGCCGCTCGTCATCGCCGCAGCAGCCGCCTCCTTCTGCGCCGCAGACATACCTGCACCCGCGAGGAAGTCCGCGCCGTCGTTCAGGAATGCGCTCGCGCCCGCACGCGTCTCGACGAGGGACTTGGCCTGTTCGTTCATGCCCGCCTTCGTGACGGTCGCAACGAGCTTGCCGTCCACATTCCTTGCGATGCCAAACGTATAGTTGCGCGTGACGCCGTCCGTGCCCTCTGCCGTCACATTGTCGCCAATGCTGACCGAGCCGCCCGCCGTCGTGTTCTCCACAAGGGTGAACGTGTCGCCCTTCCGAAGTTTCTTCGTCGCACCACTGCGGTGAACCGCGAGATTGATATCGGAAAGATTCTTCTCGCCCGCAGCATTCGTAAGACTCAACAGCGTATGTGCCGTGCCGTCGGTCGGCGCATCCTCCAGATCAAAATGGATGTTCTGGATGCCGCCGAGGTCGCCAATCGACGTCGTGCCCGTGCCATAGTAAACGGCGAGCGTGTTGCCCGTGCCGCTTGCAGCCGTTCTGCTGACCGTCACGCTGCGGAAGCCGGTGCGGTTCTCGTTCGTGATCGTACCGCTGCCGCCCGTAACCGTGCCTGTAACCTTGGTGTTGCGGAGGCGGATGATATTGTCGTTCGTGATCGTGCCTCTGCCGCCCGTGACACTGCCCGAGACGGTCGCATCCGTCAGGTTAATCACATTGCCGCTCGCGGTCGTGCCATAGCCGCCGACAACGCTGTCCACGGTCGCCTTTTCAATCGTGACCTCGTTGCCCATTGCCCTGCCGCCCGTGACATCACTGTAGCCGCCGTAGACGATGCCGCTGACCGCAGCTGTGCCATTCACCGTGACCTTATTGGAAATGCTGTCGCCGCGCTTATCCGCAGCAGCCTGAGAGCCTGCGCCCGTCGTCCGGCCGCCGTACACATTCGTATAGCTGCCGTCCGCGAGCGTGATCTCGTTGCCCGTCGTCGTATTGCCCGCCGCCGAGCGTCCGCCCCATGTGTCAGCGCCGACGGTCGTCGCCGCCTTCGCACCTGCAAAGGTATAGGCATAGCGGACAATCTTTTTCCCGCCGCGAACATCGAGATCCGTTTCCTGCGTCCCGTCGGCATTCAGTTCAGACTTGAACGCTTTGCCGCCCGCGAGGGTCAGCGCGTTCGCACTCTCGACGAGGGTCACGGGGTTCGCCGTCGCATCAAAGTTCGTCGCCAAGGTATCGAGGTTGAATGTCCCCGTATCCGTCAGCGTCAGCTTCGAGGCGGCATCCTTGAACGCGACCTTCTCGAAATTCTCAACCCTGCCGACGGTCGCCGCCGTATTGACGTTCAGCGTATTGCCGAGCGCCGTGCGGTTGCCGCCGGAGACCGTGCCTGTGACCGTGCCGCCCGCAAGCGTGACGGTATTGTTATTTGTCGTGCCG
>NZ_ALKG01000012.1 GCF_000286455.1 Selenomonas sp. FOBRC6
TAGCGGGCGACTCCTCGTCAACCCCTTTTTTAAGTTTTTATCCGAGGCAGATAAAACTCCGATCAAGGCGCCCCTTCCACCGCTTCGCGGTTCTCCTCCCCCGTTCCGACGGGGGAGGCTTAGGTTACGGTGCTTCCAAGATGCTCAGATACATATCCAACCGCTCATTGATATATCCCGCAAGCAGCACCTCCATCGCAGCGAGGTCGCCCCCGTCCTCGTATGCATCGAAAGCCTTATAGTACGCAATGCGGTCTGTGAATTTAATGTCAATCGGCGGATAGCCCGCTTTCATAAGCTCCATATTGACGAGAAGCCGCCCTGTGCGTCCGTTTCCGTCAATGAATGGATGGATTCTCTCAAATTCAATATGAAAACGCGCGAGCTTTCGCACGATATGTTCATCGCTCTCCGCATAGTCGCTTAGCAGCTCTTTCATGCGAGACTCGATGAGATACGGCTGCACAGGTTCATGCGCCGCGCCTATGATACGGACAGGAACTCTCCGATAGATGCCGCGATCCTCCCTCTTATCCACAAGAACGAGCGCGTGAATCTGCTTTATTGCATACTCGGTCAGGTGTGCGTGCTCCCGCACCAATTCGCACACGAAGTCAAACGCCTCTTTGTGTCCGACCGCCTCCAAATGATCCTTGAGTGGTTTTTGATCGATGGTCAGACCGCGCAGCACGAGATCTGTTTCACGCAGCGTGAGCGTATTGCCCTCGATTGCATTGGAGTTATATGTGTACTCGACGGCAAACTCCTCGTTCAGCCGTTCTCGCTCCCCCGCTGTCAGCGGTCTCCGCGCATCCAGCGCCGCCTTCTTGCGGTCAATTTCCTCAAAAACCGACATCTGCTATCCCTCCGTCTTGTGTTATTATACCATCTCGAACGCAGAATGTGTGTCTTTGCAGTACGGAAATTTTATGATACACTCTATTTCATAATAACGTAGTGAGGAACAGCATGAACGAACATCATCTCATTCTCCCCGCACTCCGCGCCGTACTGCCCTGCCATACGCGGCAGGAAATTGTCTGCATCGGCGGCGGACGCCCGCCCGCCTCTGACTGGCTATCTCGACTCGTCGCAAAGGATGCACAGAAATCGCCCCCCATCTGGGCGATTGATCGTGGTGTGAATATCTGCCGCGCGTTGCAGCTGTCCCCCGCCCTTCTCATCGGCGACGGGGACAGTGCCGACGCAGAGGCGTGGACATGGGCAGTCGATCAGGGCGCAAAATTACACTCCTTCCCGCCCGAAAAGGATTTTACGGATACGGAGCTTGCCCTCCACATTGTGGCGCAAAATGTGCGCGATCCGCTTGTCATACTCACGGCGGCATTCGGCGGGCGGCTCGACCATCTCATGAGCACCGCCGCCGTCGCCGCGCACGCAGACATTCCCTGTGTCCTCGCCGATGAACGGGAAACGCTCCTCTATCTGCGCGACGGCGAGACAATTCATATCACCTGCGAAACATTCCCGCGCGCAATCTCCCTCCTTCCATTTACAGAAGAATGCACAGGAGTAACGACCGAGGGGCTGTACTGGGAACTCGCGAACGCACAGATCGGCAGCCGCACCTCTCTTGCCGTCAGCAACGTGCTTGCGCCCGAAAACAGCGCGAAAACATTCACTATCTCCATCGCACGCGGTGTGCTCGGTGTCTATCTCTGTCACATAGAATAAGGAAGCTTCACATACATGAACATCAACATCCCGCAGTCCTATTTCAGCAAGCTCATGCGCGCCGTCGTGGAGTTTGAGCTGATCGAGGAGGGCGACCGCATCCTGATCGGCGTCTCGGGCGGCAAGGACAGCATATTTCTCACCTATGCCCTTGCAATCCTGCGCGAGCGTTTGAAACGGGACTTCTACATCGCCGCATTCACCGTCAATCCGCAGTTCGATGAGCCGTTTGACACCGCGTCGATTGCTGCATTCTGCCGGAGTCTCGACATCTCCTACGAGGTCGTGGACGTTGACATCGCGGGCGCGATTGCGGCGCAGGACGACAAAAGCCCCTGCTTTACCTGCGCGTTCTTTCGGCGCGGCGCAGTCAACCGTTACGCCGTGGAGCACAAAATGAATAAGGTCGCCTACGCGCATCATCACGACGATGCGGTGGAGACCTTCCTTATGAGCCTATTCTATTCGGGGCAGCTGAACACCTTCCGCCCAAAGACCTATCTGGACAAGACGGACATCACCGTCATCCGCCCCCTCGTCTACTTCCGCGAGCAGGAGATCATCGACGCGATTCAGTACCACGGTTTCACGCCGATTCCCTCGCCCTGCCCGCACAACGGCAATACGACGCGCCAGACAGTCAAGGAGCTGATCGCGCGTCTCAGCGCAGAGAATCCGAACCTCTACAGCCACCTCGCCGCAGGAATGCGCGAGGGCGCCCTCGGTGAACTTTGGCCTGCAAGCAAGACACGCAAGGAAATGGAGCGCACCTACCGCACCTTTATGACGAAGTAAGCCATCAAAAGAGCCGGACGATGAAGATACTCTCTTCGCCGTCCGGCTCAATTTATTTTTTCAGTGTTAATCCCGTCCAAGCTTGTCGCGCAGGATGACATCGTGCGCGCCGCCCTCGACGATGCTGGTCGAGGAGACGAGGGTGAGCTTCGCCTTGTCGCGGAACTCGGGGAGGCTGAGTGCGCCGCAGTTGCACATAGTGGAGCGGATCTTGGAGAGGGTCGTCTGGACGTTCTCCTTCAAAGGCCCCGCATACGGGACGTAGGAGTCGACCCCCTCCTCGAAGGAGAGCTTCTTGCTGCCGCCGAGGTCGTAGCGCTGCCAGTTGCGCGCGCGGTTCGATCCCTCGCCCCAATACTCCTTGTAATACGTGCCGTTCACCATGACGCGATCTGTCGGGCTCTCGTCGAAGCGCGAGAAGTAGCGCCCGAGCATGAGGAAGTCCGCGCCCATCGCGAGCGCGAGTGTCATGTGGTAGTCATAGACGATGCCGCCGTCGGAGCAAATGGGGATGTAGACGCCCGTTTCCTTAAAATACTTGTCGCGCTCGGCGCACACGTCGATGAGCGCCGTCGCCTGTCCGCGCCCGATGCCCTTCGTCTCACGCGTGATGCAGATGGAGCCGCCGCCGATGCCGACCTTGATAAAGTCCGCACCCGCATTCGCAAGGAAACGGAAGCCCTCTCCGTCGACGATATTGCCCGCGCCGACCTTGACCGTATCTCCGTACTGCTCGCGGATGTGCTGAATCGTCAGGCGCTGCCACTCGGAGAATCCCTCGGAGGAGTCGATGCAGAGGACATCCACGCCCGCAGCAATGAGCGCAGGCACGCGCTCGGCATAGTCGCGCGTATTGATGCCCGCACCGACGATGTAGCTCTTGTTATCATCGGTCAGTTCGAGCTCGTTCTCCTTGTTATCGGTGTAGTCCTTGCGGAACACCATGTAGCGCAGACGCTGATTCTTATCAATGAGCGGGAGCATGTTCAGCTTGCGCTCCCAGATGAGGTCGTTCGCCTGTGTGAGGGTCGTGGAGTCCGCATCCGCCCAGACGAGCTTTTCAAACGGCGTCATAAAGGTGTGTACCTTCGTATCGAGCGACATGCGCGAGACGCGATAGTCGCGGCTCGTCACGATGCCGACGAGCTTGCCGTTCGCCGAGCCGTCCTCCGTGACCGCCATCGTGGAGTGCCCCGTCTTCGCGAGGAGGTCGAGTACGCCGCCGAGCGTCGTGTCAGGGCTGATGTTGGAGTCACTGCTGACAAAGCCGGACTTGTAGTTTTTCACGCGCGAGACCATCGCCGCCTCTTCCTCGATGGACTGCGAGCCGTAGATGAAGGAAACGCCGCCCTGTTTAGCGAGCGCAATCGCCATTGTGTCATTCGAGACCGCCTGCATGATCGCGGAGGTCATGGGAATGTTCATCATGAGCGCCGGCTCCTCGTCGCGATGGTATTTGACGAGCGGCGTCCGCAGCGTGACATTTGCAGGGAAACACTCCGCCGAGGAGTAGCCCGGGATGAGCAGATACTCCCCAAATGTGTGCGATGGCTCGGTGTAGTAATGTGCCAACGAAATCCTTCCTTTCTGTATCCGTCCTAAAATTTTTCTGTCTAATATACGCGCTTCCGCCCGCCGTGTCAAGACGTACCAAAGCAATATGTAACGATAAATTTCCGTATTTGCAAAAAATCCCTAAGAGTCCGCGTTCACTCTTAGGGAAATCGTCTGCTATGGTGCCGAAGGCCGGGGTCGAACCGGCACGTTGTTGCCAACGGCAGATTTTGAGTCTGCTGCGTCTGCCAATTCCGCCACTTCGGCATGGGTTGTATTATAGCACCCCTGCGGAGGATTTGTCAACGTCAGCGCAGGTCGGCTTCGAGCTTTCGGATGAGCTCCATGTCCGCCTCGAACCACGGGACGCTATAGAGATCAGCGCGTCCGAGCCAGCGCCCTGCCGAGTGGACGGAGAGCTGCGGCTCGCCCGCAATGTGGCGGCAGATGTAGAGCCGCATGTTCATATGGTACTCGGGATAGTCGTGATCCACAATCCCGAGCAGACGCTCAACGGCGATCTCGACGCCCAATTCCTCGCGAATCTCACGCACGAGCGCCGCTTCGTCCGTCTCACCCGCCTCGACCTTGCCTCCCGCGAACTCCCATGTCCCCGCGTATGCACCGTAGCCGCGGCATGCGCCGAACACCTTTCCGTCCTTCAAGATCGCCCCCGCGACGACATCAATATGTTTTCGTTCACTCATGAATTTCCTATTCCTTTTCACTCTTTGTTGCACGCAGGAAAAGCTGCATCAGCTGATCACGCGGATCGCGCCTGTTCGTGACAATCTCGTAGACGGTCGCGGAGATGGGCAGGTCGACGCCGTACTCCTCTGAAAGCGCCATCAGTGCCTCGGCAGTGTAGACGCCCTCGGCAATCTTGTGGAAGTCCCCCGCCATGCCGCGCACAACAGCCTCACCGTAGCGGCGGTTGTTGCTGTGCGGGGAGAAGAGCGTCGCCTCGTAGTCGCCAAGGTGGGAGAGCCCGTAGATGGTCTCCCCGTCGCCGCCCATCGCGCGTACGAGGCGCACGAGCTCGCGCGTGCCGCGTGCCATGAGCGCACCCTTGAGGCTGCCGTAGCCGAGCCCATCGAGCATCCCCGCCGCGAGTCCGACGACGTTCTTCGCCGCTGCGCCGACTTCCGTTCCGAGGAGGTCTTCGCCGTAGTAGAAGCGGATGAGCGTGCTGCCGAGCGCGTCCACGAGGTCACGCAGTGCCTCCCGCTCCTCACCCGCGAGCACCATGCAGTTCGGAATGCCGCGCACGAAGTCTTGCACGTGACCGGGTCCGACCCAGACGATGGGATGCACAGCACTGCCCAGTTCCTCATGCACCACCGTACTGAGTCGCTTACCCGTACCGATCTCCAGCCCCTTCATGCAGAGGATAATGCGTCTTTTGGCAAGCTCCGCCCCAAGTCCGCGCGAACAGAGATCGCGGAGGAAGGAGCGCAATGCCTGCGCGTGGATGGAGATGATGACGCCCTCTGCCGCCCGAACTGCCTCCGCGAGATCGTCCGTCAGATGGATGTCCGCTGGCAGCGTCAGGAACTCATTCGTCCGCGTCACACGCAGCTCTTTCAGATGAGCAGAGCCCGCACGCCCCCAGAGCGTGACTGCATGCCCGACGCGCTGCGCATACCACGCATGAAATGAGCCCCAACGCCCGCAGCCCAGTACGGATATGTTCATGACGATACCTCCACTCGGATGTTCAAGAGATCACGCACGACTGCGCCCGCCATCATCAGCCCCGCCACAGAGGGCACAAAAGAAACGCTTGCGGGCACTGTTCGACGTCCTGCCGCCGGCGTCTCTTCTCCCGCCTCGGGCGTACGCGGGCGTTCACGCGAGCAGACGACCTTCAGATGCGGAATTCCCTTTTCCTTGAGTTTCTTGCGCAAAATGCGCGCAAGCGGATCGCCCTTCGTCCGATAGATGTCCATGACCTCGAACAGACTCGGGTCGAGCTTGTTCGCTGCGCCCATGCTTGCGATCTGCGGAATACCGCGCCGATGGCACTGCACGGCGAGGTCGACCTTTGCTGTCACTGTGTCCACGGCATCGAGTACATAGTCATAGCACTCGGGAAAGAACGCATCCGCACCAGCAGGCTGATAGAATGCGCGTATCTCACGCACATCACAGGCAGGGTTGATGGAGCGGATGCGCCGCGCCATTGTCTCCGTCTTCGGCATGCCCACGGTCTCGGTCAGTGCGTGAATCTGGCGGTTGATATTCGTCACGTCGATGACATCGTGGTCAATGAGCGTCAGCCTACCTACCCCCGCACGTGCGAGTGCCTCAACCGCATAGGAGCCGACCCCGCCGATGCCGAATACTGCTATGGATGCGGTAGAAAGCCATTCCACTCCGTCACTGCCCAGCAGCATCTCCGTCCGCGCAAAGCGCCGATCGTTCATTGTCCCAACCTTTCAGAGTACATGCTAAAGAGCTGCAGCGAAAGCATACACCTCCGCAGCAGCTCCTTTCCCACCAAGTTATGATTGTGTGCCCCTTATTTCACAACGAGTACGGGGCACTTCGACTGCTCAACGACATACTGGCTGACGCTGCCGAGCAGAACGCCCTTGACGACGCCGAGACCACGGCTGCCCATGACGATGAGGTCGATGTCATTCGACTCTGCAAAGTCGAGGATGACCACCGCCGGCGATCCCGTGTCGGAGAACGACTCCTTCGTGACGCCTGCCGGTACCATCTCGAGCGCGCGATCGAGGATAACATTCCCCGCCTTCGTCACAGAGTCGAGAATCGCATCCGAGAGCACGGCGTTGATTGCGAGCTGATTGATGTTCGCGACGTAGAGGAAATTCAGCTTTGCGCCGCAGATCTCGGCGAGCATGCCAGCCTTTTCAATCGCACGGTCAGCACCCTCGGAGCCATCCACCGGCACCAAAATATTCTTAATCATGGCAGTTCCTCCTCACTTCTCTATAGAAATGAACCATATGGACAAAATCATGCGCTTCCCGCGACCATGACGCTGGAGTGCGCGTGTTCCAAGACGGTCTGCGTGACGCTCCCAAGGAGAAATCCGCTCACACGCGAGAGCTTGCGCCCGCCCATGACGACGAGCTCCACCCCCATCTCATCGATGAATCGCAGGATCTCTTCCGCAGGTATTCCCGTGCGGTGGTGACGCTCACGTGCAATACACTCGGGCAGGAGCACCTCTGCTACGGCAAATATCTCCTGCGCCTCCTCTGCCGCCGGACGCACAATGCTCTTCGGGAGCCACGAGACATCGCCCTCGTCCGTGCTCGCGTCGAATGGAGACACATAGAGGAGATGCACCTCAGACGCCATCAGCGCAGCAAGCTCACCCGCCAGACGGACGGCACGCAGCGACTCCTGCGACCCGTCCACGGGGACAAGGATATGCGCGTACTTTGACTGCTGGTCCATCACGCACCTCCGTCCCGCCTTGTTTGTTGTATTTATTCGCGAAATTCTGTCAAACTCCTTCTTTATTCCGACGATTATTCGCTCTGATGAAAATAAATTGACGTGCCCCACCGAAAATGATAGACTGACTCTATATATAAGGAATAAATGGAGGCAATGCGTTATGGGAGAAGAACAGAGAGTTCAGACGGACGAGGAAGTTGTCGCATCGACAGGGATTTCGGATATCTATGCCGCGGCAAAAAGGCTCGAGGGCATTGTGCGAAAGACCCCGCTGGTACACAGTGAGTTCTTCTCCGACATCGCGGGCAATGCGACCTATCTGAAGCTCGAGAATCTCCAAACCACGGGCGCATTCAAGCTGCGCGGCGCATACAATCGCATCTCCATGCTTACGGAGGAGGAGCGGGCGCGCGGCGTCATCACCGCCTCGGCGGGCAATCATGCGCAGGGGGTCGCCTACGCCTCGCAGAAACTCGGCGTGAACGCCGTCATCTGCATGCCCGCAACAACGCCGATCCTCAAAGTCGAAGCGACACGTGCACTCGGCGCAACGGTCATCCTGCACGGCAACGGATTCGACGACGCTTACGCGCACAGCCTCGAACTGCAAAAGGAGAAGGGCTACGTCTACATCCACCCGTTCAATGACCGCAATGTGATTGTCGGACAGGGCACAATCGCCCTCGAGGTGATCGACGCGCTCAAGGATGTGGACGCAATCCTCGTCCCCGTCGGCGGCGGCGGTCTTGCCTCGGGCATCGCACTCGCAGTGAAGCTCGTCAATCCGCAGGTGAAGGTCATCGGTGTCGAGCCGGAGAATGCGGCGTGCATGAAGGCAGCGCTCTCCTGCGGACGCGCAATCACCCTCCCCTCTGCCGACACGGTCGCCGACGGCTGCGCTGTGCGCACGGCAGGCACACTCACACTCGAGTTCTGCCGCCGCTACCTCGACGAGATCATCACCGTCTCTGAGATGGAGATCATGAGTGCCCTGCTCTCCCTCATCGAAAAGCACAAATTCATCGCCGAGGGCGCGGGCGTCCTCTCCCTTGCCGCACTCGGCAAGCTACGCATGAAGGACAAGAAGATCGCCGTGCTCGTCAGCGGCGGCAACATCGACATCTCGACCATCTCCGCGCTCATCTCCAAGGCACTCATCTCGCGCGGCAGAGTATTCCGTTTCTCCGTCCAGCTCCCTGACAAACCAGGACAGCTGCTCACCGTCGCGCAGATCCTCACCGATCAGGATGCGAACGTCATCCGCCTCGACCACGATCAGACGATGGTGACGGACAGCTTCCAGAAGGTTCAACTCACCGTCACCGTCGAAACGCACGGACAGGAGCATATCGACCGCATTGTCTGCGCACTCGCAGCAAACGGATTTGAGATCAACAAGATTTACTGACAGAAGAAAGGATATATCAGCGTATGACTGCCGCCCCAATGAAATGTATCGATCAGGATACGGCACAGCATCTCGCCGACCTTTTCAAGACGCTCGGCGATCCGACGCGCATCAAGATTCTCTCCCTGCTCACAGCAGCCGAGGAGCTGCGCGTCTACGACATCGCAGACGGACTGGACATGGGACAGTCCGCCATCTCGCATCAGCTGCGCGTACTGCGCACCGCCCGCCTCGTGAAGTTCCGCCGAGACGGGAAAGAAGTACTGTACTCGATTGACGACGATCATGTGCTGAAGCTCCTCGGACAGGGTCTCGAGCACGTACAGCACGCATAGATCACGAAAGGATGCTCTCCATGAAACGCCGCGTCTTTCTCTCAACCGCTGTCGCCCTCCTCCTTGCAGCGGGCACGGCATTTGCCTCCCCCACCCTGCGCGAGGGCTCACACGGGCACGAGGTGCTCGTCCTGCAGCAGGCACTCCAAAAAGCGGGCTACAAGATCAAAAATGCGGACGGCGTATTTGGCAAGGATACCGAGCGCGCCGTCGCC
The DNA here is from genome assembly GCF_000286455.1 of Selenomonas sp. FOBRC6. Classification (GTDB taxonomy): domain Bacteria; phylum Bacillota; class Negativicutes; order Selenomonadales; family Selenomonadaceae; genus Centipeda. The sequence goes on from NZ_ALKG01000012.1 coordinate 9,438, forward strand.
GAGTTCCAGCGCGACAACAAGATCAAGATTACAGGCGTCGTCAACAACGCAACGTGGCGCGCCCTCAAAAACTTGCCCGAAAAGCGCCCGTGGGGCATCGATGTCCCGCCGCCCACCGAGAAGCAGCAGCCGCTTGCCCCGAACGGAAAGACCATCCTTCCCGCGAGCAAGGTATCCGATGTCATCAAGACGGCGAAAGCCTACATGGGGACGCCCTATGTATTCGGAGGCACAACACCGAAGGGCTTTGACTGCTCGGGCTACCTCCAATACGTTTTCCAGAAACAAGGTATCTCGATTCCGCGCACGGCAGACGAGCAGTACAAACTCGGACTGCGCACAAAGAGCACGAAGGAACTCGTACCCGGCGATCTCGTCTTTTTCGAGACGTATGAAAAGGGCGCGTCCCACTGCGGCATCTACCTCGGCAAAGACGAGTTCATCCACGCCTCCACGAGCAAGGGCGTGCGCATCGATGCGCTGTCGAACGACTATTGGAAGCCACGCTTCCTTGGCGGCAAGCATATTGTGAAATAAGTTGACTTTTCCTGTGCCGCTCATTATAATAGGGCGGTATCGGGATGTAGCGCAGTTTGGTAGCGCATCTGGTTTGGGACCAGAGGGTCGCAGGTTCGAATCCTGTCATCCCGACCATTGCACCTGTAGCTCAGTTGGATAGAGCAACGGCCTTCTAAGCCGTGGGTCGAGGGTTCGAATCCCCCCAGGCGCACCATTGAAATCCACCGTATCGCCCAGGCGATACGGTTTTTTGTTGTCTTTTTTTAACGCAACAAAAAAGATGTGAGATTCTGCTCTCACATCCTGTGCGGTCTCTATGGTGGAGACAAGGGGGATCGAACCCCTGACCTCTTGCATGCCATGCAAGCGCTCTCCCAGCTGAGCTATGCCCCCGCGAAAGGTATTATAGCGTAAATCACCTATATGCGCAAGGGCTTCACGCAAAAACTTTTTCAAAAAAGTATTACAAAACGAATCGTATGTGCTATAATAGAGAAAGGTGCTATCTATTCGGTGGACGGTCAATCTAAGCCCGGAAGGGCGGTGATTGTCTATGAACGAAACAAACATGACGCTGTTGCTGTTGATCGTTCTAGTATTACTTCTCAGTAAAAAGTAATCCGCCCCCTAGCAGCAAACTGTGGGCGGATTCTTTCGCAACCATAAGGGCTGACCGTTTACACGATAGCACCTTTTCTATTCCCTATTATAGGACTTTTCTTTGAAATCGTCAAGTGCTGTCACATGGACTTCAAGCCTCTGCATTACGCTTCTCATACGAGCCGCTGAGGATATCCGCCCACCACGCTTCGTGCTCATGATACCATGTAATTGTCGACTGGATTCCGTCGTCGAACTTCGTTGCGGGCGTCCAACCGAGTTCGCGCCCAATCTTCGTCGGATCGATCGCATAGCGACGGTCATGCCCCTTGCGATCCGTGACATAGGAGATCTGATCCTCGCCCTTGCCGAGCGCGGCGAGGATCGTGCGGACGACCTCGATGTTCGAGCGCTCGTTGTGCCCGCCGACATTGTAGACCTCACCCACCGTGCCACGCCGCATGATTACATCGATGGCGGAGCAGTGATCGTCAACATGCAGCCAGTCACGAACATTCAGACCGTCGCCATAGACGGGCAGCTTTTCCCCCTGCATCGCACGAATCATCATAAGGGGAATGAGTTTCTCGGGGAACTGGAACGCACCGTAGTTGTTCGAGCAGCGCGAGATCGTCACGGGTATGCCGTAGGTGCGCGCATACGCCTGCACGAGGAGGTCGGCTCCCGCCTTTGACGAAGAATATGGACTCGATGTGTGGAGCGGTGTCTCCTCAGTAAATAGAAGATCCGGGCGGTCGAGCGGCAGATCGCCGTAGACCTCGTCCGTCGAGACCTGATGATAGCGCTGAATGCCATATTTGCGGCAAGCATCCATCAGTACGCTCGTCCCGATGATATTCGTACGCAGGAAAATCTCGGGATTTTCGATGGAGCGATCCACGTGGGATTCCGCTGCGAAGTTGACAACAATATCCGGCTGCTCGCGCTCAAAGAGCGCGTAGACTGCTGCGCGATCCGCAATGTCACCGCGCACGAACGAGAACTGCGGATTCTCCTGCGCCGCGTCGAGCGTTGCAAGATTGCCCGCATAGGTCAGCGCATCATAGCAGATGATCTGATCCTCCGAATGCTCACGCAGTTCATAGTAAACAAAGTTCGCACCGATGAATCCCGCCCCGCCCGTCACGATAATCTTCATAGTTTCCGCTCCTTTTTTCTTTCTTTAAAAGATGATTCGACATCTCCTTCATTATTCCTTCATTTACAAAAAAAACATTTGTGCTATACTGTCTCATGGGAGGGATAAAGATGAAGGAGCGCACGTATATCGCCATCGACCTCAAATCGTTCTATGCCTCGGTCGAATGTATCGAGCGCGGGCTGAACCCGCTGACGACGCATCTCGTGGTTGCAGACGAGAGCCGCACGAGCAAGACGATCTGCCTCGCCGTCTCCCCCGCCCTCAAGGCGCACAGCATCGGCGGACGCCCGCGCCTCTTCGAGGTCATCCGCGCCGTGGAGCAGGCAAACGCGCGACGCAGATACCGCGCGCCGAAGCACACGCTCACAGGCGAGACACGGGACAGCATAGAGCTTGCGGCACGCCCCGACCTCGGCATCGCCTATCACATCGCACCCCCGCGCATGGCGCTCTACATGGACTACAGCATGCGCATCTACGAGATCTACCTGCGCCACGTATCTCCCGACGACATTCACATCTACTCCATCGACGAGGTATTCATCGACGTGACGAGCTATCTGAAGACGGAGCACATCTCGGCACACGACTTCACCATGCGCCTCATCCGCGATGTGCTACGCGAGACAGGGATCACGGCGACGGCGGGCATCGGGACGAATCTCTATCTCGCAAAGGTTGCAATGGACATCGTGGCAAAACACATGAAGCCGGATACGGACGGCGTGCGCATTGCGGCACTGGACGAGATGAGCTATCGCCAGCAGCTCTGGACGCATCGCCCGCTCACGGACTTTTGGCGCGTCGGCAGAGGCTATGCGCGAAAGCTCGAGGAGAACGGCCTCTATACGATGGGTGACATTGCGCGCTGCTCGCTCGGGAAATCAAATGCACGGCACAATGAAGATCTGCTCTATCGCCTCTTCGGCGTACAGGCGGAGCTGCTAATCGACCATGCGTGGGGCTATGAGTGCGCACGCATGGAGGACATTAAGAACTACCGTCCGAAGTCACGCAGCACACATATGGGACAGGTGCTCCAGCATCCGTATACCGCGCAGAAGGCACGCCTCGTCGTCTGGGAGATGGCGGATGCCCTCTCCATTGAGCTGGCGGAGAAACGCCTCTCGAGTGACCGCCTCGAGCTGACCGTCGGCTACGACATCGAGAGCCTGACCCGCCCCGAGATCCGCGCCCTCTACCACGGCCGCATCCGCACGGATCGCTATGGGCGAAAGATACCGTGGCCGGCACACGGCAGAGTGCTCATCGACCGTGGTGCACTCCCGCACGCAATCATGAAGGCGCTGACCAAACTCTTCGACGAGATCGTCAATCCCGCCCTCCTCATCCGAAGGCTCACACTCTCCGCACAACATTTAATGACCGAGGAGCAGCACGCCTCCGCCGCCGAGCAAATCTCCCTCTTTACACCCGAGGAGACGGCGCGGAGCATACTGACACCTGCGGAGATTGCTGCACAGGAAAAGGAAAAGGCATTGCAGGAGGCGATTATATCGATCAAGAAGATGTATGGCAAGAATGCCATCCTGCGCGGATCGAATCTCATCGACGGCGCAACGGCACGCCTGCGCAACAGCCAGATCGGCGGACACAAAGCATAAGAACGGGAGGAGACCATCATGCAGCGACGCATCGAGGACTATGCGGACATCATCCATCTGCCGCGCCCCATCTCGCGGACGCGTCCGCCCATGTCGCAGCATGACCGCGCGGGACAGTTCGCCCCCTTCTCCGCGCTCACGGGACTCCACGCAGCCGCTGACCGCACGGCACAGGAAAAAGCTGCGCAATACGATAAACACACGCCGCCGGAGCATATTGCTTGACAAAAATCAAAAACATCGCTACAATACTATCCATGTCGGGATGTGGCTCAGCTTGGTAGAGCGCATCGTTCGGGACGATGAGGTCGCAGGTTCGAATCCTGTCATCCCGACCATCTTCATATGGATATGAGCCGGAGCCATTGGGCGCCGGTGTTTTTATTTCCGGAGGCAAATATGGGAGACGAACGCAAACGCTGCAGTTGGGTGAAACTGGATGATCCCATCTATGTGAAATACCACGATGAGGAATGGGGGCAGCCGCTTCACGATGACCGTGCGCTCTACGAGCTGTTCATCCTTGAGACCTTTCAGGCGGGGCTGTCATGGGCGACAATCCTGCACAAGCGCGAGAACTTCCGCCGCGCGTACGAGGGATTTATCCCCGAACGTGTCGCCGCCTTTAATGAGAGAAAAGTCGAAGAACTCATGCAGGATGCGGGCATCGTCCGCAACCGTCGCAAGATTGAGGCAAGCATCATAAACAGCCGCATCTTTCTCGATATCGTGCGCGAATTTGGCTCGTTCGACCGCTATATCTGGGGATTTACGGATGGGAAATCCATCCGCGAAAGCTGTGAACTGCGCACGACCTCCCCTCTCTCGGATGAGGTCTCAAAGGATCTGAAGCGGCGCGGCATGAAATTCGTCGGCTCGACCTGCATCTACTCGACACTGCAGGCGATTGGCATCCTTGCTGCGCACACGGACGACTGCGATTGGAGCAAGTCATGAGCGGCGGCGATCCACGCCTTGTCGCCCTGCGCGCCGCCCTCCCCTATACCCTGCCGATTCTCGCAGGCTTCCTCTTCCTCGGACTCGCCTACGGCATCTATACAAACGTCTCGGGCTTCTCGTTCTGGTATCCGATGGCGATGAGTGCGCTCATCTTCGGCGGCTCGCTCGAATTCATTGCAACGGCACTCCTCCTCAGCCCCTTTGCCCCGCTGCAGACCTTCCTGCTCGCATTCATGGTGCAGGGACGCCATATCTTCTACGGCATCTCTATGTTTGAGAAGTACCGCGGCACAGGGTGGAAGAAGCCCTATCTCATCTATGGCATGTGCGATGAATCCTTCTCCATCAACTACACGGCGAAGATTCCGCAGGGCATCGATGCGAGCTGGTTCATGTTCTTTGTGACCCTCCTCAACCAGCTCTACTGGGTTGCGGGTGCGACGATCGGCGGTCTTGTGGGCACAAGCCTCCCCATCAATACGGAGGGTATTGAGTTCGCAATGACGGCTCTCTTTGTTGTCATCTTTATGGAGCAGTGGATGAATGACCCGCAGCATTATACGGGTATCCTCGGACTCGCAGCGGCGGGCATTGCACTCTCCATCTTCGAACGCGATGCCTTTATGCTGCCGACCATGTTCATCATCCTCGTGGGCTGCCTCGCTGCACGCCCGCTCATCGAAGGGAGGCGGGCGGCATGACATTCCCCGAGGAATGTATCACCATCGCACTCTGTGCACTTGCAAGCGTACTCACGCGAGCCCTTCCCTTCCTCCTGCTCTCAGAGAAGAAGCCGACGCCGCCCATCATCCGCTACCTCGGCAACGTCCTCCCCGCCGCTGTCTTCGGCATGCTCATCGTCTACTGTCTGAAAGATACGACCTTCTTCAGCGGCACGCACGGTCTGCCGGAGCTTGCGGGGATACTCATGACGGCGGTGCTTCATCTGAAATTTCGCCAGATGCTCCTCTCCATTGGAGGCGGGACGGCGGTCTATATGATACTAATTCAATGCGTATTCATCCCATAAAAAAATTCCCCATACAGGGGAATTTTTTTATGGTTACATATAATCATCCGCCGTGCGGGTCTTTGCCTTCTTTCCGAGGCCGAGCATACGCGAGATGCGGTCGACAATGACATAGAACACGGGAATGAGGAAAATACCGAGAATGGTGGCAAAGAGCATGCCGCCGACAACGGCGACGCCCATGCCGTTACGCGCCGCAGCGCCCGCGCCGGATGCCATGCAGAGAGGCAGACAGCCGATGATGAACGCGAACGAGGTCATAAGAATCGGTCTGAGACGCAGCCCCGCCGCCTGAATCGCCGCTTTGAGGGGATCCATGCCGCGATCGACGCGCACCTTGGCGAACTCGACAATCAGGATCGCGTTCTTTGCCGCAAGACCGATGACCATGATGACGCCGATCTGCATATAGACGCTGTTCTGATAGCCCGCTGCCGGAATGCCGATCATGCCGAAGATCGTCGCGAGGATGTACTCGGAGAAGAGTGCCCCGAAGATGCCCGTCGGCACGGTAAAGAGAACGGCGAACGGTACGCTCCAGCTCTCATAGAGTGCCGCAAGGCAGAGGAATACGAAGACAAGGCAGAGTGCAAGCACCTGCATGGTCGAATCCGCCGACTTCTGCTCCTCCCGGCTCTGCCCCGACCACTCGATGCTGAATCCGGAGCCTGTGTGCTTCTGGACAATCTCGGTGATGGCTTTCATCGCATCGCCCGAGCTGTAGCCTGTCCCTGCACTGCCTTGGATCTGGATGGAACGCGCACCGTTGAAACGGCTGATCTGCGTCGGTCCCGTTGTGAGTTTCGGCTTGAGGAGGGTATCAAGCGGCACCATGCCGCCCTGCGAGTTCTTGACAAAGACAAACTTCGCTGCCTCTGCCTCGGTGCGATAGGTCACGTCGGACTGCAGCACGACCTTGTAGGTGCGCCCAAACTGGTTGAAGTCATTGACCTCATAGCCGCCGAAGTTGACCTGCAGTGCCGTAAATACATCCGAGAGCTGAACGCCGAGGTTCTTGACCTTTTCGCGGTCGATCTCATACTGATAGCTCGGTGCGTTGATCTTAAACGTCGTCCGCACGCCCTGCAGCTCGGGACGCGTGCGTGCCTCGGCAAGAATCGCATTCACGATGTCGTTGAGCTCGGTGTCGGAATGACCGGTCATGTCCTGCAACTGGAGCGACCAGCCGCCGACATTGCCGAGCCCCGGCAGCGCGGGCGGATTGATGGCGATGACGAGAGCCTCGGGTGCCTCCATCGCGCCGACGCGGAACATCGTGCCGACCGCAGCGGCAACGGACTCAGCGAGCCCTGCACGCTGCGACCAGTCCTTCATGCCGACGAACACGACGGCACCGTTCGAGTTTGCACCACCCGCGAGGATGTCGAAGCCGTTGATGGACATGACAGCACTCTGCCCTTTGATCTCGCGCTGTGCCGCCTGCTGGATCTTGTCCACGGTCTTCTGTGTCTGATTCGTGGACGTGCCCGGCGGCAGCTGAATCGCGATCAACAGGTAGCCCTGATCTTCCTCGGGGACAAATGTGGACGGCAGATTCCGATAGATGATCGCCGTAAGCCCGCAGACGATGAGCAGGAAGATGAACGCAACCCTCGCCTTGCGGATAAACTTGCTGACGATGCCGACATAGCCCTTGCGCGTCGCGTCGAACCAGTTGTTGAAGTGATCAAAGAAGCGGTCGAGAACGCTCTTTGTCCCATTCTCCTTCTTGGGCTTCAGCATGAGTGCACAGAGCGCAGGCGTCAGCGACAGAGCGACGAAGGCAGAAATCGCCATTGAGATCGCAATCGTGAGCGCAAACTGCTTATAGAGCACGCCCATCATGCCGCCGAGGAAGGCAACGGGGACAAAGACTGCCGCGAGCACGAAGGCAATCGCGACAACAGGCCCCTGCACCTCGGACATCGCACGCGCCGTCGCATCAATCGGCGTGAGCCCACTCTCCATATGATGCTCGACGTTCTCGATGACGACGATCGCATCGTCGACAACGAGACCGATTGCAAGCACCATCGCAAAGAGTGTCAGCGTATTGATGGAGAAATCCAACAAAACGAACGCGCCGAATGTACCAATGAGAGACACAGGCACCGCGAGCAGCGGGATCAGTGTCGCGCGCCAACTCTGCAAAAAGAGGAAGATGACGAGCACGACGAGCAGCAATGCCTCGAGGAAGGTATGCACAACCTCCTTGATGGATGCGTTGATGTAGTCCGTGCTGTCAAAGACCGACTTCATCTTGAGTCCGGGCGGGAAGGTCTTTTGCGCCTCCTCGAGGATCTTGCGCACCTCGGCAAGCGTAATCATCGCGTTCGCGTCGGAGGTCAGCTGAATGCCAAAGCCGACGGCGGGGTAGCCGTTAAATTTCGCAACAATACTATTTTGACGCTGCCCCGTCTCAATGCGTGCGACATCCTTCAGACGGACAAACGTACCGTCCTTACCCGAGGCGATGATGACGTTGCCGAACTCCTCAGGGGTCGTAAGTCTCCCCTGCACCTTGCCCGTGAACTGCTTTTCCTGCCCGTTCTGCGTCGGCATACCGCCAACGGTTCCGGCAGGTGCCTGTACGTTCTGCTCGTTGATTGCCCGTGTAATGTCCGCAACAGTCAGTCCAAGCTCCGCGAGGCGGTCGGGGTTCATCCAGACGCGCATCGCATAGTCCGCACCGAATACCTGCACCTCGCCCACGCCGCTGACGCGCTTGATTGCATCGAGGAAGTAGAGCGTTGCATAGTTCTTCATAAAGGCGCGGTCATACGTGCCGTCCTCGGAGTAGAGTGAGACGAAGTACGCCATCTGTCCCGAGGATTTGCGCGTCGTAACGCCCGCCGCCTGCACAGAGGACGGCAGGCTGGCATTTGCGCCCGCCGCATTGTTCTGTACCTTGACGGCATCCATATCGCCGTCCGTGCCGACATCGAACGTAACAGAGAGACTGTAGCGCCCCGTATCATCGGAGGTGGAACTCATGTAGTCCATCCCCTGCGTGCCGTTGATCTGCTCCTCGATGACCTGCGCCACCGTTTCATTCACAACGGCAGCACTTGCGCCCGTATAGTTCGCCGACACTGCAACCGTCGGCGGTGAGATCTGCGGATACTGCGCGATTGGCAGCGAGAGCCCCGCAATCGTGCCGATGATGACGATCATCACTGCAATGACAATCGCAAAGATCGGTCGATGGATGAAAAATTTTGCCAAAGGATCTCCTCCTTACTTCGCGGGCGTGAGCTCACGCGTGTTAAAGTTGGAGGAATCCCCCTCGACGGAGAAGCCCATCTCAGCGGGCGTAACCATGGTCACAGCAAGGTCGCCGCCCTCCTGAAGCGTGGTCAGCCCCTCGACCACGACAATGTCCGAGGTGTCGAGACCGTCCTTGACGATGTAGTAGCTGCCGATCTTATCGCCAAGCGTGACGGTGCGTGCGACAGCCTTATTGTCCGGCCCTACGAGCATGACAAAGGACTTGCCGAGCAGCTGCTGAACAGCACGCTCAGGCACGAGAATCGCATTCGGAATCGTGTCGCCGATCAGGCTGACGCGCGCAAACATGCCCGGCAGGAGAAGTCCATCCGGATTATCAAAGAGAGCCTTTACCGTCAGTGTCCCCGTCTGAGCAGTAAGAGCACGATCCGAGGTCACGATATGCCCGATGATCGGATACTTCGAGCCGTTGGAGAGCGTCAGTTCCACCACAACAGCAGCGATTCCGCCCTGCTGTGCCGCCTGCTCAACGAAGTTCAGGTACTCGTTCTCTGAGAGGCTGAACTGCGCAAAGATCGGGTTTGCTGTGCCCATCGAAACGAGCGTCGTCGTTCCCGCAGAGACAAATGTCCCCATCGCCACATCATCTACAGAGAGCTGCCCCGACATCGGTGCGTAGATCACTGTATCATCGAGATTCTCCTGTGCCTGACGCACGAGTGCTTCATTCGCAGCGACCGCCGCCTCATAGGCGTTCACCTGTGCCTGCTGCGTGGAGAGTGTCTGCTCAGAGACCGCTGCGCTGGCATAGAGCTGCTGATAGCGTCCGAGATCCATGCGCGCATTGTTCAGCGTCGCCTCGGATTGCGCAAGCACGGCCTTCGCCTGCAGAAGCGCACTCTCATACTGGCGAGAGTCAATGCGGTAGAGCGGCTGCCCTGCCGATACAGACTGCCCACCCACGATGTATTTCTCGACAATGTTCCCGGAGACACGCGACTGAATCTTCACCTCGTCCGTGCCCACGATCTGCCCCGCATATACATGCGTGAGCGGCGTATCCTGCCGCAGTACATTCATCGCCTTGACAGACGTCGCACGCGCTCCGCCCCCCTGCTGACCGCCACCGCAGCCGCTCAGAAGCGTGCCGAGCGCGAAGATCGCAGCGACGAGAACGCCCAGACCTTTTCTGTTCTCAAACAAATAAATAACCTCCTCTTTCCCATTCCCCACATCATGTGAAAGGTTTTCAACATATGTATGAAGAAGGGCAGGTATCCGCATGAGCGTCCCCGCCATAACAGATTTATATTATCGGAGCATGGTGCAAAAGTCAAGAAATGATGTGTGCTTCAAGGTGAAGTTTAACCGATTTTTTAATCGAGTCCGATGCGGTCAAGAGCGGCTGCGGCAGCTTGCTGCTCCGCCTCCTTCTTGCTGCGTCCCGTACCCTCCCCCATCGGCTCGTCACCGATAAGAACGCGGGTCGTAAAACGCTTGTCATGGTCGGGTCCCGTCTCGCCGATCAGCTTGTAGGAAATCGACGCATGTCGCTTCTGCTGCACATGCTCCTGCAAGGTCGTCTTGTAGTCGCGCGCAACATGCGTCTTCTCTACAGAGAGTGCCTCGGCAGCAAGCTGACGCGCCACATAGTCCCGCGCTGTCTCCCAGCCGCCGTCGAGATAGACCGCGCCGACGACCGCCTCGAATGCATTCTCGAGGTTGTTCTGCCTATCTGCGCCGCCATTGTGAAGCTCCCCACGCCCGAACAGGAGATAGTTGCCGAGATCGAGCTTCCGCGCAAGGCGCGCAAGCGTCTCACTCTGAACGAGGCTCGCACGCATCTTCGTCAGCTCTCCCTCGGAGCACTCCGGGAAATGCGCATACAAATACGTGCTGGAGGCAAGCTCCAGCACGGCATCGCCCAGAAATTCCAGACGTTCATTATGCGGTATGTCATCCTTCGCTTCATTCGTATACGAAGGGTGGGTCAGCGCCTCATCGAGCAGCGAGAGGTCGCCGAAGGAAACACCTATTTGGACAGAAAGACGCACAAGTGCTGCGCGCCTTCCCTCTGTCATTTTGTGTGCCATTTGTTTTACTTCTGATACTTCTTGACGACAAGGCAGGCATTGTGCCCGCCGAAGCCGAAGGAGTTCGAGATCGCCGCGCGAACTTTTTTCGCACGCGCCTTGTTCGGTACATAGTCGAGATCGAGCCCCTCATCAGGCGTATCGTAGTTGATCGTCGGGGGGAGCATATCGTTCTCGACGGCAAGCGCCGTCGCAATCAGCTCAACACTGCCTGCAGCACCGAGGAGATGTCCCGTCATGGACTTGATCGAGGAGACTGCGACATCCTTTGCAGCATCGCCCCAGACCGTCTTGATCGCCTCAGTCTCGCAGAGGTCGTTCATATGCGTGGACGTACCATGTGCATTCACATAGTCGACATCTTCGGGCTTCAGACCCGCATCATCCAGTGCAAACTTCATGCACTTCGCCTGATACTCGCCATGCGGCGCAGGGCTTGTGATATGGTAGCCGTCCGAGTTTGAGCCGTAGCCGACAAGCTCGGCATAGATATGTGCGCCGCGCGCCTCTGCGTGCTCAAGCGTCTCAAGCACGACCAGACCCGCGCCCTCGCCCATGACGAAGCCCGAGCGGTTCTTGTCAAACGGACGCGAGGCATGCGCGGGATCGTCATTGTGATCCGTGCAGAGTGCCTTCATCGCGGCAAAGCCCGCGCTCGCAGCCTCGGAGATGCTTGCCTCCGTGCCGCCCGCGATCATGATATCCGCCTCACCGCGCTGCATCACGCGATAGGCATCGCCGATGCAGTTCGCGCCCGTCGCACAAGCCGTCACAACGCAGGACACAGGGCCGTGCAGGCCGTAGTTGATTGCGACCTGCCCCGCTGCCATGTTGGCAATCATCATCGGGATGAAGAAGGGGCTGACGCGCTCAGGTCCCTTGTCAAAGAGACGCTCATAGGTGCTGTGCATCGTCTCGATGCCACCGATGCCCGCGCCAACGTAGGCGCCAATGCGGTCACGATCCTCGCTGTCCAGATCGAGCCCCGCATCTGCAATCGCCATACCGGCGGAGACAACGGCGAACTGGGCATAGCGATCCATGCGCTTTGCCTCTTTCTTGTCAATGTAGCCATCGACATCGAAGCCCTTGACCTCGCCCGCAATCTGCGCAGCGTAGTTCGTCGCGTCAAAGCGGGTAATGCGTTCAATGCCGTTCTTGCCTGCAAGCAGCGCCTCCCAGAAGGCGTCCTTACCAATGCCGATCGGCGTGATCGGGCCAACCCCCGTGACGACAATTCTCTTCTTCAAACCAACCGACTCCTTTCCTAGAGTTCACACCCTAGTTCGCTGCCTCAAGCTGCTCTTTCAGCTCTTCAAATATCTCATGAACACTCAAAATCCGATCAATGCGCGGCATGAACTCGCCCGTAAAGACAAGCCCCGTCTCGAGATCGCCCTGCTGCGCACGCGAGAGCGCACGGATGATGCAGAAGTGATGGTCGCACTGCTTGAGGCAGCGGTCACACACCTTCGGAGGAACGGGGCCCTCCATGATCCGCGCGGAGAACGGGGTGCGCACGGCACGCCCCGGCAGCCCCACGGGACTGTGGATGATGACAATGTCATCCTTCTTGGATTTCAGATAGTACTGCTTCAGCGACGGCGCAGCATTGGACTCCTCACATGCCGCAAAGCGCGAACCGAGCTGTACGCCATCGGCGCCCATCTTGTGGAGATCCGCAATATCCTGCCCCGTCAGAATACCGCCGGCTGCAAAGATCGGAATCTTCACCGCCGCGCGGACATCGGAGATGATATTGCGCACGGATTGATCCGTGCCGAGATGACCGCCTGCCTCCTTGCCCTCGACGACAACCGCAGCTGCGCCGAGTTTTTCGGAGATCTTCGCCAGCTTTGCCGTCGAGACAATCGGCACAATCGGCGTGCCGGACTCCTTGCCGAGCTGGAACATATCGCGGGAGAATCCCGCACCGGCGACAACAAGGTCAATGCCCTCGTCAATCGCAATTTTAACGGCATCCGCAAAGTCGCTTGCCGCGACCATCTCATTGATGCCGATGATCCCATTGGGAGATAGTGAGCGCGCGAGCCGAATCTCATAGCGCAGTTCCTGCGGCTTCATGCCGGAGGCCGCGATGAGTCCGATTCCGCCCTCGTTTGCAACAGCGGCCGCGAGCCGCGCCGTTGTTATGCGGATCGCCATGCCGCCCTGAATGATGGGGATGGCGGCAACCTTATTGCCAATCCTCACCTCGGGTAGTCTCATATAAGCCCTCCAATCGGGAGAGTATGCCACACAGCAGCACCGCATTCAGCGAATGCGTTCTCTCCGCAAGAAGTTTTGGCTCCTCCTCCAACTCTCGTTCTATCGTCAGTCGGGAGGCGCATGTATCATAGCAGGGCGCTTCCCGCCCTGATTGTATGCAAATTCATAGGTGTCTTTTGAGAAAAATCCCGTGCGCCTGAGCTGTCACGGGATTTCCCTAAAAGACCAGTTTTGTGCACGATTGCGACCAAAGGTCACTGTGTCTTACTTGTTCTGATCGATGTAGTTGACGACATCCTGAACCGTCTTAATCTTCTCAGCAGCCTCGTCGGGGATTTCAACATTGAATTCCTCCTCGAAAGCCATGATGAGCTCAACGATGTCGAGCGAATCTGCGCCAAGATCGTCAATGAAGGTGGACTCGAGGGTGACTTCATCAGCCTCAGAGCCAAGCTGTTCCACGACGATGTCGCGAACCTTGTCAAACGTTGCCATGCGTTTTCACCTCCTTTAAATAGATTGATTGTATGCTACATAACCATGCCGCCGTCTACATTAAGCGTCTGGCCGGTAATGTACGACGCTGCATCACTTACAAGGAAGAGAACAGCATCGGCAACATGCTCCGGTTTGCCGAGCGCCCCAAGCGGAATGCCCTCAGCAATCTTTTCGCGAATGCTGTCCTTGAGGACAGCTGTCATATCGGTGTCGATAAAGCCTGGCGCAACGACGTTGACCGTGATCCCGCGCGGTGCGAATTCCTTCGCCGCTGCCTTCGAGAAGCCGATCACGCCCGCCTTTGCCGCAGCGTAGTTCGTCTGCCCCACGTTGCCGATCTCGCCGACCACGGAGGAGAGATTCACAATGCGCCCACTGCGCTGCTTCGTCATGAACTTTGCAGCAGCCTTCGTGCAAGTATAGATGCCTTTGAGGTTTGTGTTGATCACAGCATCGAAATCCTCATCCTTCATGCGGACGAGCAGCGTATCGCGCGTAATGCCCGCATTGTTGACGAGAATGTCGAGACCGCTGAGTTCCTCATGCACGCGCGTGACCATCTCAGTCGCCGCAGCGCTGTCGGAGACATCCGCCTGAACGAGCAGTGCCGTACCGCCCTGCTCCTCGATGATCGCCTTGACCTCCTCGGCTGCAGCCTGTTTGCCCGCATAGTTGACGGCAACCTTTGCGCCCTCCTGTGCAAGCCGGATGGCAATCGCGCGCCCAATGCCGCGCGAGCCGCCCGTAACAAGAGCAACTTTCCCCTCAAGAAGCATGGATTTCCTCCTTAATCGCACCGAATTCATTTAATCATTACTTCTTTAGCGTGTCAAGTGTTTTTTGCAGGGATTCCACATTCTCGACGTTCAGGCTCTTTAGCGCCTTGTCGATGCGCTTGTTGAAGCCCGCGAGCGTCTTGCCGGGGCCACACTCGACATAGGTATCCGCACCGAATTCGCGCATCGTGTTCACGCACGCAATCCAGCGCACGGGATGATCTGCCTGTGCGACAAGGTTCGCCTTGATCTCTGCCGCTGTCTGCTGGAGCCCGCCCGTATAGTTCGAGACCACGGGGAACACCGCGTCATGCAGCGTGACCTTGTCGAGCTCAGCCGCGAGTTTCTTTGCGGCTGGTGCCATCAGCGTCGAGTGGAACGGGGCGGATACGGGCAGGATGACCGCCTTCTTCGCGCCCTTTTCCTGCAACAGCTGCACAGCTGTCTCCACGCCCTTTGCCGTGCCGGCGATAACAGTCTGTCCGGGGCAGTTGAAGTTGACTGCCTGCACGGCACCTGCCGCGCTTGCCTCAGCACAGACTGCAATGATCGTATCGTCGTTGAGTCCGATAACCGCAGCCATCGCACCCTCGCCCACGGGAACGGCTTCCTGCATATAGGCGCCGCGTTTGTGCACGAGAACGACAGCATCCTGGAACGAGAGCACGCCCGCCGCAACGAGTGCCGCATACTCTCCGAGGCTGTGCCCCGCCGCGATCTCAGGCTCAATGCCCTCTGCACGCAGGAGCTCCGCCGCAATGACTGCCACCGTGAGGATAGCGGGCTGCGTATGCTCGGTCAGCTGCAGCTGATCAGCAGGCCCCTCGAAACAGAGTTTGCTGATCGAGTAGCCGAGTGCCTCATCCGCCTCGGTGAAGCGCTTCTTTGCAAGGTCATAAGTGTCGAAGAAGTCCTTCCCCATGCCGACGACCTGCGCCCCCTGTCCGGGGAACAAAAATGCAAGTTTTCCCATACCCATGTACCTCAATCACAGGTCTTACGTGCAGCGTCGAACGCGCCCGGAAGACCGCTGACGATATCCTCGATGATCTGTGCGACCGGCTTGATATCTGCGAGCATCCCCGAGATCTCACCGATCATGACGGAGCCGTTGTCGACATCGCCCTCATGCGTTGCACGATGCAGGCTGCCGACACCGAGCTGCTCGAGCTCCTCGTTCGATGCGCCCGCCGCCTCCAGCTCCTCATACTTGCGCGAGAGCTTGTTCTGCAGGACACGTGCGGGATGTCCGAGCGAACGTCCCGTGACGACCGTCGACCGATCCTTTGCCTTCAAAACCGCCTGCTTGTAGTTCGGATGCGCAATGCACTCCTCGCTGAGGACGAAGCGCGAGCCCATCTGAATCGCCTGTGCACCAAGCGCAAACGCCGCAGCCATGCCGCGCGAATCGCCTATGCCGCCCGCACCGATGACGGGCACATCCACGGCGTCCACCACCTGCGGGAGCAACGCCATCGTCGTGATCTCGCCGATGTGTCCGCCTGACTCCGTGCCCTCGGCAATCACGGCATCCACGCCCGTGCGCACGAGACGGCGTGCGAGCGCGACCGAGGCCACCACGGGGATGACCTTCGAGCCGATCTCCTTGAGTGCCGGCACATACTCACCGGGATTGCCTGCGCCCGTCGTAATGACAGGAACACGCTCCTCAAGCACGACCTGCATGACTTCCTTCACAAAGGGACTCATGAGCATGACATTCACACCGAAGGGCTTATCCGTCCATCCCTTCACCTTGCGAATCTCATTCCTGAGCGCATCGGGCGGCATATGTCCGGCACCGATGAGTCCAAGCCCTCCGGCATTGGAGACGGCGGAAGCAAGCTCGGCCGTGCCGATCCATGCCATACCACCTTGAAAGATTGGATACTTGATGCCAAGCATCCGACAAACCGGATTGTTCTCAAACATTAACCGTTTTCCTCCTTCGCCCACTTCATAATACACGATGCCCATGTAAGTCCCGCGCCGAAACCTGCGAGGGCGATGTTGTCTCCCTTTTTGAACTGCTGCGCGTGCGCCGCCTCCGCAAGGGCGACAGGGATGGATGCGGCAGACATATTGCCGTAACGATGAATATTTATAATAACTTTGTCCATCGGCATGTCAAGTCGCTTGGCTGCCGCCTGGATAATACGGATATTCGCTTGATGCGGTACGAGGTAGTCCAGATCCTCCCGCTGCATGCCTGCACGCTCGAGAGAGGTCTCCACCGTCCGCCCCATAACCTTCGTTGCAAAGCGGAAGACCGCCTTGCCGTCCATGTGGACGAAGTTGAGGCGCTGCTCAATCGTCTCGGGCGTCACGGGGCAAAGGCTGCCGCTCGAGGGAATGTCGAGGGCGTCTCCGCCCGAACCGTCGCTGCCGAGGTCAAAGGCACGGATACCGTAGCCGTCCTCGACCGGCCCAAATACCGCTGCGCCCGCGCCGTCGCCAAAGAGGATGCAGGTATTGCGATCCTCCCAGTCCACGACCTTCGACAGCGTCTCACCGCCGATCACAAGCACGTGGCGGTAGACGCCGCTCTCGATGAACTGAGCCGCAATGGAGGCAGCATAGACAAAGCCCGAGCACGCCGCCGAGAGGTCAAACGCCGCTGCATGTTTCGCCCCAAGGCGATCCTGCAGAACGCACGCCGTCGACGGGATGATCCTGTCTGAGGTGAGCGTCGCCATGATGATGAGATCCAGATCTGCGGCATCCACGCCTGCATCCGCGAGCGCCATCTCCGCCGCACGCTGTGCGAGCACGGAGACCGGCTCTCCATCGGCGGCAATGCGCCGCTCATGAATGCCCGTGCGTTCCACAATCCACGCATCATTCGTCTGAACCATCTTCTCAAGGTCGAAATTCGTCAGCACCCGTTCTGGAACGTAGTAGCCCGTTCCGAGGATGCCTGCACTGATCTTAGGCACGGTCTGAATCCCCCTCCTTTGCCAGAGCATCACGGATCTGATCCAGCACTTTTCCATTCACATAGTCCACGGTCACACCAATCGCGCTCGCAACGGATTTCGCATCCGAGGAGCCGTGACCGATCACACAGCAGCCGTTTACACCAAGGAGCGGCGCGCCGCCGTACTCTCTCACATCGAGCCGCTTGCCGAGACGCCGGAGCGTCGGCATGAGGAGGAGTGCGCCGAGCTTCGCCATCAGCCCTGCCCCACGAATCTCCTCCTGAATGAGTCCAAGAATTGTTTTCGCAAGCCCCTCTGCAAATTTTAACACAACATTCCCGACAAATCCATCACAAATGACGACGTCGAAATTTCCCTTGGGTACATCGCGTCCCTCGGCGTTGCCGCAGAAGTGGATGTTCGGCTCGACCTTGAGCAACTGATAGGTCTCCTTCACCTGCTCATTCCCCTTCGTCTCCTCCTCGCCGATGTTGAGGAGTCCGACGCGCGGGTGCTCGATACCGAAAACATACTGTGCGTAGAGGGAGCCCATGACCCCACTCTGCACGAGATGTTCGGGCTTCGAATCCACATTCGCACCCGAGTCGAGCATGAGCGTCACGCCGTCCGGCGTCGGCATCGGCGTCGCGATGGAGGGTCGTCCGACCCCGCGAATGCGGTGCAGGATCAGCTGTGCCGCCGCAACAGCAGCCCCCGTCGAGCCTGCGGAGAAGACCGCGTCACAGCTGCCGTCCTTCACGAGGCGCGTTGCAACCACAACGGAGGAATCCTTCTTCGACCGTACCGCCTCTGCGGGATGCTCGTTCATGCCGATCACCTCGGAGGCGTGCACGATGGAGATGCGCAGTGCCGCAGGATCTTCGCCGTGCAGCTCTGCGCGAATCTGCTCCTCATCGCCGACCAGTACGATCTCGCAGTCGTATTTCTTCGCTGCTTCCACCGCACCGCGTACAATCTCCTTCGGTGCGAAATCACCGCCCATCGCATCGACCGCTATACGCATCCTGCGCTCCCTTCTCCCTTGCTGCTATTCCCTCACCGGTGGAGGGATACTACGATAAACTTTGCACGAAAGACCTCTTTGTCCTCTCGGTACGTCTTCACCCAGACAAAGATCTTATTGCCGCGTACCTTTACGATCTCCGCGTGCGCGATGACCGTATCCCCCTTCTTGATCGGCGTCTTGTATTTCACATTGGCGACACCCGTCATCGCGACAGGTGCGTCGATGATGGCGAGTGCGAGCGAGTTTGCCTGTGAGAAGAGTGCCGTACCGCGCGCGATCTCCGAGTCCGCAAAGATGAGATCATCCGTCACGCGCAGCGCCGACGTCCCCCGCACGCCCAACTCGAGCGAGAGGAGATCGCCGATCACCTCGGTATGCGGAATGGCGCGTACCTTCTCGCGCGCATTCTCCGCGAGCGTACGCACGCGGGCGCGCAGCTCCGGAATGCCAAGCTCCGTGCGGTCAAGCCGCACCGTCTGCACGCTCACAGCAAGTTTTTTCGCCAGCGCCTCATCCGTCAGGAACGGTTCCTTCCGCACTGCCATGACGAGCGTCTCCTGCCGCCGCCGCTTCTTCTCCGTCATCACGCCACTCCTCTCCCGAACTTATGTGAGGTTCACGCATCCATAAGCTCGTTATTTTTAGCACCTGCTGCTATCAGTATGAGCGCATTATACTAGGTACTAAAAAAAATTGCAAGAGGAAATGATTAAAAAATAAAAGAGCTGCCGCAAAAAGTCCACAGACTTCTTGCAGCAGCTCCGCATGGTTCTCATTCAGCCGCCTCGGCCACAGGCTTTCCGTCATAATAGCCGCATTCCATGCACACGTGGTGCGGGAGCTTCGGCTCATGACACTGCGGGCACGATACATAGTGCGGCGCGTCGAGCTTCCAGTTAGCACGACGACGGTCGCGGCGCGCTTTCGATGTCTTTCTCTTTGGTACTGCCATTTTGGATACACCTCCTTAATCGTTTTTCAATAGGCTCTCTAAAGCCGCCAGTCGAGGATCCGGCACGAACGTATCACAGTCGCACTGTCTCTCGTTCAGGTTCTGCCCGCACACCGGACAGAGCCCCTTGCAATCAGACTTACACAGCTCACGCAGCGGCTCAGCCACAAGGAGGGTGTCACGCACGAGGTCATCCAGCACGATGGCCTCGCCATCATAGAGTGCAGCCTCATCCGTTTCTCCCGGAGTCTTCGCATAGTCCTCAGAAAAATCAAGCGTAATCTCCCGCTCCCCCTCTGCGAGGCAGCGGTCACAGACGAAGCGCCGACACGCGCGGACAGTTCCCATAGTACGCAGGGACGAACCCGTGTTCATCACCGTGCCGTCCACGCGAATCTCTCCGCAAAAATGCTCTTGGGCATCCCCCATATCGAGGGACTCCGGCATCACCGCGAACGAGAACGTGCGGCTCTCACCGAGGGGAAATGTCGCCGCAGCAACATCCAGCTTCATCATGACGCATGACCTTTCACATTATAGCGGCGGTTATCGGCATTGTCAAGGAGCGTTTTCAGAGTTCTGACACCTCGTCCTGCGGCGCATTCATCTGCGCCTTTGCCGTACGCAGGACGTTCATCGCCTGATTTAGCCCCATCTCTGCCTGCTGTACGCCCTTGAACGTGCTGCCGACATGTGCGATCAGCTGCTCGAACACCTGATTCGCATAGGCATCCGCATCGCTCTGCAGACGCGCGGCACCTGCCTGCGCCTGCTCCATGATCTCGCGTGCCTGATCCTGCGTCTGCTGCATGATCGCACGCGCGCGCTCCTTCGCCTGAATCACGATCTCGCTGTCCTCGAGCATCTGGTTCGCACGCGACTGCGCCGTATCGACGATATCCTTCGCCTCCTCGCGTGCACGCGAGATAATGCTCTCCTGCTCCTGCATGATCTCTGCCGCGCGGCTCAGCTCCTTCGGGAGATCCATGCGCAGCTCCTCCACGAGGTGCACAATCTCATCGTCATTCACAAGAGCCTTGTCGCTGAAAGGAAGGTGAGATGCATCCGCGACCAGATCTTCGAGCTTTTTCAGCGTATCCACAACTGCCATAAATCTATCTCCTTTATACTGCGCCGCCAGCAGCGCCTTATCCCCGAGGGGGCTTCCCATACAGCTTCAATATCGCCCGCTCCACCGACGGCGGCACAATCCCCTGCACCGGCCCGCGGAAGCGGATCAGCTCACGCACGCCCGAGGAACTGACAAAGGTCAGGTCGGGGCGCGTCAGCAGAAAGATCGTATCGCTCTCCGGCATGAGGTGGCGCACCATAGACGCGTGATTCTCCTCATACTCGAAGTCCTTCACCGAGCGCAGACCGCGCACAACAACGCGCGCATTCTGCTGCTTCATATAGTCCGTCAGGAGACCTGAGAACACATCCACGCGCGCATTCGGCACGTGGGAGGTCGCCTCCCGCAGAAACTGAATGCGGTCATCCAGAGGGAAACAGCCATCCTTCTGGACATTGTGAAAAATGCAGACAATGAGCTCGTCAAACATCGCGGCAGCGCGCTCCACAATGTCGATATGCCCCGTCGTCACGGGGTCAAAGCTGCCGGCAAACACCGCGCGTCTCATTCCTGCACCTCCTGCGTATAAAAACATATGCGTGCCGCGCCGTAGCGCCGCTCACGCATGAGCGAGAGACTTCCGCTGCGCTCGACGATCTGCTCCCCTGCGCCCTGCTCGAGCACGAAGAGCCCGTCTGCAGTGAGCAACGCACCCGCATCCAGCGCAGCAAGCACGCGCGCATTATCCCCGCGCGCATACGGCGGATCGGCGAAGATAAGGTCGAACGTGCGCCCCTCGCGTGCGAGCGCCGCGACCTGCCCATAGACATCGCCGCGACGAAGCTCCACGCGTGCCGCGAGCTTCGTCCGCTGTGCATTCTCCACGACAATCGCATGCGTCGTGCGATCCACGAGCACAGCGTGCGCCGCCCCGCGGGAGAGTGATTCGAGTGCGAGCGCCCCCGTCCCCGCGAAGAGATCGAGCACGCGCGCATCATAGACGCGTGCGCCCAGCATACTGAAGAGCGCCTCGCGCGTGCGGTCAGCCGTCGGACGCGTGCCATCCCCTGCAGGGGCTTTCAGCCGTACGCCGCGCGCACTGCCCGTAATGATCCGCATCGCATTCCTCCCGCTATTTTACTGTAGGCTTTCCTATTTTACCACAATTTGCATTCGCATTTCAACCTGTCGCAGGACAGTGAACAGAAAATGCACTTTGCAACAAAAAAACAGGGCTGCTGCACGAAGCAAAAACTTCGTACAACGACCCTGCCGGACAGTACGAATCCTCACGAACTCGTTTACGCAGCATTATATGTAGTGCAACACGAGCAGGTGAAAGTCACCGCCGTAACACCGAAGTTTCAATGCCGCACGCAGCATTATATGTGGTGCAACTCCGTCGCTCGCAGCCCTTGTCCCGCGCGGGGCGAGAGGGCGTTTTGGAAAGTCGTCGATTTTTTGTGCCGTTTTCCCCTTATGGGGCGGCATTTTCACCGAAAAATCACAGCGTCAATCGGCGTCTTCCCTTGTGCGGCGCGGGGTTGCGCCAAAATGGAAAATCGCGACGGTAGAATGCGGCTTTGCGGCATCGCCGTCGCATTTTCCACTTTTTTGCACCATGTCTGTATCATAGCAGAGAATCCGTGATCTTGCAATCCGTTTTCACAGATTCTTTTTATTTTTTACGTCTCCTTCACCTCCAGTGCATTTGGCAGAATCCAACGATTTTGAAAGGGTTGATCGGGGTCGTCGATGGTCATTGTTCGCGTTTTCTTCTCCCAATCTGGTATTGTGGTCGTCTCCCAGTCGAGCATATGGGAGAGCTCCGCCATTGCGTTCCGGTACCGATTGTAGACGTTCGCATCCAGCCGCTCGCCCAGTTCCCGATCAAAGGCTGCGATGTAGACATCCATCGGCTCCTCGCGCTCGGCTCTGTTCCAATCTCCCGTGCTGTCAAAAGCGCGACGATAGGAATCCTCCGTGTCGGTGCGGATCAGCCGTGCGGTGATGCGAACGCTGCCGAGCCCGATGGATTTCCCCTTGCCGATTTTACAGCAGAGGTCATTGCCGCCGATGCGGAGCACTTTCATCAGGGCGCCAAGCTCGTCTTCGGACAGGCGCTCGAATCGAATGCTCCCGTGGAATACGGAGCCTGCCTGAACGGGGGTGATGCGCGTCTTTGTGACGTTAGTCGCTTGCTGTACGTCATTCTGCCACTTCGTTTTGTTCTTCTGATGCCAGTAGAGTTTATAGCCGCGGATGCAGGCATTGGGGGTATCCCAATGGGCGAGCTGCGCGCCGCTTTCCTGCTCGAGATAGAGCTGCATGGAGGTCGGCTTCGGCTCGCCGAGCACCTTCGGATAGGCGGCGGATTCTGAGCGCACCTCTCCTGCCGCCAGCGCATCGGTGAATGCAAGACGCCCCGCCCAGAGTTCTTTGCGTCCGAAGAGTGCGTCGGTGTAGTCGATCCTCGCCGTCCCCATGCCAATCACATGATCGCCAACGCTCTGCCGATAGGGAATACGGTAGAACCGCCCAAAGCCAAAGTGCTGTACCTGTCCGTTTTCCTCCTGATAGAAACACGGTACGACGAGGTCGATCGCCGGGTCGCCTGTAAAGGCAGCGGCATCGGCATCCACTTTTGCCACGGACTTCCCAAGGAGGTTGACCCCGGCACGGCTGATGTCATCACGATAGTCCTGTATGACGTTTGCGGGGACGGGGATGCGCTCCTGCCAGTTTGGTGCATGATGAATCGTGTAATGTGCTTTTTTCTGCATTTTTCCGGTGTAGCAGGTTACCTGTCCCTTGCGCGGCGCATCCCAGAATATGCAGCCGGCATTTCTTTTAACACTGTCCGCATCCCGCACTGTGTCGTATTCTGCAGGGCAGATATAATACTGCTGCTCCTCCTCCACACGGATGAGATAGCCCGCCTCGGTATACTCCTTCGGCGCGCGCTTCTCGTAGACTTTTTTCATAACAGCAGCGTTATCTTTACCCCCCAGTGCACGAAAATAGAGATGCCGATCTTCGTAGTCCTCCCCGTCTCCGCGCATGGTGCTGCAGGTGACGATCTTGAAGAGGTTCTTGATCGTGCCTCGGATGGTGCTGCCTGGGATCATGGGAACGCCGGTCGGCGAGAAGAATGTCTCCGTTTCAACGTCTGCGCCGACGAATACGGAGGTCAGCGTTTCGATTGTGAGGTCGATGCGCCCGCTGAGGCGGTTGGGCGCGAGAACGTGCTGCCGATAGTTCTCGATGCGCTCTTCGTCGCTCGCTGCATCGTTGTCGATGGGCGATGTGAGCACCCCCTTCGGCAGGGATACGAAGTTGTACGGCGCGGTTGCAATCCTATCCGCCATGTTATTCCTCCCCTTTCATGTCCGCCGGCACGATGGCAAGGAAGCGGTCATCGATGTAGCCTGCCTGGGTGGTCTTTTCGTGGATGCCGATGTAGCTGCGCGTGACGAGTCCGACGTAACGACAGGGCTCCGTCAGCGCAGGCAGTGTGAGCTTGAGTTTGCGTTCGCGGTCACGCAGGGTCATCCATGCGCCCTGATCTTCGCGCTCTCCCATGAGCCGCGCCATGCTGTCAACATATTCGACGGGCTCGCCTGTGCCGTCCTGTCGAAATCGCCCAAGGAGTTCGCTGTCCTCGCGGCGCAGACGAAGCTCACACGCGGCATCGAAGACGCTCAGTTCGACGAGCAGCGCCGCATCCAAGGGACGCTCATCCGCAAAGTGGAATGCGCCATTGCGCCACGTCCCACAGCGGATCTGATCGACCTGCC
Source organism: Selenomonas sp. FOBRC6 (assembly GCF_000286455.1). Lineage (GTDB taxonomy): Bacteria > Bacillota > Negativicutes > Selenomonadales > Selenomonadaceae > Centipeda. Next base: position 33,924 of record NZ_ALKG01000012.1, read on the forward strand.
AGAGGATGACAATACCTTCCTGTATGCCTCGGCGCACAAGCTCGCCCGCAATGTCCTCCACCGAGATGCGGAGTGCACAGCTGTCTGATCTGCTCGTCCCTGCACAGATACGCAGAGGGTTCAATGCCAGTTCCGCACTCATACGTCCGCCTCCTCGCTCAATGCTGTTACAAAGGTCTGCAGTTCGCGCGCCGCATTTTCATTGAGCGGCTGCGTCGGGGTCAGTTCCCATGTCCGTCCGTGGTAGTGAATGGAGGCGCGCAGACCCTCGAGCGTGCCTCGCCCGATGGATTTCTCCCCGCCGATTGCCGTGCGCCCGAGCCAGAGGTCTTTGAGCAGGAGGATGCAGAGTCCCGCCTCCCATTCGCTCGCACGGCGCGCGCCGAACCGCAGTGTAACGGCACGCGTGCCCTGTGTCCCCTGCCATACGGGCATACTCGAGAAAAGCGCGGCAGAGATGGTGCCGCCCGTGAAGCGATTGCCTCGGATGCGCATTTGCCGATGGGTGTGCCCCTCAACGACCGCCTCCTCGACAACGAAGCGGCTGCGCCGCTTCGTCTCGCCACTCACAGTTCCCATCAGCTCGTCCAGTGGATACGGGTCTTTGCCGAGCGCATGGAGGATGTATTCTGCACGGTGACGGAGCACGCCCTTGAGGCTCGTACCGGGGATGATGTACTGCCCCCCCGCGTTCTTCTTCATGAGGGCATCGGGGGTCTTCTCGTTGCCGTCTCCCACTGTTTTATTTGCCTCCTCGTAGTCGCGCACGATGAGCGATCCCGCGAGGGCAAAGTCCGCCTCGATCATGAAGTCCTGCGGGATATAGACGGAGTGCGACACTTCTTCATCGGGGAGCGTCACCAAGTGCTGCAATGCACAGCCGCGCTCTGGGCTCAGCCACGCTATGACGTCCTCTGGTTTGGAAAAATCGTAGCAGTGCACTGCCATGCCCTCAAGGCGCATTCTGCCAAAGCCCTTGGTGGTGAGTGCGCCGACGTGGAAGCCTCCGATGAGCCGCTCGCGCAGTCGCGCGAGTACGCTCCGCAGTGCCGACTCCTCGCTCTCATGCACGGCGCGCTGAACGATCTCGGCGTAGAATATGCCAGTCGCACCGCTCTCTACGATCTCGTAGTCGTATTTTCCGTGCGGAATAGTCGTGCCCGTGACGCCGTCGATGCGGACGCCGTCGCGGAAGCCGAGTTTCGCCCCGCTGAGTTCGACATCATAGAGGGAGACGGCGCTCTGCAGTTCGTCAATGCCCTTCGCATCATGCTCTGTGCCAAAGAGAAGCTGTGCAGCGCGCGGCGCATCCTCCTCGACGAAACTGCGCAGTGCGCCTGCGAGCGATGTGCCTGGGATGAACGGCGTTCCATCCTTGCTGCGGAGCACATGGATGTCCCGATCGCCGCGCTCCTCCCCGCTCTCGCCCTCGCCGATGAGGAGGGGAGTCTCGAGACGGAGTTTTCCCTTCACCGTGATGCGTTTCAAGATTCGTGCCGGATTCGCGTTCGTACTCATGCCTCTGTTCCTCCTTCCTCAGTCTGCCCCGCCCGCTTGCGGGCAAAGCGGAAGAATGCGTGCCAGTATGCGTAAAACACCTGATCTTCGCGCAGGATGCCCTCGAGCCCATGCGCTATGCCAAGCTCGTCTGCGATATCTCCCGCTTCGCTGCGCAGGAGTTCCTTTCCTCTGAGGAAATACGGCATGTCTGCGATGTTTTTCTCATGGAAGTAAGTAAATAGCGATATCCCGTTCACCCGAATACCTGTCATCATCTTTCCGAGGGGCGTCTTTTTCCCCTGCATCGAGGCCGCAAACTCCTGCATGCGACTGATCGCCCCGTCCACTCTCGTGCCGAGCTCCTGCTCCAGACGCGAGAGCGCGTGCCGTGCACCGCTCGGAATGCGCGCTGTTTCGACATCCATGGAGGCAAGCACGCGGATCTGCTCGACAACGTGTGCTGTGAGGATTGCTGCTGCGATCTTCTTCGCCTCTGCGCCAAGTTCACGCGGCTTTACGGCGCTGCGCTCCATCTTCTCCGCGCGGCGGATATCTCTGCCGTCCCACAGGCGCAGCTGACCGAATCCCTCTGCGCGGCGGCGTCCGACGCCCTCATAGAGGACGGTGCGCAGCGCCTCTGCATCGCCGTCCTGCCAGCCGCCCGCCTTCTCAAGCGTAAAAACGGTACCTGCGGCAAGTCCTGTCTCACGCGGACGTTTCATGCCCCACGTGCCGACGAAGTTGTCGATCTCCGCTTCTTTTGCAAAGATGCTGCGCGGCTCTTCGGACAGGGAGAATCCGCCGCTCGTCTTTTCGTTGAGGGCTGTGACGATCTCTGTGAGCATGGACGCGGCATCGCCGGGGATGCCGGCGCGCGGGAGGAGAGGTGTCTCGAGACGGATGCAGAGACGTTCGCCCTGCGGTGCAGCCCCCTCAGGAATGTCCTGCGGCTGTGTGAGAGTGACCTCGCATTGCCCGTACTGGGTGTACTTTGACCGCCCCGCATAGCAGGTGAACTGCGTCCCGAGTACATCGCGGAGCTGCACGAGCAGCTCTGACGCTCCATAGATGACACCCTCGAAGCTCTGTCCTGCCGCGATGGATTCGTAGTTGTAGATGCCGCTGCTCCGGCTCTTTCCCGCGAGGCGTTCCATCCCGCTGTCATCCTTCAGGTCGGTGCGGCTCATATGGAGGGTGATGTTCTTTCGCACCTTAACGGGACGGAGCACCCCATCCGCTGCGGCAGCAAAGCCCTTCATTCCCTTGAAGCCGGGCGCGAGTTCCGTGCCCTTCTGCAGGAGGTCTCTGATCTCCCGCTCGTCTTTGCTGCGCTGCACTGAGAACGGCAGTATGATCGCGCGCACCCCCGTCTCGGGGTCAACGGGATAGGCATCGACAAAGCGCAGGTCACCGTAAAAGAGCCGCATGAAGTCCGCATCCGCGTGCGCCATTTTGCCGAGTTTCTGCTTCTCTATGAATCGTGTGGCGAGGATGCCGCGCAGAACGGAGCCGCCGAAAAAGTCGTGCGTCGCAGTCATGACGGACGCATGACCGAGCGCGGAGAGGATGACAGACGACACGGTCTTGATTCGGATGTTCATTGCCTGCATCATCGTTTGCCCCCTTTCTGTCCGCTGTTTTTCAGTGCGCGCTCCACCAACGGGGCGAGGATGTCCCTGCCCTCCTGTCTGAGTGTACAGCCGATCCTGCCGAAGCCGCGCGTGCGCTTTCCTCCGCACTGCGAAAGGTTGCGCGCAGCGAGTGCGAGGATGCTGAGCTCCGCTATGGTTCCGTCAAGGAGACGGAGCTCCCCGCGGAATGTCTTCCCCTTCTCGATGACGCGCATATTGTGCAGCGAGGTCGTCTTTGCCGTTCCGGTCTCACGGTCGATCGCGGTCTGCCAGCGCAGCCCCGCATAGTGATTGAGGATGTCCGCAGGACGAAAGACGGACGGATAACGCTCCTCAAGGTATTGAAGATCATCGTGAATCCGCTCGTATTCGCTCAAACGGAGATTCGAGACAACGAGCTGCACCTTTCTTGCATACCCACGCTGAAAGAGGCAATCGAGCGCCGCCCGTTCAAAGAGCACGAGTCCCGATGCCTCCGCCATCTCGGCGACCTCGCGGCCACTCTCGTAGAGCAGTCCCTTGAACCGCTTCGCTGGAAAATACGGGAGCCCGACATCGTCCTGCACGACGTCCGCATCAACATGGATGTCGGCGCGTCCTGCCCCGAGATGCAGGGGCGAAAACGTCTCAATGACGACCTCGATCGGCGCTTTTGCGTCTATGTCCCTGATCTGTGCGGCGGGTTCGTACTGGGTGGCAGGAATGCGTATGGATTCATCCCATTGTCTGCGCTCTTCCTCTCTCTCGTCCGCCTTGTTTTTCTCTGCATTCAGGACGCGGTTCTGCTCACGTCTCTGATTCATTTCGCGTCGTCTGTCTGCCGCTTTTTTCTTCGCCATGCTCACACCTCCTCATCCGCAAGGGTATAATCCATGAGTTCGATCGCGTCGACGTAGGGCGTCCTGCCTTCCGCCCAGAGCGTCTCCTCATATGCCTGCCATGCAGGCACGCTCGGCAGCCGCATCCCCGGGTCACTCTTTCGGAGATGCGCAAGCTGCGCCATGAACTGCCACTGCTCATGCTCTCCGTAGGCGAGGACGCGGCGAAGTTCCTTGACCTTGCTGCACGGGAGCGCACGCATGCCCCGCACGCAGGAAAGCAGTGCGTCCAGACTCTCCTGTGCGTCTGCCGGTGCGTCGACACGATAGGGGCCGAAATGCAGATCGCCGCGCGCGCCGCGATACTCCTCGGCACGGAACTGATCCAGCGTCGGCGCCTGTTCACCGTGCAGGATGGCATAGTCGAGCCAGCAGGAGTCTGTCTCCTGTCCCGCCGCTGCCTCGAGATCGCGCATGCACTTCTTTGCCGCGCCGCAGAGCTCCTCCGCCATCTGGTAGCCGCGAAAGAAGGGGTAGTTCGTATTCATGATGGTGATGCCGCCGCAGCTTGCGATGCCGTGGTCCTTGAGTCGATCCATGATGAATCGCGTATAGCGTACGGCGACCTTCGCGGCACAGACAAAGGTCATGTCATCGCCGCCCAGTACGAGCGGACGAATGGGCAGGAGGGGGCGCTGCTCTCTGTCGCGTCCGATGGAGAGTTCGTCCTCATATGCGTCAAAGTCCGAAATGATATTTTGCACGAGTTCGGTGAACGCCGCAATGGTTTTGCTGCGGATCGCGCGGGACATATTCTTGCGCGCGGTCAGCGTGCGGCAGTCCTGGAATTTGCGCCCCATATTGTTGCCGTCGATGTGAACGACGGCAATGTCGTTCTCTGTCTGTCGCTGTCCGAGATCGGCAAACTCCATCGGGAAGACATACCCACTCAGAAAATGATCCCGCTCGGCGGCAGGAAGGACGGATGAGAGCTTTTTCATCAGTTCCGCCTCTGCGGGCGCCTCTCTGCCTTCTCTGCGGTCGGCGCGCAGTTTCATCTCGACTTCCCATGCGTAGAATCTGCGCTCGGTCTCATCCCATGCGTTCGCCGTCTCACCGCTCTCCTGACAGGTGAGGGTCAGCCCTGTGCCGGGGACGTTGACCAACGGGAAGACGGTGTTCTGTCCGTCCTTGAGCGCATGGACAAGTGCCGTGAGATTCTTCTCCCCCACAAAGCTGCCGTCCGCCGCAAGTTCGAGTTCCCCGATCGCTGCGCCCGTATGCAGTCCCGGCATACGGACGAGCAGCTCTTTCGTAAATGCGGCGACAACGGTGCGCAGGGTCTCCTCCGCCGTCTCCGCACGGAAGAGGATCAGGGCGTTCCCTCCGCCGATGTAGCCGACGCGCGCCGCAGTGGACATCTCGTCCCAACGCGGCTCTTCAACATTCATCCATGTTTCGGCATCGAGAGCATCCTCGCTGAGCACGCTCCGCAGTACTGGCAGAAGTACGTCGTCAAAGACGCGCTCAACGAGATATGATGCGCCAATGTTCGTCTTGAGCTGATTGCCTGAGAAGATGTAGCTCTGTATGGAACGCGTATCAAAAAGTATTGCCTTATGCCGCATTGCACAGCCTCCTTTGCAGCACAAATCCATTTCTATGAGATAGATACATACGTCTCCCCCATTCCCTGTGCCGTCATTCGCCCCGTTCCGCAGAAGGGAGCAAACTGTGTGAGCAGCAGGATGATCTCCCGCTCCTCCTCCGAAAGCTCCGCGAGGCTGAACGAAAAATCCCCGATAAACGCAGGAACGCTCTTCTGAGCAGTCAGCCGTACCCGCAGACTCTCGCCGTGCCATGCGAGCGGAACAAGTTTCGCAGCGGCTATGCGCGCCGCATCTTTGTGAATCACAGCAGGGAGTTCCTGCTGTGTCCACTTGTCGGCAAGCGAGGCAAAGATGCGTTCGGGCTGCGGGAATGCGTAATCGTGCCCGTCCGCACGGAATAGTGTCGGCGATCGGAAGCGGAGTCGGACGCCGCGCGCACGCTCCATTGACAGAGCCGACGCCGCGAGTTCGTCGGGCGCTGCCGCGCCGGTCTCCATGCGTCCGTCGGCAAGAACCTCCACGAGGCTGAACGCAAGTTTACCTACCTGCAGTCTCGTTCCGCACGGCATATCGGCAAGCGCCATAAGAGCCGCATCGTCGAGCGCTGTGACGCGCAGGAGCACGTTCTCTCCCGCAGAAAAGGCGGGATTGTTGAAGGTCTTTTCCGCATTTGTGGAAGGCGCGCGCTGATGGTCGGCTCTTTGCAGACACCCGATCGTAAACGGCTTGCTCTGCCGCGCATGGAAGTCGGCGGAAAGCTCTGCCGAATGCTCTGAAAGGTAGTGAAAGAGCGCTCCGTGGAGGAGTCTGCCCGGGAACATGGTAAAATGTCCGCCCGTCTCCACGCGCAGCCGATAAACAAGAACTCCTAACATATCCTTCTCCCCGAACGAATGCGCCGCCCTCAGTAGGCGCGAAAACGACAAAATGCGAAGCGGGACTCGCGGACGGTCTCCCCCGCCTCGTTCACGCGCTCGCTCACATGGCGCTCGCTGCACGCGGAGAGGACAGGAATGTCTGCCGTCTTGAGCAGATTGATAAGCGCATAGGTATAGGTGAACTCGCCCTGTACGAGAACAGCTGCAGGGCTGCGTGCGAGGATCACCCGCGCGTTCTCCTCCGCCAGACGCCGCACGGCATTCTCATCCCAGTCGGCGGGAATCTGTGGGAAAGGGATGTCTGCTATGACGCCATATGCCTCGGCTGCGCACCGCTGCGCCTCCTCCCAACGTGCAGATGGATGGTTGGTATGGTTGATGAATTCATGCATTGCCGCAGTCCTCCCCTTTACATGCGCGGCGAATATCCGTAAGCGCACTCCGCATCAGCGCGGTCAGCTCCTCTATGCCGGGGCGCCCCGTTTCTACGCGCGCGTGGCTGGTGTGGTTGCGTTCGTCCTTGACGGCAAAATACCGCCGCAGGATACGCGCTGCCAGTGCATTGTCCCGCACAGTGAAGCCTCCCTCACCCATTCTGCGCACAACGGGCATCCATGCGATGTCGGAAAAAATTTGGTCAAGATCCGTTTCCAGAGCGTTTTTCCCAAGGAATTTGCCGAGCTTCATAACGACGCCTCTGTTGTTCTGTGCCATCAGCGCGTCCCAGACCTCGCTCTACTCTGCGTTCTCCTGCCCCGTCTTGCTCTTCTTGGGGCGGCGCGAATTGATATAGGGCATACGAACACGCCCCAAAAAAGCCTTGCCAATCGGCGTATCGCGCAGGGCAAGATTATCTTCTTCACGAAGCATCTGACTCAGCCACGTAAAGACATCGCACATGCGCCGGGCATCACCAAGACGGAATTGCGGTGTGTCACGCATTGCTCCGTCAGCAAAGGCAAAGATTTCATCTGCTGTCGTCTCCGCGCGAAATGCGCACAGGAATTTCCGCCGGGCATCTCTCCATGCCGTCTGCGCCTTGTGGAACTCCTCACTCGGAAGTTTTTCCCCTCGATATTCGTTGACGAGATAGAATCCGGCATTTCGATGCATGGGATCCTTTTCAAGACAGGCTAAAAAATTTTCCTGATGCTCTGGTTTTAGGCAGAGGAAGCCGGAATCCACGAGCAGTTCCGGCACACGCTCGGTGAAGAAGGTAATCGACTGCTGCAGAAAGCCACGATCAATGCACCACCCGATGAGAGCGATGTCGTCTACCTCCTCCGTCAGGATGGTGCTGTAATCTTCACGGATGCGTACGAGCATCTGCCGCATGAGATTGTCACTCTGCACCGCCTCTGCCGATATCGATGCCGAAGACTCATCGGAAAATGCCTCTATCCTGCGCCGAAGCTCGACAATCGCAGTGCGCAGTTCGCCATAATGGCAGAGTGTCAATTCCTCGGCAAAGCCATTCATCGCTGCTAGCAGCCGCTCCAATGCGGGGCTCTTCTCTCGCGCGCGGAAATAATCCCGCAACACCGATACCTCGCCATGACGTACGAATTCCTCCGCGCCCGCAACGAGGTCAAAGAATGCATAGAGCGGCATGACCTCCTCGACACGATGCGCATGATAGTTCGAGTAGATGACCTTGCCGATGGCAATGCGCTCGTACTGCACGAGCCGCATGAGTGCAATGAGAATCATCGACGCATTGCGCAGCCCGCCCGTGCAGTCAACGTGGAGAACAATCTCCGCAGTCGGATCATCTCTTCTGACATCCTGTGCATACCGACGCACGGAGGAGGCAACCTCGATGAGTGTGTCCATATTCTCCTCGATCGGCGCCTGCTCGTCAAAGTCGATGGAATCCGCAATATTCTCCACATTGGGTACGACATCCGAGATCCGATGCAGGAAATAGCCGTAGTGCGTCCACCCACGCCCCTCCGCATCCTCGTATCCGACAATCGGCCCTGCGACCATCTGCGTCCGCACGAGGAAGAGATGCGACAAACTGTCCACCTGTGCATGTCCTCCGCATAGGAGGTAACGGACGGCAGACTCATTTGTCGTGTGGCAGTCCTTTTTCGCGCCGATGTTCTGATACTCCGCCACCGAAATGCCGCCCTCACGGTTGCGCTTGACATCGCTCAGAAAGCACAGCATGATATCTTTTTTCATATGATCCCTCTTTCTCGTGCCGTACAAAGGTCTCCACATAAATGTTTTATTTCATAAAACTTCATCTCTCCTAAGCTGTCTCTTATTTTATTGTTAATCATGTCTAAAAGCAAGTAGCATGAAGCGTGCAGATGATCTTTCAACGCTTCTCCTCATCGGACGATTGCTGCAAAAAACGGATTGCACAGGCGGGTTCCATACAGTAAAATGATGACGCAGGAACGTGAGGAACGGAAGGAGGGCGCGGCATGAAGCAGGAACTATCCATCACCACTGTCTTCCTGATCGTTGCCCTACTCCTCTTCCACTTCGTATTTCATTCCACATATGTGGGAGAGTGGCGCACGCTGTCCACTATGGCGATAGATGCAGGAGAGCGGCGCATCCTGCTTGTACCGCTCGACTCGCGCCCGCCGTGCCAGGAGTTCGTTGTGAGCGGCGGCAGGATTGTCGGATGGAATGTCATAACGCCGCCGACGGAGTATATGGACTACTATTCCATGGCGGGCGATACGCACGCGCTGAGAGATTGGCTCGCGCATGAGGCGGGCGGGACGGATGCCGTCATCCTCTCGGTGGATCAGCTGCTCTCGGGGGGACTCCTCGCGGCGCGCGAGGCACATATTGCGCCGTCGGATATTGCGGAGTTGGCAAACGATCTGCGCGCCCTGCACGCGGCGCATCCCTCTATTCCCCTGCACGCATTCTACATCCTGCCGCGCGCAATTCCGCAGGACGGGCTAGAGGGCTGGCGCGAGCGCCGCGCCCTGCTCGCCTATGCGCGCCTCCTCGGACGCGCGGGCGAGGGTCTGCCCGTCGATGCGGAGGAGATGGAGCGTCTGCGCGCGCAGTTTCCGCCCGACTATCTGGAAAAATATCTCGCCCACTTCGAGGAGAGCACGGCACTCGCCGCCATGCTCATCGGCCTTACGGAGGAGGGCGTGCTCACGCGCCTCGTCCTCGGGCAGGACGACGGCGAGGAGTATTCGGTTGGCAATCTGAAAAAGGCAGAGCTTGCCGCCATGCTCGCGCAAAAAAATATCGCCCCCGAACGGGCGATGATTGTGCACGGTGCGGATGAGATTGCACTCTCCATGCTTACGCGCATTGCGCTCGATGAGCTGCGTGCAGACGGCGGCGCCGCGCCGCGCATTTCCCTGCGCTATGCGGGTGCAGGCATGGACGACGCGGTCTTCCCCTTTATGGCGGTCTCGAACGACGCGACGGCGCGCGAGAAGATCGCCATGCTCGGCGCCTCCCTTGTGGAGGATGGCGAGGACAGAGATCTCACACTCTTCATCTCTGCTGGCGACAGCAATGCGGATACGCTCGGCACGCGCGCCCCAGCTGCCGCTGCAATACGGGATATGATGGCGAGGGGAATGCCCGTTGCGCTCGTCGATCTCTCCCGTCATTTTCACGCGGAGGAAACGCTACTGCCCATGCTGATCGAAAAGAATGTACCCGTGAACGCGCTCACGGCGTACGCGGGGTGGAACACGGCAAGCAACGCGATCGGCACGGCGCTCTCGGAGGCGCTGCTCTATCACTGTGCCATGCAGTGCACAGGGAGTGACGAGGAGCGAGAGGCATACACGTACGCAAATCTTGCCTTCCTCACGGGGCGCATCGCCGAGGATGAGTTCTATCTCAAGGAGACAATCGACCGCGTCAACAATACGCTCCGCATTGCGGGCTATCGGAATACTGCCGATCTCGATCTCACGAAGAACTGGCGCTGGGCGAATGATCTCCTCACGCACGATCTCGATCGCCGCATACGCAGCTATGAGAGCAGTGCCGCCTTCCGCGCACCGTTTCAGCAGGGCGATATGCAGCTGGGCCTTGTACGGAGCAATATCACGGCATACTACCCGTGGCCGCGCACCTTTGAGGTGCGGTTGGAGGCTGCGCCGACGGTCGAAATATCCCCGTAACACAAAGGGACTGTTGCACGAGTGTTTCGTACAACAGTCCCTTTTATCCCATATTCACTGTGCCGCAAGCCCAAAGCGCGTAATGCCTTCCTTGCGGAACTTGTCCAGCAGCTCCATAACGCCGCTGTAGTTGATGTCCCCGTCCGCGCGCACAACGACGGCGAATCGCGGATTCTTCTGACTCTCCGCACGCGCACGGCGCAGGAGGGTCGTCTCGTCGATCTGCTGATCCTCGAGCCAGAGCGAGCCATCCTTGCGCATGGTCACGAGATAGGTCACATTGAGCTGCGTCTGCGCCGTCTGTGCCTTCGGCAGGTTCACATCGACCGTCTTCAGATTCACCATGTAGAGCGTGCTCATAATAAAGAAGACGAGCAGGAAGAACATGATGTCGATCATGGGGATAATCATGACCTCGGGCTTTTCAAACGCCCTTCTGTCGCGCAGCCTCATGCCTCATCACCTTCCGCTGCTTCTCCCGCATGCAGAGAAGTCTCGATCACGCCCTTGACACCTGCCGCACGCGCAAGCTCAATGCGGCTGTTCTCGGCAGCAGAGAAGCACATCTCCATATCCGTGACGATGTTCTCGATGCGCTGCGAGAAATACGCGTGCACGGAGAGTGCAATGATGGCGACACAGAGTCCCATCGCCGTTGCAATCAGCGCCTCGCCGACACCGCCCGTAATCGCGCTCGGCTCGCCCGCCTCGATGTTGAACACGCTGAACGTCGAGATCATTCCGCTGATCGTGCCGAGGAGCCCGAGCAGCGGCGCCATCGTAACAGTGACGCTCAGATAGTACATCCGATTGCGCAGCTTCGAGAGCGCAATGCCGGACTGGATCTCCATATACGAGGACATCTTGCGCGAATTCTTGCTGTTCTTCGAGATCGCACTGTACAAAATGTCCGCAATCGATCCGCGCTTTGTCTCCGTCAGCTGAACGACCTCGCTAAAGCGCCCATTTGCGATGTGTAGCATGAACTCATGTGCAAATGCCCGCCCCGCATCCGCACGTGCAAAATAGAACGCACGCTCAATGCCGATAAAGACGACAAAAATCGATGCCGCGAGCAGGAAGTACATGACAATGCCGCCCTGCCTGAAAAATTCAATTCCCTGCGCAATAAAATCCATCGTATAACCGTTCCTTCCCCAATAAACTACAATGACCCATGCCATCCCCGGATAAGCGGCTTCATTCTACTACATATTTGTGTCTGCGTCAACGATAACAAATATCATTATAATATTCTGATTGACACCTGATACCTTGCAGACCATGTGAAAAAATACTATAATAAAAGCCGTTATCTCATCGAAGGAGGATGCAGTTTGAAGTTCCCTCTCGCACGCGGCTTCTGGCAGCTGTTCAAAGGATATTGGAGTTCCCCCGAAAAATGGAAGGCGCGCGGCCTGCTCATTTCGGTCATCGCGCTCAACCTCATCATAGTCTATCTGCTCGTGCGGATCAACGACTGGTACCGCGTTTTCTACGACGCGCTGCAGGCGTATGACTGGGCATCGTTCTGGCCGCTCGTCGGTGAGTTCTCCGTGCTCGCATTCCTCTACATTGTAATCGCAGTCTATGCCGTCTATCTGCGGCAAATGCTGACGATCAACTGGCGTACGTGGATGACGGAGCAGTATCTCACGCGCTGGATGCGTGGACAGGTCTACTACCGTCTGCAGGTGCTGCGCAGCGATACAGATAACCCCGATCAGCGTATCAGCGAGGATATCAACCAATTCGTCTCTCTGACGCTGACGCTGCTCGTCGGCATCCTGAAGCAGCTCACGACACTCGGCGCATTCGCCGTTGTACTCTGGAACCTCTCGGGCGTCATCACCGTCCCCATCGGCGGCACAGAGTTCACCGTCTACGGCTATATGTTCTGGCTGTCCCTCCTCTATTCGGGACTCGGCACATACTTCGTCCACATCGTCGGAAAGAAGCTCATCCGCCTGAACTTCGACCAGCAGCGCTATGAGGCGGACTTCCGTTTCAGCATGATGCGCGTGCGCGAGAACAGCGAGAGCATCGCATTCTATCGCGGCGAGATGGCGGAGACGGTCGGCTTCAAGGAGCGGTTCGCCAACGTCATCAAAAACTACTGGGGACTCATGCGCCGCACGAAGCTGCTGAACTTCTACGTCAACGGCTACTCACAGCTCGCGATCATATTCCCGCTCGTCATGGCAGCCCCGCGCTACTATGCAGGCGAGATGGCGCTCGGCGGACTCATGCAGACGCTCTCGGCATTCGGGCGCGTGCAGGATGCACTTTCCTTCTTCGTCGATTCCTATAGCTCCATCGCCGAGCTCGCCGCCGTGATCCAGCGACTCTCGGGCTTCACGGAGCATATGGAGGAGTCCGCACGGGTCACAAGCGACATTGTGCGCAGCGAGGGCAGCGACAAGGCGCTCGTGCTGCAAGACCTCTCGATCGATCTGCCGGACGGCGCACCGCTTCTCTCCGCCTGCACACTCTCCCTGCCCGCAGGCAGCCACGTCCTCGTGACGGGTGCCTCGGGCGCGGGCAAGAGCACGCTGCTCCGTGCGCTCGCAGGCATCTGGCCGTATGGCAGCGGCAAAATTGAGCTGCCGCAGGGCGCAAAGAGGCTTTTCCTCCCGCAGCGCCCCTATCTCGTTCTCGGCTCGCTGCGCCGCGCACTCTCCTATCCACGCACAGCGGCGGCATCCGATGACGAGATCGCACGCATTCTAAAACTCGTTGGGATGGATCATTTCGCCGCACGTCTCGACGACGTGGACGATTGGAGCCGCATTCTCTCGCTTGGCGAGCAGCAGCGCCTTGCGTTTGCACGCATATTACTCATCCGCCCCGACTGGATTTTCCTCGACGAGGCGACATCCGCCCTCGACGAGCCGCGCGAACGCGCATTGTATGAACTGCTGCATCAGGAACTCCCCGCCGCGAGCATCATCAGCGTCGGGCATCGCTCGACCCTTTTTGTCCTTCATGACACGGAGCTCCGCCTCAAAGACCAATCGTATACCTATCAGGAGATCTCACATGAATCGTAGAGAATTCCTGCGTCGACTCGCCCTCTTCGGCATCGGCGCCGTCGCACTCCCCTTCTTCCCCTCCCCTGTGGAGGCATCGTGGTACATCCCATCGACACTGCCCGGTGTATCCGTGCGTCCGACCCATCTGCGGTTCGGCCCACTCGAGAACCGCTATGTCACAGACTGTATCGTCGTTCATCATATCGGCATGGCAAACAATGATGATGTCTCGGCGGAGACCGTGCATCAGTGGCATTTGAACAACGGATGGTCGGGCATCGGCTATCATTTCATCATTCGCAAGGACGGCACGATCGAGGAAGGGCGTCCGCTCGGCACAGTCGGCGCGCACGTCTACGGAGAGAACCGCCATACGGTCGGCATCAACCTCGTCGGCAACTTCGAGAACGCCGTTCCCACGGAGGCACAGAAGGCATCTGCTGCGCGTCTGATCGCGTCGCTCTGCACCGTCTATCAGCTTGACCCCATGTGGCAGAGCACGGTGAAGGGGCACCGCGATCTCAATGCAACCGCCTGCCCCGGCCGCCATCTCTACGCGCAGCTCCCCGACATCGTCCAACAGGCACGCATCTTCTACGCCTCCGATGAACTGCAGACAGAGCGTCTGCGCATTGCACAGCGCGAACGTGAGGAGCAGGAGGCACAGCGCGCACGCATTCGTCAGCAGATGGAGGAGGCGCAGAGGAAAAACGGCATGACGCGCCCCGCGCACCCGACGCCGAGCACGCCGAACCCGCCCGTACAGCCGCCGCCGGAAAAACCGTCACTCAAGCCAAACAAGCGCCCCGATCTCCCAAAACCGAGTCCGCGTCCCGCGCAGCAGCGTCGCATTGCGACATAGCATAGAATACTGGAGGTGAAGCGTCATGGGTTTCCACTACCGATTTTTCGACCGCGATCAGGAAAAGACCGATGAGATGGGCATTCCTCTGACGCGTGCCGATATTGATGCACGCGAACGCTCGAAAGAACCGGAGCGCATCTTTTCGCGCGGCGAGCAGACCGGCATCGTCCTCTCCTCCGTGATCTTTGCCTACGGCTGGACCGAGGGCGATCTCTCCCTCGTCTTTTTCTGCCTCTCCTTTCTGATGTTCGAGCTCCGAAAGATTGTGCAGAGATTCTCCCACAGTTATGGAAAGAGTATTGCAAACGCCATGCAGGGTTTCAGTATTGCTCTGATACTCGGCGCACTCGTTATGGTTCTTACAACCTAGGAGGCATCTACGTGAAACAACAGATGGGCATGGGTGTCCTGAAGGTCGGCGCAGCGCTTGCGATCGTCCTGCTCTTCGTCATTATCCACCTCATCGCGCCGGAGTTCCTGCCTGAACTCTTCGCCCTGCTCGCGAGCGGCGACATCCCCGCGACGGTGGAGTACATCCGCTCGTTCGGCGAGGGGGCGATTGTCTTCGCCTTCCTCCTCACCCTCTTTACGAATGCACTCGGCTTTCCCCCCGCCGTCATCTTCTCGACGGCGAACGTCATCCTCTTCGGCATTGTCCCCGGCATCATCCTCTCCTGCGTGGCAGAGACAGTCGGCGTGACGATTGCCTTCGTCCTCATGCGCTTCTACTTCCGTGAGGCAGCAGAAAAGGCGATTGCGAAGAGTCCCTTCCTCACAAAGGTTGACCAGTACAGCGGCAGCAAGGGCTTCATCATTATGCTGATCGGGCGCATGGTACCCTACCTCCCTTCCGCTGTCATGAACGCCGTCGGCGCGCTCTCCTCCATTCGCTTCCGCGACTATGTGCTCGCCTCGCTCGTCGGCAAATTTCCCTCGACGGGCATCGAAGCGATCATCGGACACGATCTCATCATGCAGCAGGAGGACAATACACGCCTCATCATTGTCGTGATCTGCGCCGGCATCCTGATTTACGGGGCAATACGATACGAAAAGCGCATGATGCGCACGGAGGTCATCGTACAGGATACGGAGAAAAAAGAATGACGCGCCGCTCGTTTTTGCAGACTGCCATGAGCGCCATCCTCTCGATGGGCTTTGGCGGTCTCTTTTCGTCTCGTCCCGCTGCCGCTGCTGCCGAAAACATCCGTCATCTGCGCCAGATCGTTACGGCGCAGCCGATGCAGACGCGCATGATTGCGTGGGACAGTCCGCAGCTGCTCGAAAACGTGTGCGTTGAGCTGCGCCGCGCTGACGGGAAAGCGGAGCAATACATTCCTGCCTATCGGTATCTCTCAATGGATGGCGAGACACAGTTTATCTATCATGCAGAGATTCCCGTATCCGACGGCGCATCGTACCGTGTGCTGCATGCAAACGAAGCAACGGCATGGATTCCACTCATACAGAGGAATGCAGATACGCCGACGCGCGCCCTCCTCTTCTCGGACAGTCAGTGCGGCGAAAGCTACGATGTGTGGCGCGATGTCTATCACGCGGCGTGGCAGCGTCACCCAGATGCGGACTTTGCCGCCATCGTCGGCGACCTCACGGACAACGGCGAATCCGCATGGCATTGGCGCTCCTTCTTCGATGCGATGGAGAGCGCAGATGCTCCCCTCGCCCATCATGTCCATGTGCCCGTGCTCGGCAACCACGAATACTACGGGCTGAGCTGGACAGCCGTCCCGCCTGTGCGCTACCTATCTACATTCGCTCTGCCCGACAACGGGAGCACGGATTTTCGCGGACACTACTACTCCTTCGACCTTGGCAGCGTGCACTGCATCGTGCTTGACACGCAGTTCCTCGAACTCGAGGGGCGCGGCGAGGCACTGAAACGCGAGCAGATGGACTGGCTTATACGCGACGCATCGGCAAGCACAGCACCGTGGAAGATTGTGCTTATGCACAAGGATATTCTGTCCTATGGGGAGTATCAGACAGAGCAAGAGACGCAACACGGCATCAGCGACGTGGGGCAGGTCTTCTTGGACACATTCGACACGCTCGGTATCAACCTCGTCGTCTCGGGACACGTCCATGCCTACCGCCGCCGACAGCTCCATGCGCGGCAAACGGATGAACGCGGCACGCTCTACCTCCTCGCTGGGCCTGCGGGAAATGAGTATTTCGATGTTCCCGCCGAAGGCTATGACCTCGCGGCAGGGTCAAATCCAGCGCCGTCCAACTATCTCTATATGGAGGCGGATGCGAAGCGGCTGCACATTCGCTGTGAAACAGTGCGCGGCACAATACTTGATACTGCAGAACTGCATAAATAAAACGGGGACTTCCTACAAAATTTTCGTAGGAAATCCCCATTTTTGATTTTCGTATCTTCTTGACCTACACCGTAACAATCCCAAGCACAATAGCAAAGAACAGCGAGATGATCGAGAGACCCCAGAGCCATGGCGCACAGAAGCGCAGCAGCTCCTTGATGGAGACACCCGCAAGTCCGCAGCAGAGGAAGGTCGTTGCAGCGTGCGGCGTGACGAGAACAGCGAAGTTCTTGCCGACGAGCATCGCGTTCGACATATTCTCAGGCGAAATGCCGTATTGCTCACCGACGCCGATCGCAAGCGGCAGCAGTCCGAAGAAATACGGACTCGTACCGAGCATCATGCCGATCGGCACGGCAAAGATGCCCATGATAATGTGGAAATACGGGCCGAGGACGCTCGGGATGAGCATGACGAGTGTCTCCGCCATGGCATCCATCATCTTCGTCCCCGTCAGAACGCCGAGGAAGACGCCCGAGGCGAGCAGTATCATGGGCACGCCGAGTGCCTCACCTGCATGCGCCTTGATGCGCTTGCCCTGCATCTTCGGGTCGGGGAAGTTCACAATGAGGGCGAGCGATAGTCCGATCATGAATGCGGCGTACAGCTGGATCTTCGTAAAGCAGAGGAGGGCGATGACGCCGACCGTGAGGAACAGGTTGAACCAGAAGAGCTTCGGACGCTTGAGCGCGGCGGCTTCCTCATCGGAAATCTGATGCGCCGAGGACGCATCCTCATCCAGCTCCGCAGCCTTGCCTGTCGGATGCAGACCCGCGCCGCGCCGCTTTTCCAGAACGCCCATGAATGCCGCAAAGATGAGCACCATGATGATACCGACAATCTGCAGCGGAATGAGCGTATGCCAGAGAGCGTTGACATCGGTGTTCAGAATGACGCCGACGCGTGCGACCGGGCCGCCCCACGGCAGGAGGTTCATAATACTCATGGCAGCGCCGATGATGACGCAGAGCACGACGGGGCGGATGTGCAGCTTCTTGTAGATCGGCAGCATCGCGGGAATCGTCACGAGGAGTGTCGCGGCGAGCGCGCCGTCGAGATGGGCAATCGTCGCAATACAAGCAGTCGCCACTGTGACCAGGATGACGTTCGATCCCGCATGCTTCACGAGAAAGTCGACCAACGGGTCGAAGAGTCCAACCTCCGACATGATTGAGAAGTAGACGATGGAGAAGATAAAGAGCACGGCGACCGGCATGGTCGTTGTAACGCCAGTCTTCATGAACTCCGCAATCTGCGTGAAGTCAAATCCGCAGACAACGGCGCAGAGGATCGGCACGATGACGAAGATCGGCGTCGGATGTGCCTTGGACTGCAGCAGCAGGTAGATGATCAAAAAGATCATTACAAAGCCTGTGATGGCTAATAACATGAAAAACCCTCCATTCCAAAAGTTGTTTCACGTTTCCTTAAACCGTTCGAACTGCTCTATTTCGTAGAGAAAATGTGTGAGTGCAACGAGATCCGCCGAACCGCCGGGGCTGACCCAAGCGGCAATCAGCTGTGCATCGAATGCCGTAACCGCCGCGCGCCCTGCCTCCGTGCCCATCCCCCCAAGTCCGACAATGCGGGCGGCCTCCGCCTGCACGCACTGCAGCATGGCAAGGTCATGACGGCCGAGGATGTTCGTGTCCATATTGTGCGCCATGAGGACGAGGAGGACATCAACAAGTGCATCGTTCAGCGGCATTCCCTCCGCTCTGCGCGTGCGGTAGAGCGGCAACGCATGCTCTTTCACGAGCGGGAATCCCGCCTCCGCCTCACCGCGTACGCCCGTGAGGCCGTAGGTGAGATAGGCTGCCTGCCCCTTTGTCGCAGGCACGGCATTCTTTGCAAGCGTACCATAATCCGCGCGGCATAGTCCCGTGCAGATCGTCCGCGCAGCGTCGAGCAATCGATTCGCCGTCAGCGGCTCGCCGTGTGCGCCGAGCCAGCCCGCCGCACCGAGCAGGATGCCGAAGCTGAAGACCGCGCCCTTGTGCGTGTTCACGCCCCCCGTGTGTGCATACATCGCGGATTCTGCCGTGCGTCCGAGCGGGCGCAGGACAAAGAGCAGCGTCTCCAAACTGCCCCCATGCTCCGCACCTGCACGCACAAACGCCGTGAAGTGTGGAGCAAGTGCCGCCGCCGAGCGTTGAAAGGTGAAGAAGTCCATGTCGGCGTGCGCCCCATTATTCGCACGGTCGACAAGCCCCGGCTTCGGCGTTGCCGCCACCTCGACAAGCAGCGACTCAACGGCATAGGATGCTATGCGCTCCGCATCGCACCTGCGCCCTTCCAAGACCGTACTCAAAGCACGAGCGGCTTGATCTTGCGCACAACGTCGAGGATTGTTCCGTCACGCGCCTCGAGAACGGCGATGACCTGATCCTCCCATTCGAGCTCGTCCGGCTCGCCCACGAGGCTGTATGCCTTCTCCTGCAGCGCCTCGATGGTTGTATGCGCGATGCCTGCCTCATCCAGACATTCGATGAGATCCGCGCGCGCGGGATTGACGGCGATGCCGTAGTCCGTCACAAGCACATCCACGCAGTCCCCCGGCGTGGTGACAGTGACGACCTTCTTGCAGACCGTCGCCATGCGTCCGCGCACAAGCGGCGTCACAATGATGCAGCATTTGCTCCCCGCCGCCGTGTCGGGATGTCCGCCCGGCGCGCCGCGCAGCACGCCGTCCGAGCCGGTCAGCACGTTGACGTTGAAGTCTGTGTCAATCTCGAGCGCCGCAAGCACAACGAAGTCGAGTTTGTTCACATATGCGCCCTTGTTCGCGGGGTTTGCATACTCGCTCGTAGAGATCTCGAGATGCTTGTCGGGATGCGCCGCAAGATGCGCAATCGCCTTCGTATCGAAATCCTGCGTATCGAGCAGCTTGCGCACGAGCCCCTTGTCCATGAGGTCGCAAATGTTGCCGCCCATACCGCCGAGCGCAAAGCCCATCTCGATGTTGCGTTCGCGCATATAGTCCTCGAGATAGCGATTGACCACAAGAGAGGGACCGCCGACGCCCGTCTGGAAGGAGAAGCCGTCCTTGAAGTACGGTGTCGCCGCCATGATCTTCGCGCAGTTCTCTGCCATCATCAGATTGCGCGGATCTTCCGTCACGCGCGCTTCCTTCGTGCCGATCTTCTTCGGGTCGCCGATCTCGTCCACCACAACAACATAGTCCACGTCGATGGATGGAATCGAGGCGGGTGAGTTCGGGAACGGCACGAGCGTGTCCGTTACAACGACAACATGATCCGCATAGCGCGAGTCTGCAACGGCATAGCCGAGCGTGCCGCAGTTGTTCTTCCCGCCCGTGCCGTTCGCGTTGCCGTAATCATCCGAGGCCGATGCCGCGATGAACGTGATGTCAATATGGAGTTCGCCCGTCTCAATCGCGCGCGGCCGGCCGCCGTGACTGCGGACGATTGCGGGGGTTTTCAGCTTGCCCGCCGAGATGACCTCTCCGATGCGCCCGCGCACGCCCGAGGACTGGATGCCGATGATCTTCCCTTCCTCGATGTATTCCGCAAGCAGATCCTGCGCACTTCCGAGTGATGTGGTCGCAACCGTCAGATCCTTCAGCCCCATCTCCTCCACGAGCACCTTCATGACCATGCTCGTTACATAGTCACCGTTGCGGAAGGCGTGGTGAAAGGACACGGTCATGCCGTCATGCGCGCCGCATTTCTCGCACGCCTCGCGGATGGAGGCGAGCACCTTGGACGCCTGCGGTTTCTCCGCGCGGCGCACGGTCGGTCCCGCCTTGTGGAAGGTCTTGCCGTCCATGTAGTATTTTCCCTGATAGACCTCCTTGCCCCCGACAAGAAGTTCCTCCGGAATCTCTCTGCCCACTGCGTTTTTCATCACTGCACCCCCTTATAAATCCCCGTGATAGACGCCGCACGCCTTCGCGAGTGCAATCACGCGTTGCGCGTCCTCGATGAAGGGGATGTCGACCATCTTGCCGTTGACCGTATACACGCCGACGCCCTGCTTCGACTGCTCCTCGAAGCTGCGCACATAGAGCTCTGCCGTCGCGATTTCCTTCTCCGTCGGTGCAAAGGTCTTGTGCACATAGGCAATCTGGCGCGGGTTGATGAGGCTCTTGCCGTCAAATCCCATCGCGCGGTCAAGCTCCACCTCCGCACGGAAGCCCTCCTCGTCGTCGAGTGCCGTGAACACCGTGTCAAAGCACTGAATGCCCGCCTCGCGCGCCGCGAGCAGCATGAGGCTGCGCGCCGTGTTGATCTCGATGCCGCTGCGCTCGGGACGGACGTGCATACTCTTGCGGAAATCGCCGCCCGAGATGGCGACGCCGAGCATGCGCTCCGACGCCTGGCAGATCTCGCGCGCATTGAGGATGCCCTTCGGGCTTTCGAGCGCCGCCATGAGCAGCGTCCGCCCCTCCTCGACGCCGAATTCCCTCTCTGCCGCAAGGACGTGTTCCTCGATCTGTCTCACATCGTCCGCACTCTCGCATTTGGCGATGCGCACGCCGTCCACGCCGCCCGCGACGCAGACGCGGACATCCTCCTGCCAGTGCGACGTCTCGAGTCCGTTCATGCGGACAAGTACCTCGGTCTCGCCGTAGTCGATGCTCTTCAGCGCGTGATAGAGTGAGAAGCGCGCCGCATCCTTCTGGTTCTCCGCGACGGCATCCTCGAGGTCGAGGATGATGCTGTCCACACCGTAGATGTAGGCATCCTTGATGAGTCCCGGACGCTGCGCATTCATGAACATCATCGTACGGCGCAGACGGAACCGCTCCGGCCTTGGTCTTGGAATCATTGAATCACACCTCCCCACGGAACATTCTTGTCGGATACGCCGGCGCTGCGGAAGACCGCACACTCCACGCGCGCACGAATCGTGCAGTCAAGCGCCCCCTTGTCCACGACCTGAACGCGCGCGGACGTTACATCGAGACGCTGCAGCGTTTCGAGTACTGTCTGCCGAATGGCGCGCCCGTACTGGTTCATCACGCTGCTCTCCAGATGAAGTTCGATTTCGCCCGTGCCCGGCTCGACGGTGACCTGCACATCGCTGGATTCCAGCGTCCCCGCCATCGCGGGTTTTTCAATCTGCATAGAGACTCCTCCTTGCTTTCATTTATGGTATCATAATAACAGGAAGAACGATTCCCTGTAAACGTATCCATTTTTCAATCCGCGCCATGCAAAAAAGGAATGCTTCTCTCACATTTTTCAATCACAAAAGCGATGATTGTCATGATATAATAAACGCAAAGTATGTCTCTCGCACCACAAGAAGGAGGAGCACATGGATACGCAGGACATCCAGCTGCTTATGACCCTGCAAAGGACGAGCAATATCACGCGCGCCGCAGAGGAAGTGTATACGACGCAATCCTCCGTGTCCAAGCGCATCCGTCAGCTCGAAAAGGAGCTCGGCGTCATCCTCGTCCTTCGTTCGCGGCAGGGCATCCAGTTCACGCCGGCGGGCGAGATCGTCCTGCGCCATCTTAAGGCGATCACGCGCGAGCTGAACACGATGAATCAGGAACTCAATGACGCGCAGGGCATCATCTCGGGCACGCTGCGCGTCGGTGTGTCGATCAACTATGCGATGTATCGCCTCCCGCCCCTCCTGCGCCGCTATCAGGAGCACTATCCACTCGTGCACACGCAGACGATCATCGAGGTCAGTCAAAAGATCTTCTCCATGTTCATCGCAGGGAAAATGGAGCTGGCAATCGTGCGCGGGGAATACTCCGACTGGGACGGGCCGCGCATCCTGCTCGATCGCGAGCCGGTCTGCATCATCACATCTCGGGAACACGAACAGATGCCGCTCGGCGCACTCCCGCAGGTCATCCGCAAAGCCGATCTGGAGATGGAACGCGACACGGCGCTCTGGCGCCGGGAAAACAAGATTCCCACGGCGCAGAATCAGATTTTTGCCAATAACACGGCGACCTGCATCGAGATGGTGCGGCAGGGACTCGGCTGGGGCATCGTGCCCGCGATCTGCCTCGCGCATTTTGACGGGTGCGTGCGCCCCATGTACTTTGCGGACGGGCGTCCGCTCATGCGTTCGACCTATCTGCTCTACACCGAGCAAAGCGCCGCCCTGCCGCAGATCCGCGCCTTTATCACGCTGCTGGAGCAGGGGAAGCCCCTGCTTCCCCACGCATAGGAGGAACTATGATCTCTACCATCTACCCATCCGACTGCGCGGGTATGGCGCGCGTACGCGCCCTGCTCGAAAAGGAAGACCTGCGCATGGATGCAAACCTCGACTACACCTGCGCCGTCCTCGACGACGCGGGTGCGGTCATCGCCACGGGCAGCTGCTGCGGGAACACGCTGCGCTGCTTCGCGGTTGATGGCGAACATCAGGGAGAGGGGCTCCTGAACGAAGTCCTCACCCACCTCATGGCGGTCCAGCAGGAGCGCGGCAATGCCGCCGTCTTCCTCTACACGAAGGGATCGGCGGCACGCTTCTTTCGCGACCTCGGCTTTCATGAGATTGCGCACGTGTCCGACACGATTGTCTTTCTCGAAAACAGGCGGTGGGGCTTCTCCGACTATCTGAAGCAGCTGCAAAAAGAGACGCCGAGCGCAGCGGGAACAGCCGCAGCCATCGTTATGAATGCAAACCCGTTCACCCTCGGTCATCTCTATCTCGTGGAGTGCGCCGCCGCAGAGAGTGACCTCCTGCATCTCTTTATCGTCAGCGAGGACGCGAGCCTCTTCCCCTTTGCCGTGCGTGAGCGACTTGTGTGCGCGGGGACGGCACATCTCAGCAACATTGTCTATCACGCGACGGGTTCCTATATGATCAGTCAGGCGACCTTCCCGAGCTATTTTCAAAAGGACGAGGACGCCGTGATCCGCAGTCACGCGCAGCTCGATATCGCGGTGTTTGCGCGCATTGCCGCAGCGCTCTCCATCACGCGCCGCTATGTCGGTGCAGAGCAGGCGAGCCATGTCACCAGTCTCTACAATGAGACGATGCTGCACGACCTCCCGCGCGCCGGCATCGAGTGCAGGGTCATCCCGCGCAAGGAGTACGGCGGCGCGCCAATCAGTGCCTCCACCGTGCGCCGCGCCATTCAGACGGGCGATATGGAGCTGCTCCCCGCCCTCCTGCCGCCGACGACGCTCGCCTTCCTCCAAAGCGAAGAAAGTGCCGCCATCCGCAAGAAGATTGCGGAGGCGGCAGATGTCATACATTACTAATGATTTTGATTCGTTCTGTACCCGAAAGGAGCTCCTGTGTTAAACGGTATTCCTGTAGAACTGCCCGCCATGCTCGCCGCACGCGAGGAGCGCGCCTCACGTCAGGCAGCATGGCTGAAAGAATATGCCCGCCCCCTCCTCTCATTCACGCTCAACATTCCGGGGTCAATCAAGACCTCCGCAGAGTTGCGGCGTGCATTCGAAGATGGGCGCGTCGCATTGGAGGGGCGGCTGCGCGCGGCACAGCTCCCCTGTATTGCGCAGATGGAGGTGCATAATGTCACGGGCGATGAGGCACTGCTTGCCATCGACGGAGACGCAGCAGAGATCAAGAGAATCTGCACCGAAATCGAGGAGCATCATCCGCTCGGCCGACTCTTCGACCTCGACGTCCTCGCGGCGGATGGCACGAAGCTCTCACGCCCCCTGCCGCGCCGCTGCCTCCTATGCACGGAGCAAGCGCAGGTCTGCGCACGCAGCCGCCGCCACTCCGTCGAGGAACTGACAGCGGAGATCGAGCGGCTCCTGACTGCATATCTATCATAAAAATAGGAAAGCGCCCTGCAAGAGTGAGCCTTGCAGGGCGCTTTCCTATTTATTTCCCATTTTAATGACGCCACGGAGTACGCTTTTGGTAGTCCCGCTTGATGATCTTCACCGCCTGATCGTGACGCTTCTGCTCCTCCTTCATCGCGCGGTCATACTTCGCCTGATCGCCGTCGCGGCGGAACTCGAAGCGAATCTTGCGCACGTTCTGCTCATGCACACGATCCTCTTCCTTCATGCGGAAGCTGTACTCGTTCGACGCCCCATTCTCATAGGAGAGCTGCTGAACGGGCTGCGCGGCCTCTGCAGACGGTGCTGCCGTCATGATGCCGAGTCCAATCGCAGCAGCCAGAACCCCCGTGATATATGCCTTTTTCTTCATACTGATCGCCCCTTTTTCATATTGTCTCTGCCTCTGATACCCTACTGCTTTTTCTTTGGAGCGCATTTAAGAGGAGGTAAACAATGCGTTAAAGTTACTTCGCCAGCAGTACGGGGCAATGCGCGTGACGCGTGACATGGGTGGACACGCTGCCGAATGCGATGCGCTCGAATGCGAAGATATGCGCGTCGTAGTCGATCACCATGAGGATTGTCAGCTCCGCATCTGCTGCGCGGGAAAGCTCGATTGCCCACTCGACCGCGTGCATGGAGGCGGGTGAGCCATCGATTGGCACGAGAATGCGCTCGCAGACAATCGTCTGCGCCGGACGGCTTTGGATTTCAGAAACAAGAGATGCTCTGTCCATCATACAGCCTCCTCCACAGCGAGTTTCGCCCCTTTATGCGCATGCTCCTCAGTCTCGCGCGCCATCAGTTCCTTCTTCGCGCTGTAAAAGCGCAGCGTGTAGAGGATGCCGATGACGGCGATGTAGATGAGGAATGCGCCGAAGGTCGGGGCATAGCCCATGAAGTCCGCCCCGCGCGTGATGATGTCGCGCGTGAAGTGGAACTGCCACGTCAGCGGCCAGACGTGCGAGACGGCAACGACCCAGTCCGCGAAGTGCCCAAACGATCCAGTCACCCCACCGAAGATAAAGCCGCCTGGGATGATGAGGATCATGCGGCTCGCCGCAACGCCAGGGTTCGCGGCCGTCCAGCCCGTGAGGGGCGTGACTATGCCGAGGACGAATACGTAGAAGATCTGGACAAAGACGAAGTTCACGAGATGCCCCGTAAAGATGAGGTCTCTCCAGATGCGCAGGATGGCAACGAGACGATGAGCAGCGCCCCGTACGGCAGCGTCCGCAGGATGAGATTCCACGGCGTCCCCGTCCGCAGAATCGTATCGAGTTCCCCCGTCAGACGCAGGCGTGGAATCATGCCTATGGTCGCAAAGGTGTAGAACATCGAGCCAAAGAAGAAGAGGAAGCCGAGCGCCATCCCATTGCTCGTCGAGGCGTTCGGACTAAAGAGATTGCGATCCGCAATCTGTATACCGCCGTCGATTCCGTCGTTCGTGCTGCCCGTATCCCCGTTTGCGGCAGCATTGTCAAGCGCTGCGAGTTCGTTCATCGCCTCTTTGATCTCGGCGGTCTGCGCCACATTCGTATTATCGTAGAATACGCCGATGTGGTTCTCTGTGCCCGTAAACCTGTCCTCTTCAAGCCCCTGCGGAAAGAAGACGACGGCGATTGCGCGATCCTAATAGAGGAAGGTCTCGGGATCGGCGGGCGTATTGACAATCGCCGTGACCTTCATATATTCCGAGGCGTCGATGCGCATTGCAAGCTCGCGCTTCTGCACGAGGAGCGCATCACGCTGTGCCTCGATCTGGGCAATCTGGGCATTCACGCGCACCATCGCAATCTTGTTGTCTGTCGCGTCCAGCTCCATGATGATGTCGCCCGCACGCACCTCATCGCCCTCCTGCACCGCCTCACGGACGAGTCGCCCGCTCACCGAGTCGAACGACATCTTCACCTACTCCGCCGTGAGAATCCCTTCCTTTTGCCGCACGGCGAGTACAACAGCGTCATTTCCGGTATACATGAGCACAAGCCCCGCGATGATGAACAGCGCGATGAATGCAATCCAGACGGCTTTGCCTTTTTCTTCGGATCCATATATCCCCCTTTGTTTTCCTTTCTCTAGCAATAAA
>NZ_ALKG01000013.1 GCF_000286455.1 Selenomonas sp. FOBRC6
TATCCCGCTATGGATCGTTTTACCTCCCGATGGACGAGACTCTTGTGCTGGCGGCTCTGGATATCAGCGGACGCCCATTCCTCGTCTACGATCCTGGAGATGCACTCATGGCGCCCATGATCGGCGGATATGATACGGAGCTGACGGAGGAGTTCCTTCGCGCATTCGCGTTTCACGCGGAAATCACGCTTCATGTGAAGATCCTATATGGGACGAATTCACATCACAAGGTAGAGGCGGTCTTTAAGGCCGTTGCACACGCGCTGCGGACTGCCGTGGGGAAAGATGAGCGACTGGGTGATGCGATTCCGTCTACTAAAGGCGTTTTGTAAGGTGATCCTATGATTACAATTATAAATTATGGGGCGGGGAATCTGTTCAGCGTAGAGAAAGCCTTTTCTGCTTTAGGGGCAGACGTCCGTGTCAGCAGTACGGCTTCGGATATTCTCTCTGCGGACAAAATCGTTCTGCCGGGTGTGGGCGCTTTTGGTGACTGCATGGAGCAGTTGAATGCGTCGGGATTGATTCCTGCCATTCGGGAGGGGGGTGCACGCGGGATCCCGCTCCTTGGAATCTGTGTAGGACTTCAAATACTATTTGAAGGTAGCGAGGAATCCTCGGGCGTAGAGGGGCTGGGACTGCTGCAAGGGAGAGTATCCAGAATTGCTGCCCCGCATGAAAAAATCCCCCATATGGGCTGGAATGCTTTGAATATCGCCGAAAACCATAGGGAAAAAGGCTTGTTTGCGGGAATTCCGCAGGATTCCTACGCGTACTTTGTCCACAGCTATCACGCGCTGCCGAAGGATCGAGCGATTATTTCCTCAACCTGCTTCTATGGCGAGGAGATTACGGCATCCATATCCGCCGGAAATATCATGGCGACGCAATTCCATCCCGAAAAATCGGGGGATATCGGACTGAAGATCATTCATAATTTTATTCATCAGGAGGAAAGCACATGATTATTTTTCCCGCGATTGATCTGCGTGATGGAAAATGTGTCCGCCTGCTCCGAGGAGATTTTGCCCAAGAAACCGTATACAGTGACCGACCTGAGGAAACTGCCCTTCGCTGGGAACGGGAGGGGGCGGAGTTCCTTCATGTTGTCGATCTGGACGGAGCGCTTGCAGGGGAACCGCGCAATACAGATGCGATTAAGAGTATCCTCAGCGCAGTACGGATTCCGATCGAGGTTGGCGGCGGGATTCGCAGCCTTGAAACGATTGAGAAGACCTTGGAATTGGGTGTACATCGCGTTATTCTTGGCTCTGCTGCCGTGCAGAATCGTGATCTTGTCAAAGAGGCATGTCATCGATATGGTGATCGTATCGCTGTCGGAATTGATGCCAAGGACGGTATTGTCGCCATTGATGGATGGGGCGTATCGGGTGGGATTACAGCCGCTGCGCTTGCCAAGGAACTTGCATCCTTCGGGCTGAAGACCATTATATACACCGATATTTCAAGGGATGGTACGCTCTCGGGCGTAAACATTGAGGCAACGTCCAAGTTGGCAGCCGAATCAGGCATCGACATCATCGCATCGGGTGGCGTCCGATCGCTGGATGATATCCATGCACTGAAGAAGTACGAATCGCAAGGAATCGTCGGTGTCATTGCCGGTAAATCCATCTATGAGGGTACGCTCGTGTTGCCTGAAGCGATTGCGGCAGCAAGTTGACTGCATTTCGAAAGGATTGATTTCATCTTGAAGAAAACCTTTGCGAAACGAATTATCCCTTGCCTTGATGTCAAAGACGGGCGCGTTGTCAAGGGCACAAACTTTGTCGGGCTGAGAGATGCGGGCAGCCCGACAGAACTGGCTGAACGCTACGATAAGGAGCGCGCGGATGAGCTTGTGTTTCTGGATATTACCGCCTCGAACGAAGAGCGAAATACAATGGCTGAGGTTGTATCCGACTGTGCCTCGAAAGTCTTTATCCCGCTGACCGTCGGAGGCGGAATTCGCAGCGCAGAAGATATGCACCGTATGTTGAATGCAGGTGCAGATAAAATTTCGGTCAATACAGCGGCAGTGAAGCATCCGGAAATCATTCGCGAGGGTGCATTGCGATTTGGCAGTCAATGCATTGTCATTGCGATTGATGCACGTCGTAGGTGCATAGACTCGTGGGAAGTCTATATCAACGGTGGCAGGACGCCTACAGGGATAGACTGTATTGCGTGGGCGAAGGATGTTGTCGCGCTTGGTGCAGGAGAGATCCTGCTGACCAGTATGGATGCTGATGGAACAAAGAATGGCTATGACATTGCACTGACACGAGCGGTCTCTGAGAGTGTGAATGTACCCGTAATTGCTTCGGGTGGCGCGGGTAAATTGGAGCATTTTTATGATGTACTCTCCGAGGGAAAAGCGGATGCCGTACTGGCAGCCTCGCTCTTTCACTATGGAGAGTTAACCATAAAAGAAGTAAAGACATATCTAAAATCACGCGGTTTGGAGGTACGATTCTAATGGATATTGACATCTCTGTGATTAAATTTGACGAGCGCGGGCTTGTACCAGTGGTCGTCCAAGAAGAAAACAATCAGGTTCTCATGCTTGCATATATGAATCGCGAGTCTCTTGAGAAAACGATTGAAACAGGCTTTGCGTATTACTACAGCCGCAACCGCAATAAGCTGTGGAAAAAGGGCGAGACATCAGGAAATGTGCAGCGCGTGCAGGAGATCTCGTATGACTGCGACGGCGATACGATCTTGCTGCGTGTAAAGCAGACAGGTGTGTCCTGCCATACGGGGACGTATTCGTGCTTCAGCGGACGCAAACTCTATCGTACAGACGAAAACAGCATCGTTCCGATTGTGCCGGAGGATGAAATGTCCCTGACAGAGATCCTGTCTGATCTCTACCAAGTGATTCAGAGCCGCAGACTGCATCCGGTCGAAGGCTCATATACGAACTATCTCTTCGATAAGGGTCAGGACAAGATTTTGAAAAAGCTCGGCGAAGAGACGGCAGAGACCATCATTGCGTCCAAAAACAATATCCGCGAGGATGTACTGTATGAGATGGGTGATCTCTGGTATCACTGTCTGGTACTGCTCGCATATCACAACATGACACCGGAGGATCTGCTCGAAGAATTGAAGCGCAGACACAACGGCGGGAACTATCACAAGTTCGCAGGAAAAACAGGAGTACGTCCGGATATGTAATTTTTCTCGTTTTCCCCCCCTCCAACTATCCATAATGGTAATTATGGATAGTTGGAGGGGGGGAACTCCAAATAAAAAGCTGTGTAAAAATATGTGAATTTTATAACTTGTCATTGACAATAACGCAATTTGAATCTATAATTTAGATGTTGGGTTATATAACTTTTGATTATACTTTTAATCAAGGAGAGTGTTCTTTTATGTCAAAGAATCCGGTCAAAATCACTGAGACTGTCCTCCGCGATGGACATCAGTCGCTGGTCGCAACCCGCATGAGAATCTCGGATATGCTTCCGCAGCTCGCGGCGCTCGATGCCATCGGCTACAACGCTCTTGAAGCTTGGGGCGGTGCTACGTTTGACACATGTCTGCGCTTCCTTGATGAGGATCCGTGGGAGCGCTTGGATATCCTGAAGAAAAACCTCAAAACGCCGATCCAGATGCTTCTCCGCGGTCAGAACCTGCTTGGCTACAACCACTACTCCAACGACGTTGTGGAGAAATTCGTTCAGAAGGCTTCCGAGCATGGCGTAGGCGTATTCCGTATTTTTGACGCGCTGAACGATATTCGCAACCTCAAGGTCGCGATTGACTCGGCGCTCAAGTGCCCCGAAAAACCGCATGTTCAGGGCTGTCTGGTCTATACGATCAGCCCTGTCCATACGAATGAGAGCTTCGTCGAACTTGCTGTCGAACTCGAGAAGATGGGCTGCCACTCCGTCTGTATCAAGGATATGTCGGGGCTCCTGAAGCCGTATGTGGCAGAGGATCTCGTCAAGAAGCTCAAGGCTGCTGTGAAGATCCCCATCGAACTTCATACGCACTGCACCTCCGGATTTGGTCATGCAACCTATCTGAAGGCAATCGAAGCTGGCGTCGACATCATCGACACAGCGCTCGCCCCCTTCTCCAGCGACACCTCGCAGCCGTGCACGGAGACGATGGTTGCTATGCTCGAAGGCGAGGAGCGCGATACGGGGCTCGACCGTCAGGCG
This sequence comes from Selenomonas sp. FOBRC6, assembly GCF_000286455.1. GTDB lineage: Bacteria > Bacillota > Negativicutes > Selenomonadales > Selenomonadaceae > Centipeda. The sequence continues at coordinate 4,179 of NZ_ALKG01000013.1, forward strand.
ATGACACCGATTTCCAAGTACTTCCTCGGGGTCAAGCAGGATCTCATCAAGACCTTCAACCTCAAGGGCTATTTCGATGTCAACCCGAATGTTCTGGACTTCCAGATTCCAGGCGGAATGCTTTCCAACCTTGCGAATCAGCTCAAGGAAGCCGGTATGGAAGACAAGTACCAGGATCTGCTCGACGAAATGCCGCGTGTGCGTAAGGATGTCGGCTATCCCCCGCTCGTTACGCCGTCCTCTCAGATCGTCGGCACGATGGCAACCTTCAATGTCATGAGCGGCGAGCGCTACAAGATGGTTCCGAACGAGTTCAAGGATCTCGCGCGCGGCAAGTTTGGCAGAACGCCGGTCGAGGTTGATCGCAAGTTCTTGACAGATACGCTCCACATTGCGCCCGAGGATATCATTGAGGACTGCTCCATCGAGGACGCAAAGGCAACGACGTTTGCAGAGTTCAAGGAGGAGCTGAAGAACAAGGGGTATATCAACCCGTCGGATGAGGATGTCCTCTCCTACGCACTCTTCCCACAGGTTGCAGAGGAGTTCTTCCAGAAGCACTATAAGCCGATCACGGCCTACGTCAAAGAGTAATACGCAGAAGATTGCACTAAAAAAGCTAGGGTTTCATCAAAGATGCCCTAGCTTTTTTGATATTTATAGAGATGTTATGAAAAGAATACCGATTTACCGATAAATTCTCTGAGGATGGAGTTGTTTGGGATATCCTCAATGGCGGAGATTTCATTGACATATTGCAGAAAACGCAGGATCAGCCGCGCTTCGGTATATCCATCTTCCCCGCATTTAATCTCTTCCAAGAGTGGTACCGCATATTTCTTCAAGACACCAATCTCGTAGATCAATGCCGAGTTGAAGAGGACATCCGCATCCTCTTGAAATGGGAATATGTACTTCTCTTCGCCATCTCTGACATCAGGCCATTGGCGAATACTCTTCAATGCCTTTGCGCCTCTGAATTGATAATCGCGTACAAGACGCCGCAGAAAACGCACCTCAGTCGTTGGAATTCGATTGTGTGCATCGATATTCAGCTGCGTCAATGCGCTGATATAGATCTTATACTTGTTCTTGCGTGGGATATCCTTTGTCAGATACTCATTGAGTCCGTGAATTCCTTCGATAATGATTGGCTGATCGCTGTGAATGGAGAGAAATGCATCTTCCTTCCATTCGCGCATGCCCGTAATAAAATTATATCGCGGAATCTGTACTTCCTGCCCTGCCAGAAGCGCAAGCATATCCTGATTAAACAGCTTCGTATCAAGGGCATCAAGGGACTCATAGTCATATTGCCCCTTTTCATTGAGCGGTGTATCCTCTCGGTTGAGGAAATAATCATCCAAAGAAATCATCACAGGGCGCAGCCCGTTGACACGAAGTTGAATACGAAGCCGCTGCGCAAAGGAAGTCTTTCCGGATGAGGATGGCCCTGCAATCAGGATCAGGCGGACATCCTCACGATGAGAGGCAATGTGATCTGCAATCTGGGCGATTCGCTTTTCCTGCAACCCTTCTGAGATTCGGATCAGCTCGCCAATGGATTGCTCCCTATTGATGCGATTCAGATCAGAGATAAAGCGACAGTCCAAAATATCGGCCCATGCTTTAGATTCTGCAAGGATTGAGCCGAATTTAGGCTGATTGACGCGCTTTCTGATTTGGCCGTTGGTTCTCTCATCCGGGGTTCGGATCAGGACGCCAAAGGGCTCATAGTCCAGCTCGAATCGATCCAAATTCTTTGTTTCATAAAGCATGGGACCATAGAGATAATCCGTATAGTTTTCACAGGTATATATGCTGATGACGGGCTGTGACAGCTCGGAGAGCAAATTTACCTTTCCCGATCGCCCGAGCTTTCGAAAGAGCTCAATGGCTTCCTGTCGAGGAACACTATGCTTGATGATTGAAAGATTCTCCGCAATCATCATCTTCATAGTGCGATCTACTTCTGCTATAAAATCGGGATTGATATCCTTGTTGGGAAGCTTGATTTCACAATAGAGTCCCTTATTTACGGTGAACTTTGCAACGACCTCTGCAGAGACGTCGATTTTGTTTACCGCTGCAATCAATAGAAACAGTACGGAGCGGCGATAAATTTTCCACCCCAGCGATGAATCGAGTTCAATAAAACTGATCGTATCGCTGTCGGTAAATGGTGTTTGAATATCGCGCACCTCACCATTAATCTTTGCGGCAACAATCTGACTGGAATAGTTTCTTTGCTCCTTTACAGCCATCATAATCAGAGATTTTTCCATGGAAACTCCCCTTTTCTGTCTCTCTACATAAAAATCCTGCTCATCCATAGAGCAGGATTTTAAAATTTTCCTTAAATGAAGAGCATCACAATTTGATACGTAATGGCACCCATGACCGCGGTGCAGGGAATCGTCATGACCCATGCTACAACCATTTGCTGCGCTACGCCCCAACGGACGGCGTTGATGCGCTTTGCAGCACCGACACCCATGATCGAGCCGGAAACGACGTGTGTGGTGCTGACAGGAAGATGTAAAAGGGTCGCGCCGAATATGATGATGGAAGAATTGAGATCTGCCGCAAATCCGGAAATCGGCTGGAGTTTGAATATCTTGCCCCCAATCGTCTTGATGATACGCCAGCCTCCTACAGCAGTTCCACAGGCCATAGCAGTCGCTGCGAGTACCTTGACATACGTGGGAACTTCAAACACATCAATATATCCGCCGGCAAGCAATGCTAATGTGATAATACCCATTGATTTCTGTGCGTCATTCGAGCCATGTGAAAAGGCCATAGTTGCCGCTGTTAAAATCTGCATTTTCTTGAACTTGCCATTAATCGCCGTAGGTCGAAAACGACCAAAGAAGCGGAATAAGAGCAACATAATGGCACATCCCAACGCCATACCGA
>NZ_ALKG01000014.1 GCF_000286455.1 Selenomonas sp. FOBRC6
GTGTACGGACTGCAATCCGCAACTCGGGCATTCAGTTGCGGCAGGAGCGTGTGACGGTGAATCTTGCGCCCGCCGATGTGCGAAAGGACAGCTCCGGGCTTGATCTGCCGATTGCGGTTGGTCTCCTTGCATCCTACGGTATGGTTCCCGAGGCGGCGGTGCAGAGTGCGCTTTTCTCGGCGGAGCTTTCCCTCGATGGGAACTGCCGACCGATCAGCGGTATTCTCCCGATGGCGATTACGGCGCGGGAATATGGTCTGACGGAGTTTTACGTTGCACCGTCCAATGCAGATGAGGCACTTCTTATTGACGGACTGAATGTCTATGCAGTCGAAACACTAGCACAGCTTGTGCGTCATCTGACGGGAACGGAAACGCTGACTCCTGCTGTGCCGAGGCAGATCGAAACGCTAAAGGATGCAGCCTTCACAGATGACTTTGCGGACGTGCAGGGGCAGTATCAGGCGAAGCGTGCGCTTGAGATTGCAGCGGCGGGAGGGCATAATGTTCTGATGGTCGGTGTGCCCGGCTCGGGCAAGACGATGCTGGCGCGCCGCATGAGTTCGATCTTGCCGGAGCTGACGAAGGAAGAAGCCATTGAGATCACAAAGATCTACAGCATCTCGGGGCTGCTCGGCAAGGATACGGGGCTTGTGACAACGCGCCCG
>NZ_ALKG01000015.1 GCF_000286455.1 Selenomonas sp. FOBRC6
GCCGCCGCCGTATAGCCGCCGTAGACGTTGCCGAGCGTACCGCCCGTGATGGTGACCGTATTGTCATGGCTGTTCTTCTTCTCGACAGCTGTTGTGCTCATGCCGCTCGTGTGACCGCCATACACGTTCGCATAGTTGCCGTTGACGGTGATCGCGTTATCGTGCGTTGCGTTGCCCGCCCGCGAGATGCCGCCGTAGGCGTCAGTACCTATGACGCTCGCAGTCTCTGCGCCGGCGAACTGGTAGCCCTCGTAGGTGATTGCGGTGATTCTGCCGAGGCTGTTCTTGCGGACATCGATGTTCGTTTCCGCCGTGTCCGTCGTCTCGGACTTCGCCGCGCCCGTGTAGCTCGTGAGGTCGATGCCGCTCTCGTTCTTCAGCAGGGTGAGCGGTTTCACCGCCGTTCCCTTCGCCGTGAGCTTCGTCCAGTCGACCTTGGTCGCGGCGTTGCCCGTGACGGTCAGCAGCGTGCTGTTCTTTACTGCGCCCGTCGCATCGAAGTTCATGTTTTGGAAGTTCTCGACACTGCCCGCACGGTTGTTCATGCCCACGACGTTCAGCGTATTGCCGTCCGCCGTGCGGTTGCCGCCCGAGACCGTGCCCGTGACCGTGCCGCCCGCAAGCGTGACGGTATTGTGATTCGTCGTGCCGTCTGCCGCCGCCGTATAGCCGCCGTAGACCGTGCCGAGCGTGCCGCCCGTGATGGTGACCGTATTGTCATGGCTGTTCTTCTTCTCGACAGCTGTCGTGCCCGTGCCGCTCGTATGACCGCCGTAGACGTTCGTATAGTCGCCGTTTACGGTGATCACATTATCGTGCGTTGCGTTGCCCGCCTTCGAGATGCCGCCGAACGCTTCTCCCCCGTCGATAACAGGGGTCGTTACACCCGCGAACCGGTAGCCCTCGTAGCGGATGTCCGTGATATTGCTGCCTGTCTTATGAACGGAAATGTTCTTTTCCGTCGTTGCGTCCGTCTCGGATTTCAGAATGTTATCGGTCGCAGCAAGTCCGTTGACCGTGATGCCGTTCGCATTGTGCAGGAGCGTAATGCCGCCGTTCACGGTACTGCCTGTGGCGTCAATCGCGTCCCTCTCAAACGTTGTGCCCACGCCGCCGTTCACATCCAGCATGGTCGCACCCGCAGCGACATCCGTCGCATCGAACGTGACCTTTTGGAAGCCCGCAATCCACCCGGCTCTGTTCACGCCCTTGACACTGAGCAGATTACCCGTGCCGGCTGCCGCGCCGCCAAAGACGGCACTCGTCACCGTCGCGCCGTTCAGATGGACTTCGTTCTCGTCTGCCGAGGCAGCATTGCCGCCGTAGACGTCACCCGTCACCTGCGCGCCGTTCAAGTAGACCTTGTTCTTGCTTGCCGAGGCACCACTGCCGCCGAAGACAGCCCCC
>NZ_ALKG01000016.1 GCF_000286455.1 Selenomonas sp. FOBRC6
TTCGCTTAGGGACGCACACCTCATCACTCCAAACAATCTATAACAGACATAAGAAAGGAGTGTAACTGCTGCGTTACACTCCTGTTGTTGCAAATGGCTCCTCGAACTGGACTCGAACCAGTGACATTCTGATTAACAGTCAGACGCTCTACCGACTGAGCTATCGAGGAATGTTTCAGACATGCGTATTATAAGGGCAACATGCCCTCCTGTCAAGAGAAATATTGCTTGTACGTTGGAAACATGCGTGTTATAATGCAGACAGGCACTGCTTAACGGTAGGCGGTTCGTCCCTCGAGAGGGGGCGAGACTTATGACTCTTTACGATTTTTTAACAGTCGTGTTTCTCATAACGATCTGTGTCGTAGCTTTAAGACCATAAGAAAACCCGCCTGAGCGACCAACTTTGGCGGGTAATCTTACCTACATATGAAGTCTGGGAACTAACCGTTTTACCGGCAGTGCCTTTTGTATGTCTATTATACGATAAAAGAAATGTTTCGTCAACACATCTCACTCAAGAAAGTCACGCAGCACCTTGCTACGGCTCGGATGCCGGAGCTTCCTCAGTGCTTTCGCCTCGATCTGGCGAATGCGCTCACGCGTCACACCGAAGCTCTGCCCGACCTCCTCGAGGGTGCGCGAACGCCCATCCTCAAGCCCGAAGCGCAGACGCAGGACGTTCTTCTCGCGGTCGGTCAGCGTCTCCAAGACCTCCTCGAGCTGCTCGCGCAGGAGCATGAACGACGCAGCCTCTGCGGGTGCGGGCGCAGCCTCGTCCTCGATGAAGTCGCCGAGGTGGGAGTCCTCCTCCTCGCCGATCGGCGTCTCAAGCGACACAGGCTCCTGCGCGATCTTCATGATCTCATGGACGCGTGCGACACTGATGCCCATCTCCTTTGCAATCTCCTCGGGGCGCGGGTCACGTCCAAGTTCCTGCAGGAGCTGGCGTGAGATGCGGATGAGCTTGTTGATCGTCTCGACCATGTGCAC
>NZ_ALKG01000017.1 GCF_000286455.1 Selenomonas sp. FOBRC6
GGCAAATAAGCACGCGATCACTTGCGTAACGAGGTGTTCGCGCGGCGGTATCACATATAAAACAGCACTCAACAAAATAATATAAAATATTATGCTATAAATTATGATAAATAATAATAAATTGGAGGACTTTTTATGGATTTCTTTTCAGCCGTGAAGGGAAAACTCATCATTTCCTGTCAGGCACTGCCCGATGAGCCGTTGCACAGCCCGTTCATCATGGGGCGCATGGCGCGTGCAGCAAAGGAGGGCGGCGCGTGTGCGATCCGCGCACAGAGCGTCGCAGACATCGAGGAGATCCGCAGCGAGGCGCAGCTGCCCGTCATCGGACTCATCAAGCAAAACTACGCCGACTCTCCCATCTACATCACGCCGACCATGCGCGAGGTGGAGGCACTGATCGGAACGGGCTGCGAGATGATCGCACTCGATATGACCGATCGTGAGCGCCCGCAGCACACCCATGTGCGCGACCTCATTGCACGCATCCACGAGGCACACCGCCTCGTGCTCGCCGACATCTCGACGTATGAGGAGGGCATGACGGCGGCGGAGCTCGGCGTCGATGCGATCTCGACCACGATGTCAGGCTACACCCCGTACAGCCCGCAGATCGAGGGACCCGACTACACACTGATGGAGCATCTGGCGAAGGACGCGCCCATCCCCGTCTTTGCCGAGGGGCGGATCAATACCCCTGAGGAACTCGTGGAGGCGATGCAGACGGGTGTCTTCGGCGCCATCGTCGGCTCCGCCATCACCCGCCCACAGCTCATTGCGCGCCGCTTCACCGACGCGATTGCGTAAAAGATACGGCATTTCAACCATCCATTTATAAGGAGGAAATCATCATGAGAGAACTCAAAGGCCTTTATTCCGCACTGCCCGGCGCCTTCCATGAGGACGGCACGATCAACGAGAAGGGGCTGCGCCAGATCATCCGCCACAACATCGACCACAACAAGATGGACGGACTCTACGTCGGCGGCAGCACGGGCGAGAACTTCATGCTCTCGACGGACGAGAAGAAGCGCATCTTCGAGATTGCCAAGGACGAGGCGAAGAGCGACATCACCCTCATGGCGCAGGTCGGCTCCGTCAACCTCAAGGAATCCGTCGAGCTCGCAAAATTCGTTGTCGACCTCGGCTACGACGCCATCAGCGCCGTCACGCCGTTCTACTACAAATTCGACTTCGACGAGGTGCGCCACTACTACGAGACCATCCTCGCGGAGGTCGACACGCGCATGGTCATCTACTTCATCCCCTTCCTCACGGGCGTGAACTTCAGCATCGCGCAGTTTGCAAAACTCTTCGAGAACAAGAAAATCGTCGGCGTCAAATTCACGCAGGGCGACTTCTACCTGCTCGAGCGCATGCGCAAGACATTCCCGGACAAGCTCATCTTCGCCGGATTCGACGAGATGCTGCTGCCTGCGACCGTCCTTGGCATCGACGGCGCAATCGGCTCCACCTACAACGTCAACGCCGCGCGTGCACGTCAGATCTACGACCTCGCGCGTGCCGAGAAAATCAGCGAGGCACTCGAAATCCAGCACGTCACGAATGACCTCATCACGGACATTCTCGACAACGGCCTCTACGGCACGATCAAGCTCCTCCTCGAGGAGCAGGGCATCGAGGCGGGCTACTGCCGCGAGCCGATGAAGCCGTACACGCCCGAGATGCGTGCACGCGCCAAAGAGATCTACAAGAAGTATTTCTAAGGGATTACTAAAATGTGCGCGCCATCGCCTCTGTCGGAGGCGATGGCGCGCACAAGACTCCGAATCTTATAAATCGTTGTATTCCTTTTAGGAGGAGATACCTATGCATCAGGGTTTTACCTGGATTGACACGGCAGTCCTCGTCATCTACCTGCTCGGCGTCCTGCTCGCAGGCCTCTACTACTCGAAGAAGGAAATGAAGGGCAAGGAGTTCTTCAAGGGCGACGGTACAATCCCGTGGTACGTCACCTGCGTCTCCATCTTTGCGACGCTGCTCAGCCCCATCTCATTCCTCGCCATCCCGGGCAACTCCTATCACGGCTCGTGGATCTTCTGGTGGGCGCAGCTCGGCATGCTGTTCGCGATTCCCCTCACGATTCGCTACTTCCTGCCGATCTACAGCCGTCTCGAGATCGACACGGCATATCACTACCTCGAAAAGCGCTTTGAGAGCGGCAGACTCCGCATGCTCGGCGCACTCATGTTCATCGTCTACCAGCTGGGACGTATGTCCATCATCATGTATCTGCCCTCGATGGCGCTCTCGGAGGTCACGGGTCTTGATGTCAACATGCTGATCGTCGTCATGGGTGTCATCGCCATCATCTACTCCTACTCGGGCGGTCTGAAGGCAGTTCTCTACACCGACTTCATCCAAGGGACCGTCCTCATCGTCGGCATCGCGCTCTCGCTCATCGTTATGATTAACAATATCCACGGCGGCTGGGGCACGATCTGGGATACGCTCACGACAGGGCATAAATTCATGCTCGAGAACGAGGTCTGGTTCAGCCCCGACATTGTGTCGAGCAGTGTCTTCATCATCTTTATCGGCGGCGGTCTTGGCACGTTTGCATCCTATGTGTCCAGTCAGGATATTGTGCAGCGTTTCACCACGACGACGGATATGAAGCAGCTGAACAAGATGACGCTCGGCAACGGCGCTGTCTCCATCTTTGCCGCAACGGTCTTCTTCCTCGTCGGTACGGCGCTCTTCGTCTTCTATCAGCAGAACCCCGATCTCCTCACAACGGATCGCCGCGATCTCGTGCTCGCAGCCTACATCACGTATGAGCTGCCCGCAGGCCTGACGGGCATCCTGCTCGCCGCACTCTTTGCCGCAGCGCAGTCCACGCTCTCCACGGGCATCAACTCCGTTGCCACCAGCTGGGTGCTCGACATCCAGTCTGTCCTCAACCCGAACGTCCCGGAGAAGACGCAGACGCGCATCGCACAGCTCATCTCCCTCGGCATCGGCATCCTCTCCATCGTCGTCGCCATCATCATGGCGGGCAGCGACATCCGCTCGGCGTACCAGTGGTTCAACAGCTTCATCGGGCTTGCGCTCGGGGCGCTCGCGGGCATGTTCGTCCTCGGTGCGTTCTGCCGCAAGGCAAATGCAGCGGGCGCGCTCGCAGGCTTCATCGTCGCAATGGCGGTTGTCCTCTACCTCAAGTATTTCGTCCCTGCCGTATCGTTCTGGTCGTACACCCTCATCACCATCGTCATCTCGCTTGTCGTCGGCTCGCTCGTGAGCCGCCTCACCGATCCGAACTACGAGGCGCCTGCGGGCACGACGGTCGGTAGCTCGAAGGGCTGAAATGTGATATGATACGCCTAAGCAAACCCTAGTGAAGCAAGCGGAGAATAGCGTTCGACTCGCCCCCTGCGGATTTCTTTCGTTCAAGCGAAGCGCGTTTAAGAAGTCCGCAGGTATTTAGGCGAACGAGAACGCGACCGCTTGCGTAACTAAGCGTTTGCGTGGAGTATCATATCCTGATTGCTTAGGGAGGTTTCTATGATCTACGGCAGCATCTATCACGAAAAGACCTATGCATTTCTCCCGCCGCGCATCCAGCAGGCGCTTGCTTTTGCACGGGAGCACGACCTCGCGGCGCTGCCCACGGGGCGCAACGACATCGACGGCGAGGATGTCTACGTCAACATCGCCCACTATACCACGGGCGAACGCAGCGAAAAGATCTGGGAGGCGCATCGCGCCTACATCGACATCCACGTCCTCGCTGAGGGCACGGAACGCATTGACGTGAGCCTCATCGAGCGAATGCAGACGCATCCCTACGAGGAGGACAAGGACTACGTGCCCGCAGACGGCGCAGTCACGTCCTCGACCATCATGCGTCCCGGTGACTTCCTCATCTGCTACCCCGAGGACGTCCACCGCTCCGGTGTGAAGGTGGACGAGGCGGCACCGCTGAAAAAGGGGATTTTCAAGGTGCGAGTGGAATAGAGGGGATAGAACGGAGGAGAATCCATGGTTATCTGCATCGACATCGGCGGCACCGCCATCAAATACGGCGTCGCAACTGCGGAGGGCAAATTCCTCACGCACGGCTCTGTCCCCACCGAGGCAAAGGAGCACGGCGGCGCAGGTATCGTCCGCAAAGTCACGGCGATCGTGCGTGAGGCTTTGGCGGCACATGCGGTGAAGGGCGTCGCCATCTCCACAGCAGGCATGGTTGATCCTCAGGAGGGCTGCATCGTATACTCCCTTGAGGATGCCATCCCGAGCTACACGGGCACGAACTGGAAAGCCCTGATGCACGATACATTCGGCCTCCTCACCTCCGTCGAGAACGATGTCAACTGCGCCGCACTCGGCGAGATGTGGAAGGGCGCGGGACGGGGCTGCTCCTCCCTCTTTGCCATGACCATCGGTACGAGCATCGGGGGGGCGCTCATCCTGGACGGGCACATCGTACACGGTGCGTCCATGAGCGCGGGCGAGATCGCCTATATGCGCGTCCCTGGCGGACGTCTGCATGACCGCTGCTCCGCAACCCATCTCGTCAGCTCCGTCTGCCGCACAAAGGGACTGCCCTCGGGCAGCATCGACGGGCGCGCCGTATTCGATCTCCTCGCCAAGGGCGACCCTGCGGCGGCAGAGGAAGTCACCGCGCTCGTCACCGCGCTTGCGGATGCAATCACCAATGTCGTCGCAGTCGTCAATCCTGAGTGCATTGTCCTCGGCGGCGGCATCATGGCGCAGGAGTCGGCGCTGCGCCCGCCCCTTGAAGCAGCACTCCGCGATCGTTTACCGCCGCGCGTCTACGAGGTGACCAAGATCGCATTTGCTGCAACAGGAAACGATGCGGGGATGCTCGGCGCGCTCGTACATTTCTTGCAGGAGCATGGTTGGGATATTTAAAGATTGAACGGAACGCCGCCCGATGGACGGCGTTTTTATTTTGAGATATAATGAGAGACAGAAGGTGATATGAATGAAGATACTCAGCCGGCTCGACAATCCGCCGTTCCGTGTCTCCAAGGGCGACCGCAAAATCATCAACTGCATCCGCACACGCCTTACGGACATCCCGCGCATGACCATCCGCGAGATTGCGCAGGCGTGCGGCACGGCGGAGGCGACCTGCACACGCTTTGTGCGGAAGATGGGCTTTGCGAGCCTCGCCGACTTCAAGGCGGCGCTCGCCGAGGAGGGCGCGGAGCTTGGACGTTACCTCGACCGCGGCAACATTCGAAACAACGAGAGTGCACGCGAAACCGCGCGCAAGCTCCTCTCCGCGAACATGATCGCGCTCGAGAAGACACAGGACATCATCCGCAACGAGACCATCGACGCCTGTGCGGATCTCCTCATTGGGGCGCAGCGCATCGCGTTCATCGGGCTGGGCTACTCAGGCATCATCGCGCAGGACTCCTATTTCAAATTCCTGCGCATCGGCATGAACTGCATCGCCCCGCGCGACAACCACACAATGCGCATGATCGCTGCCATCATGGAACCGGGCGACGTCATCTTTGCCATCTCGCACTCGGGCGAGACCGCAGAGATCCTCGAGACCGTCGACATCGCGCGTGCGCACGGCCTCAGGATCATCTCCCTCACGGAGAACCATCCGTCCAGCCTGCGCCGCGTCTCCGACGTGAGCCTCACCTACATCGCCGAGGAGACCCCGCTCGAGACCGGCTCAATCGCGTCAAAAATGGCACAGTTCTTCCTCGTCGACCTCGTCTACACCGAGGTGCTGAAGATCCTCCCGCCGAGCGCCATGGAAAAGAAGATTCGCACGACTGAAGCCGTGCGGCAGATGAAACTGTAACAAAAAGCTCCGTTTCCTGCGAGAGGCGGAGCTTTTGTCATTTCCTGCTTCTCGAAAACGACAATCAATGCTATAATCATCTCGTATCATTGGAAGAAAGAAAGGAAATGTATGAGTAATCGGGTGATCGCGTAGGCGGATTTGTCGCATATCGCGAACCGTCTGCGGGAACTGGGCGACTATATCGACACAACGAATGGGAATGTGATTGCCGTCAGCGGCCAGGTCGAGAGTCTGCGCGACGATCTCGAGGAGCTGACGCAGGACTTCCACGCATTCGTGGATGCGCAGAAACTCTCGAGCCGGGCACAGCTGGCGGAAACCCGTCTCGTGAAGCTGCGGCAGGAGCTCGAGCAAAAGTATGGACATTACGCCGTCATCCGCCGCACAACAAAGGGAATATTGCAGGCGAATGACCTTGCCATCGTGCGGCAGGAGACAATCCGCGCAGCGAGTGAGGAACTGATGCTGCGCGCGCCCGAGTACTAGCTCGCGCCTGCGCTTGTCGCACTCTCCGCGTGGATCAGCGACAACGAGGAGATCGCACAGCGCGCGCTGAAGGAAGCCCTGCGCCGCGACGAGGAGAAGACCGCGCTCTTCTTTGCACTCGTCTGCCGCCGCGCGGAGCGCAGTGCATCCGCCCTGCGCTGGGCACAGCACTACCTCATGCGGCAGGACGAGACATCGCTCGACCGCAAGTCGATCCTCATCGTCGACGCCTACGCGAGTGGCCTCCTCGGGCGCGATACAGAGGGTCTACTTACACGCCAGATCGATGCGTGGATCGAGCGTCTCTCGGAGAAGGCGGGCTTTGTCGAGGAGCAGGAGCGCCGCTGGAAAAAGGCACTCGACGTCATGCAGCCGGAAAAACCCGAGGAGGACAACTATCCCTACCTCGCGAAGTACAGTCCGCTGATCGTCCACATGCAGCGCGTCCTCGGTGGTGCATATCTGCACGAGAAATTCTACAATCATCTAAAGCAAGTCTTTGAACAGCAGCCGCCCCTGCGCACTCTCGTGCAGGAGCTCGACCGCATCCTCACGAGCCTTGTGACCGATTTCGACGCGGCGGAGCAGCCCCTGCGCGCGGCGGCTACGAATTCGTCGAGGTCTATACCGACGTCTGCCGCGCCATCAGCAGCGACGGCTCCGTCGCTGTCGTACAGTAGGTGAATAGGAGGATATTTTTCAATGAATGCAGAGTCAATGATCGCCGCTGACCCCGCACTGCGCGCGGTTGCGGATGCAGAGGAGACCGCGTGGATCAACCCGCGCCTCCTGCCGTTTGACATGGTGGACGGCCTCTCTCAGCTCGTCGTATCCGATGCAGATATTGCGGATGCAGCTGCGCGGCTCCAGCGCTTTGCCCCGTTCATCCGTCGTGCATTTCCCGAGACGGAGGAGACGAACGGACTTATCGAGTCGCCCCTGCGCCCGATTCCGAAGATGCAGCAGCGCCTTGCGGCAGAGTATCACGCCGTGATCCCCGGCCGCCTCCTGCTCAAGATGGACAGCCACCTCGCCATTGCGGGCTCCGTCAAGGCGCGCGGTGGCATCTATGAGGTGCTGAAACACGCGGAGGATCTGGCGATCGGTGCAGGACTTTTGACCATAGATGACGACTATGGCAAACTCGCCGATATGCGTGATTTTTTCGCGCGCTACACCATGCAGGTCGGTTCCACAGGCAACCTCGGCATGTCCATCGGCATCATGAGTGCGGCGATCGGCTTCCGCGTGTGTGTGCATATGTCGGCGGATGCAAAGGCGTGGAAAAAGAACCTCCTGCGCAGCCACGGCGTTGAGGTCATCGAGTATGCGGATGATTACTCGCGCGCGGTTGCAGAAGGGCGACGCGCCTCGGACGCCGACTCCATGAGCCACTTCGTCGATGATGAGAAATCCGTCGACCTCTTCCTCGGCTACGCCGCCGCCGCCGAGCGTCTTGCCGCACAGCTTGCTGGTCTTGACATTACAGTAGACAGCGAACATCCGCTCATTGTCTATATCCCCGCTGGCGTCGGCGGCGCACCGGGCGGTGTCTCCTACGGTCTGCGACGACTCTATCATGACAACGTGCACTGCTTCTTTGTCGAGCCTGCCCAGTGCCCCTCCGTCCTCCTTGGCGTTGCGACGCAGCGATACGAGCAGGTGAGTGTACACGACATCGGCATCGCGGGCAAGACGGATGCGGACGGTCTCGCCTGTGCCAGCCCATCCAGCCTCGTGACGCGCATCATGACGAACCATATGGCGGGTGTATTTACGGTCTCGGAGGCGCATCTTTACGACTATCTGCGCGACCTCAATGCGAGCGAGGGCATCCGCATCGAGCCGTCGAGCTGCGCCTCGTTTGCAGGGCCGCTCGGACTCCTGCGCTTCCCCGATGCGCGCGCTTACTGCGCCATGCATGGACTTACGCCAGAGCGCCTCGGGAATGCGACGCAGATCGCGTGGGCGACGGGCGGCCGACTCGTCCCCGAGGAGATCTGGACTGAATACCTCGCCACATATCGCTGAAGTTCATATTATTGCACGTAAAAACGCTTCGTTTCTCTGGGTGAGAAGCGGAGCGTTTTGTTGGAAAATTATGTGGCATTTTCCGTCACGATGGCGACAATATCCTCCTGTTGTATCGTATCAGTATCAATGCAGCCATCAGGACGATCAATATCGGCTTCATAGGCGACACCGCTCTCATAAATCTCTACGATGCTGGCGGTCTCACCGGTTTTAAGCCTTACCTTATCATACAGTTTGATGTTTATCCTATACTCACTCGCTCGGCGCGTCAACGATGCGGTTCATCGTCGCCATCGAGGCGACGCGGTCGCTTTCGCCGAGGGTCATGAGCTTCACGCCCTGCGTGTTGCGGCTGATGAGGGAAATCTCGTCGACCGTGGTACGGATGACGATGCCCTCTGTCGTGATCAGCATGAGCTCCTGATTCTCCCTCACGACGCGGATGCCGACGACGGGACCGGTCTTTTCCGTGACCTTCATGTTGATGAGTCCCTTGCCGCCGCGCGTCTGCGTGCGGTACTCCTCGGCGGTGGTACGCTTGCCGTAGCCGCCCTCGGTGACGGTGAGCACCTCGGAGCCCTGCTTCAGGATGTCCATCGCGACGACCTCATCGCCGTCGCTGAGATTGATGCCGCGCACGCCGCGTGTGACGCGTCCCATGGAGCGCACGCCGTCCTCGGGAAAGGCGATTGCCTTGCCGTGACGCGTGCCGAGCATGATGCGGTTCTCACCGTCGGTGAACTTCACGCCGATCAGCTCGTCGTCCTCGTCGAGGTTGACCGCCCGCAGACCGCTCTTGCGGATGTTTGCGAACTCAATGAGCGGCGTCTTTTTTACAATGCCGCGCTTCGTGCCGAGGAAGAGGAAGCGGTCGGGGCGGAACTCCTTGATCTGGATGACGGCGGTGATGCGCTCGTCGCTCTCAACGGCGAGGAGGTTGACGATGGCGGTGCCCTTCGCCTGCCGCCCGCTCTCCGGGATCTCGTACGCCTTCAGCACAAACGCACGCCCGCGGTTGGTAAAGAAGAGGATGTCGTGGTGCGTTGTCGTGATGAGGAGGTCGCTGACGATGTCGGTCTCCTTCGTCCCCATGCCCTTCACGCCGACGCCCCCGCGCCGCTGACGGCGGTAGGTGTCGAGCGGAATCCGCTTGATGTAGTTGTTGAGCGTGAGCGTGACGACGACATCCTCCTCGGCGATGAGGTCCTTGATGTCCATTTCGCTCGCGTCAAATGTGATCTCCGTGCGGCGTTCGTCGCCATACTTGTCACGCACCTCGATGAGCTCGTTCTTGATGATGGCGAGTACCTTCATACGGTCGGCGAGGATGCCCTTCAGCTCCTCGATCATCCGCAGTACCTCTTGGTACTCCTCCTCGATCTTCTCGCGCTCCAGTCCCGTGAGACGCTGCAGTCTGAGGTCGAGGATCGCCTGTGCCTGCTTCTCCGTAAGCTTGAACCCATCCATGAGTGCCGTGCGTGCAATGTCTGCCGTACGGCTCTCGCGAATCGTTGTAATGACAGCGTCCAGATGATCGAGGGCAATGGTCAGTCCTTCGAGGATATGGGCGCGTGCCTCCGCCTTTGCGAGCTCATACTGCGTGCGCCGCGTGATGACGTTTTCCTGATGGCTGATGTAGTGCCCGAGCATCTGCTTGATGTTCATGATGACGGGCTGCCCGTCCACGAGGGCGAGCATGATTATGCCGAAGCTGTCCTGCAGCTGCGTGTGCTTATAAAGTTGGTTCAGTATGACGTTGGGAGCACTGTCGCGGCGCAGCTCAATGACGATGCGCATACCACTGCGGTCGGATTCGTCGCGCAGATCCGTCACACCGTCGATCTGCTTGTCGCGGACGAGCTCGGCGATCTTCTCAATGAGACGTGCTTTGTTGACCTGGTACGGGAGCTCGGTGACAATGATGCGCGGCTTCCCGTTGCTCATGGTTTCAATGTGGGCACGGGCACGCATCTTAACCACGCCGCGTCCCGTCGTATATGCCTTGCGGATCTCCTCGGTGCCGAGGATGAGCCCTGCCGTCGGGAAGTCGGGGCCCTTGATAACGCCCATGAGTTCCTCGATGGTCGTCTCAGGATTGTCAATGAGCATCAGTGTGCCGTTGATGACCTCGACCATGTTGTGCGGCGGAATGTTCGTCGCCATGCCGACGGCGATGCCCGCCGTGCCGTTGACGAGCAGCTGCGGGAACTTCGCAGGGAGAACGGTCGGCTCTTTCTCCGAGCCGTCGTAGTTGTCCGTGAAGTCTACCGTTTCCTTGTCGATGTCGCGCAGCATGAGCTCTGCGATCTTCGACATGCGTACCTCGGTGTAGCGCATTGCCGCCGCCGAGTCGCCGTCGACCGAGCCGAAGTTGCCGTGCCCGTCCGCGAGCATATAGCGCATGGAGAAGTCCTGCGCCATGCGGACGATCGCGTCGTAGACGGAGGTGTCGCCGTGCGGGTGATATTTACCGAGCACTTCACCGACGATACGCGCTGACTTTTTGTACGGCTTGGAGCTCGTCATGCCCGAGCCCTGCATCGCGTAGAGGATGCGGCGGTGTACGGGCTTCAGACCGTCGCGCACGTCAGGCAGGGCGCGTGCGACGATGACGCTCATCGCGTAGTCGATGTAGGAGTTCTTCATCTCGTGTTCGAGGTTGACCGGGACGATGCGCCCCTGTCCAAAATCCAGATCCAAAATGTCACCTCTTTGTATTCGTTCCATAAAATACCACGTTGATTATAGCATTTTCACGCGGAAAAGTCTATGTTTGCGGGGAATGTGGGGGCTTTTCTGCTTGCGTGCTCCTCGCAGAACCCTCGTTACGCAAGTGGTCGGGCTCTTATCTGCCTAAATACCTGCGGATTCCAAACGCGCTTCGCTTGAACGGTTAAAATCCGCAGGGGGCAGAACGAGCCCTTTCCTCCGCTTGCTCCACTAGGGTTTGCTACGGAGCACGCATAGCACGCTAAAAGGGATTTTGTGACTCATCGTCGAATAAAGCGGATGGAGGTGAGCGCATGAAGAACATAGCGGCGCGACGGCAGGAGCTGCTGATGCGGGCGAATGCGCTGTACGAGGCAAAGGAGTACGCACGCGCGGCCGAGACGGCGGCGGAGCTGCTCGCGGCTCTGCCCAAGGATGTGGAGATGCGCTATATCCGTGCGGCGGCACTGACGGGGCTGGAGCGATACGAGGAGGCACGCGCGGAGATCGCGCGGATTCGCGCAATCGAGCCCCACCATGCAGGGGCAGCGCGTCAGGAGATCTACATCGACCGCGCGGAGGGGAAGTTCCGCACACAGATTGCGCATCTGCGCGCGTGCATCGCGATGCTTGAGGAGCGCATTGCGGCTGAGGACAGAGCCGACTATCACAGGGTATTTCTCGCGAGCGCGTACAGTCTCCTCGGGGAGGCTCTGACGCTGACGGGAGAGAGTTCGGAGGCGGTGGAGGCATTTCTCGCCTCGAGCCGCCTTGAGATGGTTCGTGAAAAGAAGGCGGTCGAGTACAGCAACGCGCTCTTTGCCTCGAACTATCTACCCTCAGAGCGGCGTGCCGCGTATGCGAAGCTCGCACGCGGCTACGGGGCGCTCTATGCGGATGTTCGCCCGCTCTCAACTGCGTCGGATGCGCGGTGCGGACATGACCACATCCGCATCGGCTACATTTCGCCCGATCTGCGCACGCACCCCGTCGGCACGCTCGTGCGCCCGCTCCTCACCGCCTACGACCGCACGCGTTTCGCTGTGTACTGCTATGCAAAGTGCGCGGAGGACGGTCTCTCGCAGGAGTTTCGCACGGCGGTCGATATGTGGCACAATATCTCGGGCATGGCAGCGGAGGAGACGGCGGCACTTGTGCACAGCGACGAGATTGACATCCTCGTGGATCTGGCGGGGCATACGCAGCACAACGCGCTGCCCGTGCTCGCCCATAAACCTGCGCCCGTGCAGGTGACGGGCATCGGATACTTCAATACGACGGGGCTTGCGACAGTTGACTATATGCTCTCGGATGTGCACGTCGATCCTGCCGGTGCAGAGGACGCTGCCTTTACCGAGGAGATGATCCGCCTCCCGCACAGCCACTTCTGCTACATACTGCCCGAGGATCTTCCCTCCATCGCAGAGCCGCCAATGGAGCGAAACGGCTATGTGACCTTCGGCAGCTTTAACAATTTCAGCAAGGTGACAGATGAGGTGCTGCGCCTCTGGGGCGTGCTGCTCGAGACGGTGCCGTGCTCGCGCCTCCTCCTCAAGAGCAAGCTCTTCGGGAGCGCCGAGGGGCGAGAGATCGCAGAGGAGCGCTTTGCACGCTGCGGGATTCCCACGGAGCGCGTCGAGATGCGCGGATTCGGCTCGAATCATCTCGCGGAGTACGGGGATATGGACATTGCGCTCGACACCTTTCCCTATACGGGCGGTATCACGACCTGCGAGGCGCTTGCGATGGGCGTGCCTGTCGTCACCATGCGCGGGGCGAGCCACGGCGCACGCTTCGGGGAAAGCCTGCTCATCAATGCGGGACTCGCGGAGCTCATCGCGGCAACGCCCGAGGGCTACGTGCAGATCGCGGCAGCCCTCGCCTCCTCATCCGATACCCTGCACGCCCTGCGCACGAATCTGCGCAGTATATTGGCGCATTCGCCGCTCACGGATGCACGCACGTATGTCCGCGATGTGGAGGCGGCATATATGGAGATTTGGGAGAGATTTGTGCGCAGGAATGGGTAGATATGAACTGCTGTGACTCAGCGTCTATGGCAGGGTATAATAATAGGGCTGTTGTACAAAGTCAAATAACTTTGTACAACAGCCCTATATATTTGTGGTATTAAGGAATCGCTGATAATAATGAAGTCCGTCAGATTGTCGTAGATTTTTTCGTCCGAACGAGGAGGCAAACCGGACGCAGAGTGGTGCTCTGTGGAGGATTTGCCGACAAAGTGCGGGCAATAAA
>NZ_ALKG01000018.1 GCF_000286455.1 Selenomonas sp. FOBRC6
GCGAATCTGCGCGCGGCACATCCCGAGATGCTGACGCCGACGGCAGCGGGGCGCATGCCGATCTCCCTCTACATCTCGCAGTGGCTGCTCGTGGGCGCGCTCACGATTGCGCTGCCGCAGTCGGTCGTGCGCGGCATCAGCTATCGGAGCAGCCGCGATATGCACCGTGCGATGATTATCGGCACAGTCGTCATTGCCTTTATGAACATCGCCGTGAATCTCGTCGGTGTACTCGGACGCGGGGTGCTCGGTGTCGATGCAAAGGCGCTTGGGGGCGTTGACAGTGTGATTCCGCAGCTCATGGCGCACGTCATGCCGCCGGAGCTCTTGGGGCTTGCGATCATCGGGCCGCTGGCGGCGTCGATCTCGACGATCTCGGGCGTACTCATCGTCGCATCGTCGGCGGTGGTGAAGGATGTCTACCTCCACCATAAGCAGAAGCGTGGTGTGTTCGTGTCCGAGAAAACGTTGCGGCGCCTCTCGATGGGCGTCACCGCCGTGCTCGGCATCATCGTCTTCGTCCTCGCCATTGCGCCGCCGTCCCTGATCTGGCTCATCAATATGTTCGCGTTCGGCGGGCTTGAGACGGCGTTCTTCTGGGTGCTCGTCTTTGGTCTCTTTACGAAATGGGCGCGGCGGACGGGCGCGCTTGCCGCGATGGCGGGCGGCACCGTCGTCTACTGCGCGGCGATGGCGGCGGGATTCAAACCGTTCGGGCTGCACCCGATCGCCGTCGGCATCACAGTATCGCTCCTCTTCTTCCTCGCGGGGAGTTACTGGGAGCGGAGCAGGGAGACTTGACAGGTTTTTTTGATGCGGGTATAATAAAGACACAGAAAGAGTGACTGACGAGTAGTGACGTCGGTCTCTCCCCATTATTCTTTGTGCTTGAAGAAAGAGCCGTCGTTACCTTGCGATAGGTTCTTTTTTCTGCTTACAAGTGTAGCAGATTGAAAATGATGCTAGTTATGAGTGTGAGCACTGCAACTAGAAGCGACAGCTTTTCATAAAGCGTCACGCACATCACCTCCCTTGCGGGAGAAAACCTACGATCGTCAGCCACATATTCAGTATAGCACAAAGTTTCGATAAACGGAATAGGCAAAAAGCCTGTTCCGTTTTTCTTGTGCCCGTTATTCTGTAATCACGAGCGGCACGAAGTATGCCTCCGTCCCCGCGATCTCAGCGGGAGAGAAGCGTGCGCCGACGGCAGAGGGCGTGTCAAAGAGCATGAAGCACGAGAGGGTCAGACAGCCGTCGGTCGTGCCGGAGTCGACCGTGTGGACGAAGCGCGGCTGACGAACGAAGTCCTGATACATTGCCGCGCGGCTTTCTCGGCAGATCACCTCGTCTGCATAGTCAATCTTCTTCTCGAATGCTGTTGTATGCTCGTTGAAATGCTTTTGTACGACGCGGACGTTGCGTCCCTCGCGTCCCCAGATCTCCTTGCGGATGTAGCGGCCATCTCCGAGTGCATCGAAATCGTCCTCGAAATACGAGGGGACGAGATAGCGGCGAACAAGCGCACATTCATCGGGCGTAAAGAACTGCTCCGATGCCGCAAGCGCGTGCACGAGTGCCATAAAGGACTTGTTTTGCAGGAGGATAGCCTCGGGCGGATTCATCAGCGCGAAGCACCCCTCCTGATAGAGATCCAGAAACATCGCGCCGAGCGGCTCGCCGTCCGCCGTGCGCTCGTCGATCAGGATCTCCATCGGGTGCAGCCGATAGAGCGCTGAGGCGTAGCTGTTGTCCGTGAGCGGGATGCCGCGCGCGTCGATCTCCATCTCGTAGAACGAGCGGAAGCGGATATCGCCGTGCGGAACCCCCTCCTGCATCTGCTCCATGAGGAAGCGCGTCGTTGCCAGATCCTCGGGATAGTCGTCGAAGCAGCTGAATACGAAGGGGCGGTGCGTGAGCATTTGTCGCTTTAGATCGGCGATGGGGGCGGCAAGCTGATTGTGGATGCGCGTGAGGAAATCCCGCAGCTGCGCCCGTGCCCCCGCGTTCGGGTCACGTCGGCCATGGTACGCTGCCGCAACCCCATTGGCATAGAAGGATTCTACAATAAAACAGGGCGTATCCGCATTGATCTCGACCATGCGGATATGCCCTTTCTCGTCGAGGACAAAGTCAAAGCGCGAGAGCCACGTCGGCAGTCCGAACGCATTCGGTATGCGCAGATAGGGAAGCAGTTCGCGTGGCAGATCCATCGCACGCGCAAAGTCGTCGGGGGCGTTTTGCAGTACCTGCGCTGCCTTGCAGAAGATGTGAAACAGCCCTGCCGATGCCGTGCGCATCTCATCGTAGAATGCCTGCGGGAATTCATGCACTGTATGTGTTGGATAGCGATCTGCATAGTCTGCGTATTGAATATAGGTGAAGACTCTGGGATTGAGTGCGTCGATATAGCTTTCTGTTTGCGTTCTGTTCACCGTTAGGAACCTCCCGAGGAGCGGATGCCCGCCTGCCCGAAGCCAGATTTGCGGCTTACCTCGCCCGATTGTGAGCTTTTCTTGTCGTAGTTCCCGCGCCCCGTATAACCACGGGAAAAACCGTGGGCGGGACTGCTGGAGGATGCCTTGAATGTTCCGGGGAGCGGTGTGAGCGGCGCATTCGTGCGGTAGGTCATATGTGCGAGATCCATTGTGCCGCCCGCGTAGGAGAATCCGTGAAATGCAAAGTAATTCGGCGCAAGCGGTGCGAGGAGGCTTGCCGTGCCGTAGAGCCAGACGAGGTTGCCCACGCCGTCATTGCGGAAGGTGACGGCGGTATCGTCGTCGTAGAGTGCGGTCTCTGTGCCGTCACCGTTGTTGAGCAGGGTGAGGCGCCGATCGTAGGAGTCTGTGAGGCGCGCTTCGCCCGCGTTCCACTCAGGGTGGATAATGTCACATATAGAGAATGCGATGTCATGTCGATAGACGTACGCTGCGCCGAGTGCGCCGACCGAGGCGAATGCGGCGGCGAGGATGGCGGCCTTGCGCCCCATGTTTTCCATGCAGAATCACCTCAATGCACAGCGCCGCTGATGACGAGCGAGAGCCCCACGAAGATGCCGAAGACGAGGATGCCCGCCGCCGTATTGCCGCGTATGATCTCCTCGGCAAGCGCATACTTGCGGTGCCACGCATTGATGACAAAGAAGCCGATTACGAAGAAGAGAATGCCGGTCGCCGCATAGACCGCGCTTGCGAGGACGCCCTGCACGAAATCCTGCACAGGGGCGTCATAGGCGGGGGAGAGGATGACGGCGCGCAGGATCTCGCCGATGCCGATGAACGAGCCCGCCGACAGCCACGCGACCGCGCGGTTGCCGCGCCGAATCTCCTCAGCGAAGTCGCCGGGGATGAAAAAGTCGATCACGATGTTGGCGAGGATCATAAGCAGGATGCCGAATGCGGCGTAGAATACGGTGAGCATGAGATCGGGCAGGTAGATCATGAGTGTTCTCCTATCGTCAGTTGGCAAGATGAAGATTGCGGCGCGGCGTACCGTCCGTTGTGGGCGGCACGCTCTCTGTAGGCGCTGGGGTCACGGGTGCAGCAGTTGGTGTAGGCGTGGGAATGGGCGACGCCGCCTCATCCTCTGCCACCACTGCCGTCCGCCCACGCTCATTGCCTGAGCGAACCAGCGCGGCGTAGCGGAGCAGCACTGCATCCCGGTCACGGTAGGTCTCTGCGGGCGGTGGAATGGGGATGGGCGCGGAAGGGGCGCGCACATCGGTCAGAACGATGCGTGTCGTGCCATCGGGTGCGGGCACAATATGCGCGATCTCCATCCGTGAGCGCAGGACAAGTGCGACCTCTGCGTCCACAGTATCGAGCGTCACATCCTGTACCTCACCGTCGAGTCCCTCGATGAGGTCGAGGGCGACCGTGCCCGCATCCATCTGCGCCGTATAGATGCGTGCACCGCCCTCATCCTGCTCCTCCGTATAGTAGGGCGCATCCGAGAGGCGCTCATGCAGGGCGTAGGGCACGCCGACGAAGCTGCGGAAAGAGTGCCAGCTGCGCGCATCGAGGTCGGTTACACCGTCGAAGAGGCTGAGGACACAGAAGACCCCAAAAATGATAGCGACATATCCAGCGGCTTTGGAAAGTACCTGTTTCATGGAAAACGTAAGATTGCGCAGACGTGCGACGGTGCTCGTCTCATCGGCAGCGATGTCGGCAGCGGCTATCTTTCGCCCCGCAGAGCAGCTTTTCGTGCCGCTCCAGTTCTCGACGAAGAACGTCGCTGTCCCGTCCGCGCTTTCGTACTGTTCGTATTTCGCCTCGTCGCCGACCGAGGCATCCGTATTACCCCACACGCCCGTCACGACCTGCGTGCCGGAGTCGTGCAGACGGTAGCCGCGCGGCGGCTTGCTCCCCACCGCAGCGGTGGAGAGACTGCACGACAGTCCGCCGTCCGAGATACTCAGCCATGTGCGGGCATTGCTATCCGTCGTGATAAGGCCGTACTCCGTCCATACATCGTCGGACGTTTTCTCCTTGTAGTGGATCTTCTCTGCGACGATATAGGATTTCCCCTCGATTCGCAGCCCCGTCCAACAGTCGAAATCCATGCACTCACCTCCAAGTACTCATTTTATCAGTCAATTCTTAGATGAGAATTTCATAATATAAAAAAGAGCCGCGCGCCCGCAGCTCCTATTTTTTATAGCGAAAATACAATCCCCTCCACGATCAGCACCATAATGGAGGCGCCCGCCGCGCAGCGAAAGAGGCTTGCGCCATTCCATGCGAGGAAGAGGGCAAAGACGAACGCCGCCGCGCCTGCGATCGGGGTACGAGTCGCCTCGACAATGGCGGGGAAGGTCATGACCGTGAGCGTCACATACGGCACGTAGAAGAGGAAGGAGCGCACGAATACGTTCTTGATCGGGCGGCGCAGGAGGAGTGCGGGTATGAGGCGGATCGCGACCGTCACGGCGCTCATGACCGCGATGTAGAGCCAGATGTCATTCATGGTCGCCCTCCTGTTCCTCGTGGATGGGGAAGAGCGCCGCACCGACACCCGCGATGAGGAATGTGAGAAGGATTGTGCGCGTGCCGCCCGAGAGTTCGCCTGTCACGGGCGCGTACGTCGCCGCAAGTGAGAGCACGCAGCTCAGGAGCACCATGCCCGCAATGGGGCGATTTTTCTTTGCGGCGGGCAGGATGACCCAGACGAACATCCCGTAGAGCGCGACCGAGAGTGCGGAGACAACGGCGGAGGGGAGGATGCCGCCCGCGAGGATGCCCGCCGACGTGCCTGCCGACCACGCGGGGACGGAGATCGCAAGCGCGCCGTAGTTGTAGTATGGGTTCACAGTGCCGCCGCGTGCGACCGTGATGCCGAAGACCTCATCCGTCACGCCGAAACTGACGGCGAGGCGATGGAGGAGAGGTGTCTCGGGCGAGAAGCGCTGTGAGAGCGCCGCGGACATGAGGAAGTAGCGCGCATTTGCGACGAGGGTCAGCAGGGCAATCTCGACATAGGGCGCCTGCGCCGCAATCACCGTAAAGCCCGCATACTCGCCCGCCGACGCGATGTTCACCGCGCTCGTCACAAAGCCCTGCCACGGGGTCAGACCCGCCGTCTTTGCGAGAATCCCGAGCGTGAACGCCACGACGAAATAGCCGAGCGCAATCGGCACCCCGTCATGCACGCCCTCCATGAACACCGCGCGCCGCGATGTGCTGAGCCTTTCCTCCATCATCGTCACCTCACAGATTGATTTACATATTGTAGGATAAATCTGTCATTTTGTAAATAAAAAGCCGACTCAAAATGAATCGGCTGGGCTAGAAGAGGTCGGCGTGCGACCCCGTGCGGGAGGCAGTCAAAATTAGCTTTCCCTTGTCGACGGCATAGACGAGCAGCCAGTCCGGCGCAATATGACATTCACGAAAACCGATGTAATTGCCCACGAGGGCATGATCCCGATGCTTCTCGTCCAACATTTTTTCTGCACAGAGCGTTTGCAGGACGGTGTCCAGCTTGCGGATATCTGCGCCGCGCTTTCGCAGCTTCTTCAGATCCTTGCGGAACTGCGTGGTGGCAACGAGGTCAAGCATTGCGCTCCTCCGCATCCATCTCGTCCATCAGCACGGACAGAGACGGATATCGCTTCGCCTCGATCTTTCCATCCATGATATCGCGCGCCTCCTGCATTGCTGTGAGTGTTTCGCGGTTGTAGCGGGGCTGTTTCGGTTGGAAGGGAAAGCCGCCCTCCATGATGGAGGCGTGCAGAAAGATGTTGATTGCGTCAGTCACGGAGATGCCAAAGCTGGAGAAAACATTCTCCGCTTGGGATTTGACTGACGGCTCGATGCGCATATTGATCGTTGCAGTCTTGGACATGGGGAACAACCTCCTTTTCCTAATTGTAATGCGAAAGTAAAGAAAATGCAATACAAAAAATCCAACAAAAGAGGTCATGCAGGAGCATTCCCGCATGACCTCTTTTCGTATCTCAGCCCATCTCATAGCCCGCATCGTCGAGGACGGCGGCGAGTTCACTGTCTGCGATGTCGCGGCTCGCGCTGAACTTCGCCGTGCCCGCATCGAGATCGACGACGACATCGGAGACGCCCTCCATGCCGGAGAGTGCCTTGGTGACGTGCTTGACGCAGTGCGGGCAGGTCATGCCCTTGACATTGATGGTCTTTTCCATGGTAAAATCTTCCTTTCCCTGTGCGGCGGCAGTGTCCGCCGTTTCTTCATGTATCTCATCCATCGCAAAGGCGATGGGGCTGACCGTGACCTCATGGCGCGTGTGCGCCGTCTCCGCCGCAGGTGCGTGTTCGATGGCAAACAGGCGCAGACGCAGCGCGTTCAGCACAACGCAGACGCTTGACAGGCTCATTGCCGCCGCGCCGATCATGGGCGAGAGTTTCACGCCGAAGGCGGGATAGAGCACGCCCGCCGCGAGCGGAATGCCGATGACGTTGTAGAAGAACGCCCAGAAGAGGTTCTGCTTGATGTTCCGCATGACGCTGCGCGAAAGGCGGATCGCGCTCACGGCGTCGAGGAGGTCGCTGCGGACGAGTACGGCGTCCGCACTCTCGATGGCGACATCCGTGCCCGCGCCGATGGCGATGCCGAGATCCGCCTGCACGAGTGCGGGGGCGTCGTTCACGCCGTCGCCGATCATGGCGACGCGGTGTCCCTCGCGCTGCAGACGCTCCACATGGGCGCGTTTGTCCGCAGGGAGAACGCCCGCAATCACCTCCGTGATGCCGAGCCGCGCGGCAATTGCCCGCGCCGTGCGCTCGTCGTCGCCTGTCAGCATGACGGGCATGAGGTTCATCGCCTTCATCTGCGCGACCGCTGCCGCACTCGTCGGCTTCTCCGCATCGCGCACACCGAGGAGACCGACGACGCGCCCCGCGCGTACGACGATGAGTGCCGTCTCGCCGCGCTCCGCCATCTCCGCCCGCGCCGTCTCAACCGCGTCCGCGAGCGGGATGCCAAGCTCCGCGAGGAGAGCCGCATTGCCCGCCGCACAGTCCACGTCCGCCACACGCGCACGCACACCCTTGCCGAACACCGCCGCGAAATCCGCAGCGGCGGGGACAGTCAGCCCCTTTTCCGTAGCATAGCCCGTAATCGCTG
Organism: Selenomonas sp. FOBRC6; assembly: GCF_000286455.1. Taxonomy (GTDB): domain Bacteria; phylum Bacillota; class Negativicutes; order Selenomonadales; family Selenomonadaceae; genus Centipeda. The sequence continues at coordinate 7,600 of NZ_ALKG01000018.1, forward strand.
CCGCAATCGGGTGCTCGCTGCCCTGCTCAAGCGCGGCCGCCAGTGCGACAAGTGCGTCAGCATCCATCCCGACGGGACGGATGCTGACGAGCTGCGGGCGACCCTCGGTGAGCGTGCCCGTCTTGTCCATCAGCACCGCGCTGATGTTCCCCGCCGTTTCGAGTGCCTCGCCCGACTTGATGAGGATGCCGTGCGCCGCGCCGCGCCCCGTACCGACCATGATCGCGACGGGGGTTGCAAGCCCGAGCGCACAGGGGCAGGAGATGACGAGAATCGAGATCGTGATGGAAAACGCGAACTCCACCGTCGCGCCCATCATGAGCCAGATCGCGCCCGCCGTGAGGGCAATCGCAATCACGACGGGGACAAAGACCGCCGAGACGCGGTCGGCAAGACGGGCGATGGGTGCCTTTGACCCGCTCGCATCATCCACCAGACGGATGAGTTGACGGATCGTCGTATCCTCACCGACACGCGTTGCGGTGAAGCGAATCGTCCCCTCGACGTTCAGCGTGCCCGAGGTCACGGAATCGCCCGCCGTTTTCGGAACGGGCATGGATTCGCCCGTCACGGCGGATTCGTCGATGCTCGTCGCACCGTCCGTCACCGTTCCGTCCACGGGGATGCGTGCGCCGGGACGCACGATGACCGTATCGCCGAGGACGAGCGTCGCCACAGGGACGACCTGCTCCACGCCGCCGCGCACGACCGTCGCCTCGACAGGTGCAAGCTGCATGAGGGCGCGGAGTGCGCCCGTCGTCTGCCCCTTTGCCCGCGCTTCGAGGTATTTACCGACTGTGATAAGCGTGACGATCATGCCCGCCGACTCGAAATAGAGGTTCGTGCTGTACTCCGCCGCGAGCGCGAGATCGCCGTGCCCCAGCCCCCAGCTCATGCGGAACATCGCGAATACGCCGAACAGCGCGGATGCCATCGAGCCGATCCCGACAAGCGTATCCATATTCGGCGCACCGTGCAGGAGATTGCGGAATCCATTGACATAGTATGGACGATTCACATACATGATCGGGAGAACGAGCATGAACTGCGCAAGTGCGAACGTCAGCGCATTCTCTGCGCCCCAGAAAACTTCCTGGAATCCCGCCGCGTAGGGTACGCCCCACATCGCGAGCATCGGGCTCATCGCAAGATACATCGTCGGCAGGAGGAAGAGGATGGACGTGAGAAGCCGCGCCCGCATGGCACGCGTCGCCCTCTCTGCGGCATCCGCCCCCGCATCCGCTGCGCTTCCACCCTGCGGAGCTGCCTGTGCGCCCCCCGTCCCCTTCACGCTCGCACCGTACCCCGCGTCCTCGACTGCGGCGATGATCGCGGCAGGGCTTGTAACTGCTGCATCATAGGCGAGCGTCATCGTATTCGTCAGGAGATTGACGGAGACATCCGCCGTCCCTTCCATCTTCTTTACGGCGCGTTCCACCCGCGCCGAACACGCCGAGCAGGTCATGCCCGTCACGTTGAATGTTTCTTTTTTCATAGACTGCCTTTGTTGAACGTTTTTGTTACAGTATAACATTCCTGTCAAGTACAAATAGTAATGAGAAAAAAATTCAAAACAGATTGCACCAAAAGATGATAAATGTTATCATCGAAGAAGCAAAAGCAAATCATTCAAAGGAGGATTTTACATGGCAAAGATTGCAGTTGTATTTTGGAGCGGCTCGGGAAATACCGAGACGATGGCGAACGCGGTCATGGAAGGGGTTGCGAAGGGCGGCGCGGAGGGCGAGCTCATCCGCGTCGGCGATTTCTCCGCTGACCGCATCGCGGACTACGATGGGATCCTTATGGGCTGTCCCGCCTGCGGTACGGAGGAGCTCGACGAGGGCGAGTTCGAGCCGTTCTTCGTCGAGGCGGAGAACCATCTGAAGGACGTGAAGGTCGGCATGTTCGGCTCGTACGGCTGGGGCGGCGGCGCGTTCATGGACACGTGGACGGAGCGCGTCAATGCGGCGGGCGGTGCGATGGTCGCAGATGGCGTGACCTGCGAGCTCGAGCCGGATGACGATGCACTCGAGCGCTGCCGCGCACTCGGCGCAGCAATGGCGAAGGCGGTCGGATAAAAGCCTCCCGCCGCATACAAAAGGGAGCTGCTCTCGGAGCGCCCCTTCTACGGGTTCCGCGCACAGGCTCCGTCTCAGACGGGGGAGCTAGTATGTCGCCGCTATCTGGAAGCCTTCCCCGTCGAAACGGGGGGGGGAGGGGGACCATGCGGAGCATGGTGGAAGGGGCGTCTTGAGCGTTTAGGAAACACGAACAAAAAAGCTGTTGTATGAGTCAAACGACTTCATGCAGCAGCCTTTTTTGTTCGTCGATTATAAAATGCTGTGATACAGGAAAATGTCGCGCGTTTCTCGAATATAAACAAAGGGATATTCATCTGTCAAAAGGAGAAAATTATGGACAAGATGGGGTATGAACTGCTGGGCGATTCGTTTCGGAACAAGGGGACTGCGTTCAGCGCAGAGGAGCGCGCCGCATATGGGCTGACGGGGCTGCTGCCGCCGCACATCGACACGATCGAGGAGCAGGCGGAGCGCATCTATCAGCAGATGGAGCGCAAGAGTTCGGGGATCGAGAAGCGCCGCTTTCTCATGGAGGTATTCAACCGTAACCGCCGCCTTTTCTACTATGTATTCCGTCAGCACATCGTGGAGTTAATGCCGATCGTCTACGATCCCGTGATCGCGGAGAGCATTCAGCAGTACAGCGAGCAGTTCATCAACCCGCAGGAGACCGCCTATCTCTCCACCGATCGCCCCGAGGAGATCGAGGAGACACTGCGCGCGGCGGCGGGCGGGCGTGAGATCCGCCTGATCGTTGCAACGGATGCGGAGGGCATCCTCGGCATCGGCGACTGGGGGACGAACGGCGCGGACATCGCCGTCGGAAAATTGATGGTATATACAGCGGCGGCGGGGATCGACCCCGCGTCGGTGCTGCCCGTCATGCTCGATTGCGGGACGAACCGCGAGAGTCTGCTCCGCGACCCACTCTATCTCGGCAATCGGCACGCGCGCGTGCGCGGCAAGGCGTATGATGATTTCATCGACAGCTTTGTGCAGACTGCAGAGCGGCTTTTCCCGCAACTCTACCTGCATTTTGAGGACTTCGGGCGGCCGAACGCCGCGCCTATCCTGCGCCGCTACCAAAAGACCTATCCCGTCTTCAACGACGACTGTCAGGGGACGGGCATCATCACGCTCGCGGGGTTGCTCGGCGCGATGAAGATCAACGGGCAGAGGCTCACGGAGCAGACCTATATGTGCTTCGGCGCGGGCACGGCGGGCGCGGGCATCACGGCGCGCATCTGCCGCGAGATGGTCGAGCAGGGGCTGAGTGAGGAGGAGGCGCGCGCGCGTTTCTACCTCGTGGATAGGCAGGGGCTGCTGTTTGACGATATGGGAGATCTGACGCCCGAGCAAAAGCCGTTTGCGCGCAGCCGCAGTGAGTTCGACCATGCGGACTCGCTGACGAGCCTGACCGCCGCCGTGATGGCGGTGAAGCCGACCATCCTCGTCGGCACGTCGACGATGCCGGGCGCGTTCACGGAGACCATCGTGCGTGCAATGGCATCGTGGTGTGACCATCCGATCATCTTCCCCCTGAGCAATCCGACGGAACTTGCCGAGGCGACGGCGGAGGATCTGATCCGCTGGTCGGACGGGCGCGCGATGGTCGCAACGGGCGTTCCACGTGATCCCGTGTCCTACCGTGGCACGACGTACGAGATCGGACAAGCGAACAACGCGCTCATCTACCCGGGACTTGGGCTTGGAAGTATGGCGGTCGATGCACGGCTCGTCACAGATGAGATGATCTCCGCTGCGGCGCACGCGCTCGGCGCGTTCCTTACGCCCGAGGCAAAGGGTGCGGCGGTGATCCCGCCCGTCGCGCGTCTCACGGAGTTCTCCGCTGCCGTTGCGGTCGCCGTCGCCGAGTGCGCCGTGCGGCAGGGGCTGAACCGCTGCCCCGTTACAGATGTGAAAGCCGCCGTCGAGGCGATGGTCTGGAAGGCGGCGTACTAGAAGGGGGGGCGCTGTATGCGATACGCCGCATACAAAAGCCCCCGTTGCTGACCCGTCCAAGAAGCAAGTCCGAAAGGACGCAGCTGATTGGGCCACAGTTCGTATGAGAAAACGTCCCAAGAACACAAGCGTTAGCGAAGTGTGATTGGATGACGTTGACCGCCACGGGGGAGGGGAACTGCGCAAGCTGTGAAAGGGGCGCCTTGAACGCGTCGCTGTTTATTTCTCCATGCCAAACGAAAGCCGCACGAAGGTTAAATGCCTCCGTGCGGCTTTTTGTGTGCGGCGCTCAGTCGGCGAGTACATCCGCGTATTTGTCTGTTCGTCGCATCATCTTGTCTGCGTAGGAGCAGAGAGGGACGATCTTTGCACCGTCGCGACGCGCCGCCGCAATGACCTCCTCGATCAGGCGGCGGGCGATGCCCTGTCCTCCGTAGGCGGGATCGACCTCTGTATGCGTGATGACCCAGCGTCCGCCCTCGTCCTCGATCTCTGCGACCCCGATGCGCTTCTCGCCGTCATACGCCGCGCTGCGGCGCGTCCCGGCTTCCCATAGGATGTTCATGGTACACCTCCTTTCCCGTATTGTACCCGATAGGTGCGGGGCTGTCCACTGCGGCGCGCGTTCGCATGGAGATTATAATGAGATGAAATAGAGGAAGCGCTCATTTTGTCCCGAATGTTAGCAATAAGAAAAGCGAAAAGGGGGAGAACGATGCGCGCAGACTATCATGTGCACACGGCGTTCAGCGACGACTCGACCTATCCGATGGAGGATGTCATGCGGGACGCGATTGCGCGGGGGATTGACGAGCTGTGCTTTACGGAGCATGTGGACTACGGGATCAAGAAGGACTGGGACGAACCCGGAGAGATGCCCGTTCGCAAGGGCGGTGTAGGAGAGCCTGCCGAGATGCCGCTCGCGAATGCGGACTATCCGCGCTACTACGAAGCAGTGTGCGCGATGCAGGAGAAATATGCGGGGCAGATCCGCATCCGATTCGGACTGGAGTTCGGCGCACAGGCGCATACGATTCCGCGCTATGACCTCGCGGGCGCGTATCTGTTCGAGAAGCTGCGCCCCGTTCTCACGGAGATTCTGCGGGCGGTCATCGCGGACGGCAAGGGCATCGAGCTGAATACGTCGAGTCACCGCTATGGTCTGCCTGACCTTACGCCGTCGCGCGACATCCTGCGCCTCTACCACGAGCTCGGCGGGCGTATCATCACCATCGGGAGCGACAGCCACAAGCCCGATCATCTCGGCGCATACATCGACGAGGGAAAAGCGGAGCTGCGCGCGCTTGGCTTTCGGGAGTTCTGCACATTCGAGCGGATGCAGCCGATCTTTCACGCGCTGTAAATTATTCAAGAAAAATGGAGTGCTGCACGAAAAAGCAGCACTCCATTTTTATGACTTGAATCAAATCTTCTGATTGCCGACGCACCAGACCTTCTTCTCGCTGCGCGTCGCGGGGCTGTTCTGTGCCATGACGCCCGAGAGCAGGTGCGGGCGATACGCCTCCTCGAGGTAGGCGATCTCCTCGTCACTGAGCGTGAAGTCCACCGCCGCGACGGGAGCGTCGATGTGATGCAGCTTCGTCTACCGTCCAGCTGTGCTGACCGCTGCCCGCATCGCCAAAACCCATGCAGCCGAGGCAGATGCGCGAGATGCGCAGCCACCCCTTTGCATAGATGAGATGTGCCGTGATACCTGCCGCGATCAGGATGCCCACAATTTCATGGAAGACACGCGGCAGCTTGGTGAAGGAGAGCAGGGCGAGGAAGCCTGCGAGCAGTAGGAGGTTGAGGATGGTCGCGCGCCTCACTGCGCTGTCACCATCACTTCATCTCCTTTTCCCACTCACGGATAATGCTGAAGTCGAGCTTGTCCGCCGTGCTCTCGAGGAGGTGGATCTCCTCGGCGGTGAGCGTGATCTCCGTCGCCCGCACCGCATCCGCAACGTGGCGCTCCTTCGTCACGCCGATGATGGGGAGCGTCCCCTTGCCGATCGCCCACGCAACGGGAATCTGAGCGATGCCGACGCCGTATTTGTCCGCGAGGAGTTTCAGCGACAGGTTGAACGTCTCGATCTTGTCCATGATGGGGTTGTAGACCGCTGCGCGCGCGGAGTTATCGGGCATCGGATGATGCGTGTCGTACTGACCCGAGAGCGCGCCCTGCTCGAGTACCATGTAGGAGAAGAAATGCACGTCATTCGCGCGGCAATAGTCCAGAATGCCCGACTCTTCCGACGAGCGGTTCAGCAGGCTGTAGTGGTTCTGCACCGCGCCGAGCTTCAGCCCGTGTTCGCGCAGGATGCGGTCTGCCTCTTTGATCTCGTCGATGTCGTGGTTCGAGACGCCGATCATCGGCGCATCTGCCTTGCCCTCGAAGAACTCTGCCGCCGCCGTGATCCAGCGCGGCGCGTCCACGGGGTTGTGCACCCAGTAGATATCCATGTTCTCGACGCGGAGCAGTTTTAACTGCGTCTCCCACATATCCTCGACAGGTGTATCCGAGGAGTAGTCCATGCACTGCGGCGTCAGCTTGTCCGAGATCAGATAGGAGCCGCGTGCGCGCCCCTTGAGGAATGCACCGAGCATCTTCTCAGACGTGCCCATCCCGTAGGCGTACGCCGTGTCCCAGAGGTTCAGCCCGTGCTCCATCGCCGCGTCGAAGATCGGGCGCAGCTGCTCCTCCGTATAGCCCGTGCCGAACGTGCCGTCGTTGCCCCACGCCCATACTCCGAGCGCGATTTTTGGCAGATTTGTCATAATATCCTCCCCTTGATTGACAGAAACGTCATTATTTTATCAGTATACACGATGGAGTATGGGCGTGGTCAAGGAAAATGTAGGCATGCAGACGAAAAAGACACGCTGCATGAAAATATCGTGCAGTGCGCCGCTAGTTATTCGTAATGTGTCCACATCCGCTTAACTAGAATGATGCCGTCATACAATTTTCCCGATGGGGCTGCATAGCCATCGGTGTTTTCTAGGACTGCATATACGAGGCGATGCTGTATGTTGATGCGGCGGGAGAAATTGCCGCTCAAATTCCCGACGAGCTTTTCATATGGCGGTGGATTTTGAAATGGATTTTGTTGGATGATATTCAGCAGGGATTTTGCCTTTGCTTCGAGACCTGCGGCTTTCAGACGGGATTTATCCGTATCCGCCTGCTTGCTGAATTTGATGAGATACATCACCACGCCTCGTTCGGATCATAGGTGCGGCACGCATCGAGATCTTCCGCGTCGGCGGCGAGGATGCTCGCGCTCATGCCCGGAATCGCATTTAGATAGAGCGTCTCCTGCACGGCGTTCCAGTCATCCTCGGACAGCAGCACCGCGTTCTTACCGCGCGCATTCGTGATCGTCACGGGGGTGCGACTCTCATTCACATCCGAGATGAGCTGATAGAGATTCCTGCGTGCCGCCGTCGCATTGATTGCAGTCATATTGATCCTCCTTCTGATTATCAATTTTATTATAGCGTACGCGTTTCCGTGCGTCAACGATGTGCCGCACAAAAATACCGCCAACCGAAGCTGGCGGTATCGTGTTTGTAGGAGTGAGGGTTAGAAGAAGAACTCGACGCGGCCGAAGAGCTTCGAGACCTTATCGTTGTTCGAGCCTAGATAGCGGGCGTACAGATCCTTGCCGTGGAAGTACTTCGCCGAGAGTACGACATTGTCGAAGAGGGTATAGTCTGTGCCGAGCTCAATACCTCTCGTGCCTTCAAAGGCGCCGTCCTCAGTTGGTGCGACAGATGCTCCTGCAAGCTGACGATAGGAGACATAGGCGCCCCACGAGCCTCTGTCCTCGGGCTTTGCGCCCTTGTACTCGTATGTCACCTGATAGGATCTCTTTGGCATATTGCCATACACGAATTTCGGACTATGCGCGTAGGCGGCGGAGAGGAAGTTGTTCTTATCGAAGCTGTAACCTGCGTTCACACCCCAAATGGGCATGGTATGCTTGCCATTTTTTACGAGCGAACTTAAATCGGAGGCGTTGAGGCGATAGTAGCCAGCTCCGATGGTAAAGCGGCCGTTGTACTGGATCTCTGCACCCTGATAATTTGCCGCCACATCATTTGTGATCTCATCGCTGCTCATGCGGCCTGCCTGCAGCTTGAACTGCACGTCCTTGCCAAAGGAGACCTCTGCGCCCGAGAACTCGCGGTCGAAGATGAGCGCGCCTGGCTTGGCATAGGCTTCTGCCGAGAGCATTTCCATCTTACCGAGTTTTACAGTGAAGTTGTTGTAGTCGCCCTGCGCCCATGCACGCTTGAGCGTCACCTTGTCGCTGTCGTTGTCTCCCGAGTCCTTGTTCATCTTGGTCTCGGCGTCCAGGCGCGCGTTGACATGCCAGTGGCTGTTGACCTCGGCGGACGGCTCAAGGCGGAAAAGAAGGTTGTCGTCGTTCTTCTTGGTCTTTCCATCGCGTGCTGTTTCTGTGCGCTCACTTGTGTACGTATACTCAAGTTTTCCGTTCCACTTCACCATATCGGCGTGTTTTTCGAGGTTCGACACGCGCACGCCGAGGTTGTTGAGCTCATCCGCGAACTCCGCAGCGAGACGGTCGACGAGCGCGCGATCCGAGGCGGACATGTCGCCCTTTGCCATCGCCTTTGCCGTCATCTGCGCCATCTCGTAGCGCGTGATGTTGCGGTCACCGCGATACGTGCCGTCGCCGTAGCCCTCGACAATGCCGTCGGCGGCGAGCTGTGTCACAGCATCGTACGCCCAGTGATCGCGCGGCACATCGCTGAACGGATTTGCCGCTGCGAACGTCGTTCCTGCCGCACCGACGACGAATGCCGCCGCGAGCGCGGACACCAGAGTTTTCTTCATGAGAATTCCTCCTTCTGAATCTGCGGGCGGGGGAGCGTTCGCCTATGTTTCCAATGATATGCATTGTGTCCGCGGCGAATCATTTCCTCACCTCGCGTAAGTAATGAGATTAGATCTTATTATATGCTTACAAAAAACATTATCAAGTGGAAAATTCTGAAAATAACTAAAGGGAAATGAAAACAACGTAAGACATGAAAGTTCATGCACCACGCAAAAATACCGCAGGCCGAGACCTGCGGTATCCTGTTCGTAGGAGTGGGGGTTAGAAGAAGAATTCGACGCGGGCGAAGCCCTTCTTGATGCCTGTCTTGCCCTCCGGCTCGGCAGAGAAAATCTCTTTGCCGTGGAAGTAGATGAGAGAGCCGACAATGTTCTTTTGCAGCGTGTACTGTCCGCCGATTTCCCAGCCCTTCGTATTCCACATCGCACCGTCAAAGGTCGGGGCGATCGTGCCCATGCCGCCAATGTAGCGATAGGCGGCGTAGATACCGAACGAACCGGGATCCGACTCGTCTGCTCCCTTGTAGCCAAGTTCGATGTTGTACGACTTCATGTGCTCTTTTTTGATCTCGGCGCTTTCGTGGCTGTTCGTCTTCCAGTAGCCGCCCGAGAGATAGACTGTCTGCACGGGACGGTAGGTGATGCCGGCACCGTAGTAATTCAGCGGATCCTTTACCCCCATCATGCCTGTCAGGAGCTTGTTGTTGCCGAGCCGCAGGTAATCCACCCCGAGGTGGAACCGCTCCGAGGGATCCCAGTTCAGCGTGATCCCCTGCATGTTTGCCGTCGTTCCGCCGGTGTAGCTCCCCGCCTCTTTCGCCTCGGTGATCTCGTCCCCCCATGCAGAGCCTTCAAGGTTATAGCGACCGGCGTAAATCGTTGCCGAGACCGGCTTTTCTGCACCGAGCATCAGGGATGCGCCCGACATGTTATCATCAAAGAGCACGCCCTGCTCCGTGAAGACCGGGAATTTACCAAGTCGAATCGTGGTCGAGCCGTATTTGCCCTCCGCCCACGCGCGTTTGAGCTTGATGTTCCCGTCGTTGCCGGCATCTGTCTTCGTGTTGGTCTTGGCATCCAGACGTGCCTTGACCGTCCAGTGGTCGTTCACCTCTGCCGTCGGATTGAGACGGAAGAGCAGCTCGTTGTTCGTCTGACGCTGCCCCATATATTTGCCGATGAATTCGCCGCCGACACGCTCATAGGTGTAGCGCAGTTCGCCGTTCCACTTCACCATATCGGCGTTCTTCTCAAGCTTCGATACGCGTACGCCGAGGTTATTCAGCTCGTCGGCGAACTCCGCTGCGAGACGGTCGACGAGTGCCTTGTCCGAGGCGGACATATCGCCCTTTGCCATTGCCTTTGCCGTCATCTGCGCCATCTCATAGCGCGTGATGTTCCGATCACCGCGATACGTGCCGTCGCCGTAGCCCTCGACCACGCCGTCTGCCGCGAGCTGCGTCACGGCGTCGTACGCCCAGTGGTCGCGCGGCACATCGCTGAACGGATTCGCCGCCGCGAATGTCGTCGATGCCGCACCGATGACGAGTGCCGCACTGAGCGCGGATACCAGAGTTTTCTTCATGAGAATTCCTCCTTCTGAACGCGCGGAATAACTCCGTGCTTTTACACCTGCGGGAGGGAGCGGGTTGCCTGTGTTTCCAATGGGGTATTGTGTCTGCGGCCATCGTGCGCCCTATTCCCGCAAAACAATGAGATTGTTTCTTATTATATAAGTATATGAGAATATTTGTCAAGCAGAAGTTTCAGAAAAATTGGAAGAAAATAGGCAGGAATATCATTTGTTGTTCTTACAAGTGGAGATGAACTGTGCTATAATGAAGGAAATCAACGGACGACCATGGTAAATTGAGAGGAAGGGTAATATGAACGAAAGTATCAAGGCTGTGCATCTCGCCCATACGGACGGCGAACTCTCGGATGTCTCCGCGTTCGGTTCGGGGGCGACAGCGCGTGCCGTTACGTTCCATCGGAGTCTGCCCGTGTACGAGCCGACACCGCTTGCCGATCTCAAATGCCTTGCGGCAGGTCTCGGTCTCGGGCGGATTGCAGTGAAGGACGAGAGCAAGCGGTTCGGGCTGAATGCATTCAAAGGGCTGGGGACGAGCTACTCCGTCGCACGCTACCTTGCGCAGTACCTCGATCTGCCTGAGAGTGAGATGACGTACGAGACGCTCCAAAAACCGGAGTACCGTGAGCGTCTGCGCGGCGTTACCCTCGTGACGGCGACCGACGGCAACCACGGGCGCGGGATTGCGTGGGCGGCAAAGCTGTTCGGACTCTTTGCACACGTCTTCATGCCCAAGGGCAGCTCGCCCGAGCGGCTGGCGAATATCCGCGGGCTCGGTGCGGAGGCGGCGTTCACCAACTATAACTACGATGATGCCGTACGCTATGCGGCGCAGATGGCAAAGGAAAAGGGATGGGTGCTCATACAGGACACGGCGTTTGAGGGCTATACCGAGATCCCACTTCGTATCATGCAGGGCTATACGACACTCGCACATGAGGCGATGGAGCAGTACGATGACATGCCGACACATATCTTTCTGCAGGCGGGTGTCGGGTCGCTGCCCGCTGCGATTACGGGCTACTTTGCCACACACTATGGAGAAAAACGTCCCGTCATCACCATTGTCGAGCCGAATCGGGCGGACTGCATCTACCGCACGGCTGCCGCCAGCGACGGTGAGCGGCATATCGTGACGGGTGAGATCAACTCCATCATGGCGGGACTCTCTTGCGGTGAGCCGAGTCCGATCGCATGGGAGATTCTGAAAGACTACGCCGATCACTTCGTCTCCGTCCCCGAATGGGTTGCAGCGAAGGGGATGCGCATCCTCGGCAACCCGCTCGACGATGATCCGCGTGTCGTCTCGGGCGAGAGCGGTGCGGTCACGACGGGGCTCGTCGCAGAGCTCATGCAGAACCGCAGCCTCGACTACCTGCGCGACCGCATCGGACTCAATAAGGACTCGCGCATCCTCTGCATCTCCACCGAGGGCGACACCGACCGCACGAACTATCGGCGTGTAGTGTGGGATGGATTGTATCCGAGTTACTAAGAGCATATAGGGCATAAAAAGGGATGCTGTACGATGTAACGTGCAGCGTCCCTATATTGTGTGGAGGATTCGGAATGAATGAAAATGAACAATATATTGAGTGTCTGAGGGTGGGCGACGTTCCTTGGCGCAGGCTGACGACGGTATATGGGCGTGCGGCGGATTTTCCGCAGTATTTTGCTGTGCTCTCCGAGATGCGCGATCGGGCGCCGATTGAGGATGTGTTCTATGAACTGGAGATCAACACAGAGCATCAAGGCACGCTCTGGCACGCAACCCCGTTCGCTCTCGTATTTCTCACACGGATTTTTCGCCGCGCACTTGCTGTGCAGGAGCAGAGCGAGATTGCACAGATCATTGCGACGCGTTTGTCGGAGCATTTTTCACTGATTGTGGAGTGTATCCGTGCGGGTAACGCAATGAAGCACGCCAATCCCCTGCCGCATTTCTCCGATCTGCTTCGAGAGGAATACCTCTGGTCGGAAGTCTACGACGAGGAGGCGGATGAGCTGCGCTATGAAGATGACGAGGTGTTCCCTGACGATCTCTTTTACAGCTTTTACTATTATTCCGATCAGGTGCTCCTCACCTGCAGGGACGTGCTTTGAAAGATTTAGTATGCATCGCCTCCTTCGATGAGTGCGGCTCTCCTCATAGTGGAAACTGAAGTGAGTGAATATCGATTGTATTTCCGATTTTATTGAAAAACGGAAATACGGTAGGTATAATGGGCGGAGAAATTTCAGTTTGTATGTATGGTTCTGTATGAGTTGATGAACAGCCCGAGCGATGTGCGGGCGGCGGGGATGCAGTGAAAATTTCTCAACAAAGAGGTGCTCTCCGAAGTCGTTTTGACTCGGAGAGCACCTCTTTGTTGGTGTTGTTCGGACACGCTCATTCTTCGTAATGCCTTCTACAGGCTTTGACAATGATGGCGTCGGCTGTCATCGCGTAGACAAGTCGGTTCTGTTCATCGATGCGCCGGCTGTAATCACCGCCAAGGTGTTTTAGCAGCTCCGACTTTCCAATCCCGTTTAATGCACCGTCACGATCAATGCTTTGCAGCAGCTAGTTGATCTTCTTCAGCGTGCGTCTATCCTGTGTCTGCCAGTATAGATATTGCGCAAAAGCCGTTTCTGTGAACGTGATTTTACGCATTTTCCATCGCCTCTAGCTCGGCAAAGGTTTTGGTAACCGTCCTCCCCTCGCGAAGATCGCAGTTGCTCTGTTCCAAGATGGCGAGATATTCATTTTGTTCTTTTTGATGAAGTCCGGCTATGAGCTCGTTAATACAGTCAGTGACGGTGATATTTCGCAGTTTTGTATAGTTTTCGAGAATACGTGCATTTGTATCGTTGATCTGGATGGCCAGTGTCGTCATGGTGGTGTGCTCCTTTCCGTATAATCTACTGTTATTATAACAAAAACACATCCTTACGCAACAAGAAGATTTGATGAACTTGACGATATGCTCCGCCCATATTCGTAGAGTGCACTAAAAACCCCATCAAAAAACCCGAGGAATCGCCCTCGGGTTTTTGTATGTCTGTGCAAATGTCTCAGCGGACAAAGACGACGGAGCCGTTCATGAGCATCTGGCTCTGTGCGTTTGCTGCGAGGATGCGGTCGCCATCGTCGACGCTGACGACGACGTTGACAGGATTCGTGGAGTTGTTGCCGCCGCGCACCTGTACTGCCTTTACGACGAGCGGACTACCGCCAATGCGCGGGAGGGTCTGCGCGGAGGAGAGGCTGCTCGAGTAGCCAACCATGCCCTGCGAGATTGCCTGATCGTAGTTGATGTTGGAGACGCCGTAGATGGCGCGGCCGTTCGTGTCATAGATGACGGGGGAGAAGCTGGGCTTGAGGCCCATGCCGCTTGCATCCACAATGACGCCCGTATAGCCTACGCCGCTGGTCTGGATCTGTGCGGTGATGGTGGCGGAGATGACCGGTGGGGGCGGGGTGGGCGGCGTGTTCGGGCGGATGGCGGGCATGATCGCAGAGGAGAGTCCCTGCGTGCCGTACATCGGCATGGACATGACGACGCGGTACGCACCGTCGGGCATCATCTGCTCCTCGACGACCATTGCACCCTTGATGAGCGCGCTGACCTTCGTCTTGACGAGGTCGCTGCTGATGACGAAGTTCTCGACCGTTGTCTCGGCATCGACCTGAACACCGTTGATCTGCTCGGCAAGGTTACGCTGTGCGTCAACGATCGCAGCGCGGCGCGCCATGATGCTTGCCTTCGAGCCGTAGGTACCCATCGGCGGCGTGCCGAAGCCCTCCGCAGTGATGGCACCCTGCTCCCACTGTGCGGCTGCCTCTGCCGCCTGCATAATGGTGAGGGAGGGGAGGGAGGAGTCAGGGGCTGCATAGAAGCCCGCACCGAATGCGAATACGCCTGCAATGGCGCCGGCAAGTGCTTTTTTCTTCAGGTTCTTCATCGTTGTCGCTCCTTTACATTGAGTCAACAGAAAACGGAGACGGCCGTCGGGCGGCTATCCGTATATCCCTTACTTTTTCTTTCCCTTTTTGTCGTTGACGCCCATCTTCGTAAAGATACCCTCTTTGCCGTTGACGGCATCCTTGATCGCCTTGGAGACGGCGTTGAACGCCATCTCGTCGGTGACGTTCGCAGAGCCGAGCATGAACGCACCGCCCTCTGAGGCTACGCCGCCCGACACGCGCTTCGAGCTGCCCTTGCCCTGCCCGACGAGGACGACGCGCCCCGTCGAGACCTCGACGACGCGGATGGAGACATTTGCCACGACACTTGCCTGACTGCCGAGCAGACCGCCCGTGAGACCGGCAAGACCGAAGGAATCCTCCTTCGCCGAGAGGTTTGTGAGTGCACCGAAGATCTTGTACTCGACACCGCTCAGGTTGCCGACTTCGGCTGCGGTGCCCTCTGCGATGAGGCCGGTCATGCCGAGACTCTGCTCATCCACGAGATCTTGGAGTTCGATACGTTCATAGACTTGGAACACGTCGGGGCGGTCGCTGATGAGGGTGATCAACTCCTCGGTCGCGACGCCTGCATGGCTGCCGAAGCCGTCCCACCGATCCGGCACCTTGTTCTGGAAGGGCATGATGGCGACGGTGGGGTTGTCGTACAGTCCTGCCTGGCAGACAGAACCCATCGTCAGTCCCAGGAGCAGGACGAGGGTGCCCATCATTTTCTTAAACATAGAATTCCTCCTTAACGATGATCCAATGGCTCCCTGCGTGCACCGCGCGGTTGGGCGAATGATGGCGATTGGCAGAAAACACGCAAACTGCCTGCCGTGGGTGCATATGGATGCTGACATATTCGATGTCGCCTGTTATTTTATCATATATGTAAGGTCTTGAAAACTGTAGGATATGACAGGTAAAAAAGTCCTGATTTTAAAAAAATGCGCGAAATGACGGGCTTTGCGCCGATTTTGTGTGCGATTGGAATCAAAAGTTTTTTTAGAAAAAATACAAAAAAATTTGCCGCACATTGGATTTTGTGCGGCAAATTATGATTTGAGGAAAAGGCGCGATCAGCGCAGTGCGATTTTGAGCTCGCTGTCGCTGGTGCTCTCGACGAAGATGGAGAGATCTGTCTCACGCTGGAGCATCTGGAGGATGGTGAACGGCTTCTGCGCCGAGGCGATGTCGATGGTCGTCTTGCCTGCGCTCGTGCCGCGCACATAGACATCCTGCACGCCGCGCAGCCCCTTGAGCTCGCGTACGAGCTGCTCGACGAGGGAGAAGTCATTTGCGCGGACAGTGAGCTGGATGCCGGAGAATCCGCTTGCCGCAGCCTTGAGGAACTGCTGCTCGAGCTTTTCCGCAGCCTTGACTGCTGCTGCCTGGCGCGACTTGCGTGCGGCGAGCGCAGGGCTGTTTTCGACGCCCTGCCCATCGACGGAGTAGGTTCCGATGATCGTGCTCGTGCCGAAGGAGATGATCTTGAGGTCGAGGTGTGTGCGTGCCGAGGACATCTGTGTCTCGATGTAGCCGCCCTGATTGTTCGGCAGCTTCACCTTGTAGCCCTCTGCGTGACTGCGTCCGATGACGAGGTAGTCGATCGGGCGCGCGGAGGCATCGCCGGCGTACGGGAGACGGCTGTCGCCGCGATAGACGGCGTTCAGTACCGACGAATCCTGCAGCTGCGAGAGGAGGCTCACATCGACGACGTGTTTGAAGCCGACGTTGAGAAGCCGCTCGTTGAGTGCCGTCTCGAGGATGGTGTCGTGACCGGGGAGACCGTCGAAGCTGTGGTCGAGATCCTCATCGTCCGAGAGGATGACGACACCGATGCGCGGATCATTGAGGCGCATGACGGCATCCATGCGCTTCATGAACGCCGAGTTCGGGTCGGTGTTCACGTCAACGTTTGCGCGGACGCGGTACTCTCCGCCGTTCGCGGACTCACTGATGACCTGGATGTTCTGAACGTAGCCCTGCGCGTGGGAGAGAATCTCATCCATCTCCACGGAGGTGTTCGAGACAACGGTGTTCGAGTTGATATACATCCCCGCAACCTGCTCCACGGCGGTGCGTGCAGCATCGCGCATGGCGGAGTCGCGGTCGACACCCACGCCATCGACCGTGACGGTCTGGGCGAGCGCAGTCTGTGCGATTGCCATGCAGAGGAAAAGCGCGA
The DNA here is from genome assembly GCF_000286455.1 of Selenomonas sp. FOBRC6. GTDB lineage: Bacteria > Bacillota > Negativicutes > Selenomonadales > Selenomonadaceae > Centipeda. The sequence goes on from NZ_ALKG01000018.1 coordinate 24,241, forward strand.
TGAGAATTTTCTTCATAACGATAAAACGCTCCTTTCTTTTCTTTGCTCAAAGAAATGCGCGTGTTTTCTGCATTCTCATCATACCATAAATTTTCCCGCGCGTATAGGGGGAAGAAGCAATATTACTTCTTCTTGTCCAGCTCGGCGAGATCGAGGTTCGAGGAGGAGCGCACGAAGTCGTTGAAGTCGTCCACGACCTCGTTGCCGTCTTCCTGCCCTGCGACATAGCTGCGGAACGTGCCGATGAAGCGGTTGAGGCTCGACTTGTACGTGGCGAGCGAGGGGATGTCCGGCACCTTCGGGACGAGCGCATTGATCTCGGCGATCTTCGCCTCGGCAGCGGCGTTGTCGATCTGCTCCTGATCGAGCATGTCTGCGAGCTCACGCACCTTCATGTTCAGCTCGAGGAATGCTTCCGCGTTCACGCGACCCTCCTTGCGCATATCCTCGAGGCGGGCGAGCTGCACTTCCTTGAAATGCGTCGTGACGGCGGCGTCGAACTTGTCATACGCAGGCTCGAATGCGTCATAGAGCGGGAGGTACTGCGCGATCATCTGCGTGCCTGCCGCATAGTCGTCCGCCAAATATCCCTTGGAGGAGTAGTAGGACTCCATCTTCTCTGAGAGCGGGGCGAGATCCTTGAGGATTGCAAGCACGGCGTCCGCCTCTGCGTCGATGTCCTTGTAGACGCCTGCGGTCTTCGGATTCGCGCGTGCTTCCTCGAGCGTTTTTTTCAGCTCGCTGAAATGCGGGAGGGAGACGTAGGTCATGCGCTTGCCGCTGCGCATATCCTCGAGCGAGGGCGTGAGGGCGTAGTCGAACGTGACGATGTGGCGGTTGTAGTCGTTCGTCGCGTCGAGGTAGGGCGAGATCGCATCCACCTTATCCTCGGTCGTATTGCCGGCGAGCAGTGCACCCATGGCTGCGGTGGGGTCTTCGCCCTTGCTCTCGTCGCTGCCGAAGCAGCCCGTGAGGAGCACAGCAGGTGCACAGAGGAGACCTCCGATGGCGAGGATGGAGAGGGTACGACGCATGGGATGAAACATAGAATCCTCCTTAACATAGTACATAAAACAAACAGGGCATTGTGCCCCGCACATAGAAAAGTATAGTGGAAAGGGCGAGCGCTTGTCAAAATGGGACAAAAGGCTCTGCTGCGGGTTTGCCGTTTCGCTGCCTACGGCTCGACCACGACCTCCCAGTTGCGCGCGCCGCCGTCCCCGCGCACGCGATGACGGCGCTCCTGCTCGGCTCTGCGCTCGGCGCGGCGCAGGCGCATCCACAGTGTATCGTCCGTCTTGTCCGAGGCGTCCCACGCGCTCATGAGGTCGCTGACGGCATCCTCCCAGCGTCCCGCATCGTACGCGATCAGTCCGCGGTACTCGTAGAGACGCCAGATCGGGTACGTGCCGTCCGTGTGCGGCGTGCGCTCCGCTGCATCGAAGTCCGCGCGTGCGAGGCGCGGGCTGTGCTGGTCGTAGTAGGTGCGCCCGCGCAGAACGTAGGCGTAGGCGCGCACGTCGCCCGTGACACTCGGATCCTGCAGCAGCAGGGAGAGGTCGGCGACGGCGTGTGCGTACTCTCCTCGCATGATCATCGCCTCCACATCCGCGAAGATGGTCGGGGTGGGAGTGGGCTCATGGGAGCGCGGCTCCTCTCCATAGACGGGCACAGAAACGCCGCCCGTCTCGCCATAGACGGGGGCGGGCGGGATAAGGACTGCGCCGCGCGGCATCGTCGGGCGACTGCGCAGATCGTTGTTCTCGCGCTGCAGGGCGTCGCGCTCCCGTGTCAGGCGCGCCAGCTCCGCCTTGTCCCGCGCGAGTGCGGCGAGGTCGATCCCATCCGTATCCACGGAGCAGACAAGGTGGACGCGATAGCGCCACGCATCGCCGACGAGCTCGGGCGTTACCTGCTCGTCGAGCACTCGCAGGACGGCGGCGGCGACCGTGCGGATCTCATCGCGCGTCAGCGCATAGTCCTGCACCTCGCTCATACTCTCGATGTAGACGCCCGCGCGCTCCGTCGCTGCGCGCATGGCTTCGTTTCGCGCGGCATCGCGCGCGGACTTCGGTGTATCGTTGTCGCCCATCATAGAGACGCCGTCCGCCTCGATGATCTCGGGCGCGGCGTACGCGCTTCCCGCAGGGATGATGAGGAAGAGCGCGCAGATGGCGGCGCGCAGAATTTGTTGTAACATTGCATTCACTCCCGCCTGTATTGTTTCAAAGTGTGATTAAAGTGCAGTGAAAGAGGGATTAGGTACGTGTTGAATTTTGTGAGGGAGAAACTGTGATCTCGAGCAGGAATTTTATGATAGATACCGAATATTGAATCATTAAAGTAAATAATAACCATTTGCTTTGCATTAGGAGTGGTAAAAGTGTATTATCAGATGGGCGAAACAGGAATGCATAGTATTGAGAAGACGCCCGTTTATTTGTCCAACCCGAAACTTGTAGACAGCGTTTTGCGGTGCTCGCAGGAGATCGGAGAGCCTATTGTCAAATTGAACCCCTTCCGGAACCTGCTTGAGATGATTACCTTTTATTATGGCGTAGCAGAGCGGAATGATCCTGATGAGCTGGATGCATTTCTTGACAACGAATTTTCAAAAAGCAAAGATAAGTATCCTAAGCTCGTCAATGCAGAGGATATCGACGACTTTATTATACAATCTATTGCAGATAGTTTGTTCAAGAACAACAGTCAAAGCAATAACGAGGCCTGGATGGATTTTGATGTAGAGAAGATGGAGGAGATTCTACGAAATAAATTTTTTGAGGAATATAATAGTAAGATCATACATAGAAAGGATAGCCCTAAACTAGGAAAGTTTCTGTATAAAAAAGATGGGCTACCTGTATATGAATGGGCGGGAGACTATACACCCGATCTAAGGGGCGTTCGTTCATTTCCAAGAGACTATGGTCTGTTGGAGCTCTATACCTATACAAAACTCCAGGCACAGGCCGCATGCGCACTCTCCGATGACCGCACAAATATGATGTGGTATTTGTGGTGTTACCATGATGTAATAGAGCAGCTTTATGAATTTCGATTTTATGATTGTGTTGGGACAGTATATCAGAAATATGGAAAAGAGTGGTTTGCTCACTCAAAAGTACGTGGGACGGACTTTGAGCCCATCCTGTTCAAATGGGCGGCCTATGCCATACATGCTGCACATCACTCGGAAACGGTTGAGGCCAGAAAGTTAAAACATGATCTGGTAGATCTGATGAGCGAGTTCGTCCTATCGACGGCAATGGTCGAAAAGATGCCCTTTAAAGAAGAAGTTGTCATGTGGTTGAAAAATGCGATTGTTCACTTTGATGACGATCATGAGGCACTCTTGCAGAATCAGATTGCAGGCTTTGTGCATCAAAACTACCAGCTGAAAAAAGACTACGAGACCCTGCAAAAGAACTACGAGACACTGCGTGGGCAGATTGAGGATATGCAGGAGGATCATACGCGGACAGACGATGAAAAAATCGACGCAATTCTGAAGCGGATTTACACCTTCATGCCGGAGGACATCAGCTTTGACCAGGATGCGTATCGGCTCGCAGATATCTGGGAGCGCTTTTCTCCGGCAACGCAGAAGGACATCAGAACCTCGCTCGCCCTCTACGAGAAGATGAAGACGCCGGATCTGGCTGCGCTCGTCTTTGTCAGCAGCCTAGAGCGTGAGATGAAGCGCAACTTCTTCGAGCCGTTCAAGGAGAGCGCGGCATTCAAGAAGATCAAGAATAAGTTCTGTCCCAACAAGAATTTGTTGGATGTTCATCGAGCGCTCGCGGAGATCGATCGCCATCCGACGCTCGGCAATATCCCCTTTATCAAAAAGGCGATTCTGTCTCAGCAGTCCAAGCGTGACAGTGCGGTTGTTGCAGCCTTTGCGCAATTTCTCGGGAAGGACAGAGAGGCGTTCTGCAGCATCTGCGATGCCATTGAGAAATATCGGCTCGGCACGAAGAAATATACGGTCGTCAAACTCCGCAACGGGCTCGCGCATGGTGACGAGGCTGTGAAGGAGGGCTGTGATGAGCGCTGCTATCATGACTTGATGAAGATGTTCTACGAGCCGCCGATACAGATCATGTTCTCGATCGTTGCACATTCCAAGAAGTAGGCGGTGCGCGGTTTTTTTGATGATGATTTTTTTGAGAGCGGGAATGGAGGTATCTTTATGAAACAATTTTTTGCACTGGTGGTTGGCCTCTGCGTATTTATACTCTCGGGAGCGGCATTTGCCAACTATCCGACGTATCTGAACGGTGACCGCAATCTCATCCTGTGCGACGGGCATATGGGGACGGCTTGGTATGTTGACCGAACCTCGCTCGTTGTGCAGAAGTACGAGCCGCCGCAGTACATCATCGCGGTGAATGTCGTTGCGGCGGACAGCGCCGTTGGTGATGAGCGCGACTTTTACAGCGGCGGTAAAGGCAGGATTAAGGAAGTGCGGACAATGCGCTTCTTCTACAATTGGGATCTGCGGAAAATGTATGTGGGGAAGGTCGGCGTCGATGATTGGCGGTTCATTCCTCCGACGGGCTCGTGGGCGGAGACGGGCATCTCCATGCCTGCGGGCGAGATCGCGTTTGCGCTCGCCTACAATATGCGCTTCTATGGGAGTATGCCCTTTTATGACAAGTTTCTGAAGCGCGAGGTTATGGTTTTTAACGACGATTTCTATGCGCGGATTCCGTGAGGCGCGCAGGATGAAAATTTTTCTCCGGCGGGGTTGACAGGAACGCCGCCCTCGGGTATAATTCCACTATCGCTTATGAGGCGGTATGCTGATTTAGCTCAGTTGGTAGAGCAGCTCATTCGTAATGAGCAGGTCGTAGGTTCAAGTCCTATAATCAGCTCCATTTGAACAAAAGGG
>NZ_ALKG01000019.1 GCF_000286455.1 Selenomonas sp. FOBRC6
GGGTACGCACGGCGATTCGGAACTCCGGCATTCAGCTGCGGCAGGAGAGGGTGACGGTGAATCTTGCGCCCGCCGATGTGCGAAAGGACAGCTCCGGGCTTGATCTGCCGATTGCCGTCGGACTCCTTGCATCCTACGGTATGGTTCCCGAGGCGGCAGTGCAGAGCGCACTGTTCTCGGCAGAACTCTCTCTCGATGGGAACTGCCGTCCGATCAGCGGCATCCTTCCGATGGCGATTACGGCACGGGAGAACGGTCTGACGGAGTTCTACGTTGCACCGTCCAATGCAGACGAGGCACTTCTTATTGACGGACTGAAGGTCTTTGCAGTAGAGAATCTGGCGCAGCTTGTGCGTCATTTGACGGGCACGGAGAAGTTGACTCCTTCTGCGCCAAAACCAATCAAAGACACAAAAGACAATGCCTTTACCGATGACTTTGCGGATGTGCAGGGATAGTATCAGGCGAAGCGTGCGCTTGAGATTGCAGCGGCAGGAGGGCATAACGTCCTTATGGTGGGTGTACCCGGCTCGGGCAAG
>NZ_ALKG01000020.1 GCF_000286455.1 Selenomonas sp. FOBRC6
ACCTTGACAAGTATATGCGATGATGCGCTCTCTTGTCAAGGTGTTTTGCAAATTATTCTGCAAGCGGCTTCATCGTCGGGAAGAGCAGGACATCGCGGATCGATGCGCTATCCGTCAGAAGCATGACGAGGCGGTCGACACCGATGCCGAGTCCGCCCGTCGGCGGGAGTCCGTACTCGAGTGCTGTGATGAAATCCCGATCCATCACGTGCGCCTCGGCATCCCCTGCCTCACGCTGCGCGAGCTGCTCCATGAAGCGCTGCTCCTGATCGATCGGATCGTTCAGCTCCGTGAAGCCGTTCGCGAGTTCGCGGCCGTAGACGAAGAACTCGAAGCGATCCGTGATGCGCGGATCGTCCGCATTGCGCTTTGCGAGCGGCGAGATCTCGGTCGGATGCCCCGTGATAAAGGTCGGCTGCATCAGCGACTCCTCCACCTTTTCCTCGAACGCTGCGTTCAGAATGCCGCCGATGCCGTGGCGCTCCTCGAAGGGAACGCCAATCTCACGCGCCATTGCACGCGCCTCCTCAACGGTCTCACAGGAGAGGAAGTCCTTCCCCGTCGCCTCGCGCACTGCATCGTTCATGCTGATCGTGCGGACGTTGTTCAGGTCGATGTCGACGCCCTGATAGGTGATCTGCGTCGTGCCGAGCACATCCTCCGCCGCCTGACGGATGATGCCCTCAGTGATTGCCATGAGGTCGCGGTGGTCGGCAAATGCCTGATAGATCTCGATGGAGGTGAACTCCGGATTGTGCCGTACGTCCATGCCCTCGTTGCGGAAGATCCGCCCCATCTCATAGACGCGGTCGAGCCCCCCGACGATGAGCCGCTTGAGACTCAGTTCGGTTGCGATGCGGAGATAGAGGTCGATGTCGAGAGCGTTGTGATGCGTGATAAAGGGACGTGCCGCAGCGCCGCCCGCGAGCGTTGAGAGTACGGGCGTCTCAACCTCGAGATAGTCCCGCTCGTCCAGATAGCGGCGGATGGACTGGATGATCTTCGTGCGCTTGCGGAAGGTCTCACGTACCTCATGATTGACCATGAGATCGAGATAGCGCTGACGGTAGCGCGTATCCACGTCCTTGAGACCGTGGAACTTCTCGGGCAGGGGGCGCAGCGACTTCGAGAGTAGGTCAAAGTCCTCTACGCGCACGGTAATCTCACCGCGCCGCGTCTTGAAGACCACGCCGCGAATCCCGATGATGTCGCCGATGTCAAGACGCTTGAACTCCTCTTTGTACTTGCGTTCGCCGAGGACATCCATCTTGAAATACACCTGTATGTTCCCCGTGCGGTCATTGAGGGTCGAAAAGGAAGCCTTGCCATGTCCGCGTATTGCCATCAGACGTCCCGCAATGCGAACTTCCTTCCCCTCTTCGTCCTCTGCCAGATAGTCATAGCGCTCCTTGAGATCGGCAGCATAGTCCGTGACCTCGAAGCGGTGTCCGAACGGGGCGACGCCCATCGCACGAAACGCGTCCATCTTTTCACGGCGGACACGCATCATCTCATTGAGATCCTGCTCTGTCGCCTGATTTTCTCTTTCTTCAGCCATCCTTGCCCCTCTTACTTCTTAATGTCCATGATCTTGTACTGAATGATGCCCGCCGGTGCATTGACACTGACCACATGGTCGATGTTCTGCCCAAGCAGCGCCATGCCGAGCGGAGACTCGTTCGAGATCTTCCCCTCGTCGGGATCCGCCTCCGTCGAGCCGACGATGAGGAAGGTCTCCTCCTCATCGAATTCCAGATCCTTCACAGTCACGCGGCTGCCCATCGTAACAGTCTTGCCGTCGCCCGCCTGGATGATGTCGGAGTTGCGGATCTTCGTCTCGAGCTCCTGAATCTCGCCCTCGAGAAATGCCTGCTCATTCTTTGCGTCATCGTATTCCGAGTTCTCGGAGAGATCGCCGAGGGCAATCGCCGCCTTGAGGCGTTCGGCGACCTCGATGCGACGGACGCTCTTGAGATAGTTGAGCTTTTCAACGAGCTTGTTGTAGCCGTCCTCGGTCAGCATGACCTTCTTCTCTGTCATGAAATAATCCCCTTTATTATAGTTTTCCTGTATTGACCGCTTCGATCAGCGCTCTTGTCTGCGCATCGTCCTGTCCTGCACGAATGAGCGAGAGGCGCTCCGTTCGGCGCAGCTTCTTGAACTGACACTCCCTGCTCTGCGCTTCCTCTTTCGTGGCAAATGCCTCGGCGTAGGCGAGGCGGACAGGTCTGCGCCCGCGCGTGTACTTCGCACCATGCCCTTCATTGTGTGCGTGCAGACGCTTCTGCAGGTCGTTCGTCCAACCTGCATAGATGCTGTCATCCGCACACAATAAAAGATATGCGTAGTTCATTTCGCGTCTTTGATCGTAATCTTCTCAATCACGACATCGTGCACGGGACGATCGCCATAACCGGTCTGCGTGTGGCCGATGTCGCGCACGACGTCCATGCCCTCGACGACCTTGCCGAAGACAGCATGATGGTTGTCGAGCCACGGCGTTGCGGCAAGCGTGATGAAGAACTGACTGCCGCCCGTATTCGGACCTGCATTTGCCATCGAGAGAATACCCTCGTCGTCATGCTTCAGCGCGGGATCGAACTCATCGGGAATCGTGTAGCCGGGGCCGCCCGTCCCGTTGCCCTTCGGATCGCCGCCCTGGATCATAAAGCCGTCAATGACGCGGTGGAAGATCAGTCCGTCATAGAAGCCCTTTTCCACGAGGTCGATGAAGTTCTTCGTCGTAATGGGTGCCTTGTCCTCGAAGAGCTCCACCTCGAAGGTACCCTTGTTTGTCGTAAATTCTGCAATGCGATTTGCCACAGCTCTGTTCTCTCCTTTGTTCTGATCTAACAGCATATTGAATGACATCCCTGCACTCCCGCTGTGCGCCGCAAACAATACAGCGATGACCGCGACGGCAATGCCGAGTGTCAATAGATAAAATTTCTTCCCCATTCTACCGAAAGCCCTCCTATATTTCAATACATATTCACTAGATATTTCAAAAAGAATGCCGCTCGCCCGCCGTACACGGTGACCACACGGGAATCTCACGTCCCTCCTCGAAAAAATCCGCAGATGGCTGCCACGCAGGATAACCGACGGAGTGCATCGTGACGAGCGCCTTCGGATGCGTCTCGACGCAGAAGACCTTTGCCCCGCGCTCCATCGAGGAACCGAGACGTCCGTCCACGGGGAAGAAGGCAAGGTCGAAGGAGCGGCCTGCAAGGCGCTTCATCTGCTTGCGAAATGCATTCTCTGCGAGTTTTCGGTTCTCGCTCGTGTCCCCCGTCCAATCCCACCAGTTGAAGTCACCAGCGTGGAAGAGCGCCTTTCCATTCACCTCGACGAGGAAAGATGTCCCCTCGTCCGTCGAGGAAAAGGATGTGACTGCAATACGGTCGTCCTTCCACGTATCATAGACGCCGATCCAGCTCGTCAGTTCCGGCGGCATGAGTGCAGCGCCCCCGTGGGCACGGATATCCTCACTCAGGAGATAGCGCGTTACCTTTGCCGCAAAGCGCGAGATATTCGGATTGAAGTGGTCAAAATGTGCATGGGAGGCAAAGAAGTACAGCCGCTCATAGCGTTCGTGTTCCAAGACCTGCGGCAGCACGCCCGCAGGATCGTCGAAGGCATCAAAGACGAGCAACACATCGTCCACGCGGACAAGAAATCCGCTGTTCAGCAAATAAGTTACTTCCATATAAATATCATCTCCTCTCCTTCTCGTCCTCATAATTATCATCCGACGCAGCGGCATCATTCTGATTGATCCGCCCGAAGCCGCGCCCCATGACCTCGTTTGCAGACATGATGATGACGAAGGCATGGGGATCGACATTGTGCACGATGAACTTCAGCTTGCCGACCTGCGTCGTACCGACTGCAACGAAGACAACGTTGCGTTCACGGCGCGTGTACGCCCCCTGCCCATGCAGGAACGTGACGCCGCGATGCATTTGGTCGATGATGCTCTCTGCAATCTCCCTGTGCTTATCCGAGATAATGAGCACCGCCTTGCGGTGGTTGAAGCCCGCGACAATCTTATCCACAACCGTCGCATTGATGAACATATAGATGAGCGTAAACATCGCGGGTGCCATACCGAACAGGAACGCCGCAATGAGCATGATGAGGCAGTTCATCGAGAAGAGGACGCCGCCCATATGCAGATCATAGTATTTCCGCACGATGGCGGCAAGGATGTCGAAACCGCCCGTGCTGCCGTTCATACGGAAGACAAGACCGTAACCGAGCCCCGCAAACACACCGCCGTAGACGGTTGTGAGCATCATGTCGGTCACAGGCGCGTAGGCATTGAGCGGCCGTGTAAAGTCGAGAAAGAAGGAGAAGATCGCCGTGCCGATGATGATGTCGATCGTATATGCCTTTCCCATCAGCTTCCACGCCATGAAGAGCAGCGGAATGTTATAAAGGAAGGTTTGCAGTCCGATCGGCAGCCCGAAGAGGTAGTAGACGATCATCGCGATACCCGTCGCACCGCCCGTGAGGAGATGCGCCGGAATCAGAAAGAGGTTGATTGCACAGCTTGCGATCAGGCAGCCGAGCGTAATTCCGGCATAGCGCATGACGCGGTGCCCGAGTACGCGCATGTGCAGATCATGTGTCATTTGACATATCCTCCGAGCTTCACACGATCATTGTTCGGCAGCTCCGACACGTTGATCTCCTTGGAGGCAATGAACGCATGGTTCTGATCGAACTCTGCAAGGGATTCATCATCCGAGAGCGCCAACGCATCGGCTTCCTCCTCGCTGATCGGGAGCATGGTCATGCGTGCTGAGACCAGCGCCTTGTTCTCCGCATCCAGATTCAGGATCAGACGCATATGCGCCTGTGTCGGGTGGGAGAAGATATAGCAGGTGTAGCCGTCCAGAAATTGGCGCTGTGCCTTTCCATATACCTTCACAAGATAGCTGCTCGTCGAGCCGTAGTGCACATCCTTGCGCAGACGATATTTCTCGCCGATCAAATTGATGTCCACAATCTTGCCGTTCACCGCCGAGGTGGACACGACAATGTCCCCGTAGGTGAGTGTTCTGAGCGGAATCCCCCAGACGGCAAGCACATTCTCGTCATCGGGCGCACCCCATTTGCTGCGCAGCGCTTCCTCGGAATCCCCCAGAGCAATCCCCTGATAGGAAAAGTCCTCCGCCGTGATTTTCCCCGCTGCCTCTCCGTGTGAGAAGCTCGCGAGAACGAAGAAGATACTCATAAAGAAAAGGGCGCTGTAGCGAAAATATCTCTGCATATGCTCCACCTCACAAAATCAAAAGGCAAAGTTGCCGTCCTCCATGATCGTGACCGTCTCACCGGAGCTCGTTCGACCAATGACTGTAAGATCAGCCGTGCCGATCATGAAGTCCTCATGCACGATCGAATGATTTACACCGTGTTGACGAAGTTCATCCTCCGTCATATTTTCGCCATTCTCTATGCAGGTTGGATATGCCTTTCCGAGGGCGAGGTGACAGGATGCATTCTCGTCGAACAGCGTGTTGTAGAAGAGAATGCCGTTCTGTGAGATCGGCGAATCATGCGGGACGAGAGCCACCTCGCCCAGATAGGAGGCGCCTTCGTCCGTCTCCAAGAGCTCCTTCAGATGTTCGCCCCCCTGCTCCGCATTGTAGCCCACGACCTTCCCGTCGCGAAACGTAAGGCTGAAGCCATGAATCAGATTCCCGTTGTAGTGCAGCGGTTTTGACGCAAATACAGTGCCGTTGACGCCCGTGCGCATCGGCATTGTATATACCTCTTCCGTCGGGATATTCGCCGCAAAGAGCGTTCCCGCCGCCGAATGCTCCGCTCCGCCCATCCAGATATGCCCCTCGGGCAGGGCAATGCATAGATCCGTGCCGAGTCCATTGCGATAGTGAAGCTCCGTGAAGGCGTGTGCATTGAGAAACGCCGTCCGCTGCTGCAGGCGCTCGATATGCGCATGCCACGCAGATATCGGGTTCTCCGTCTCGGAAATGCGCGCGGCGCTCAGAATCGCCGCCCAGAGTTTTTCGACCGCCTCCTCGGGGGAACAGTCGGGGAACACCTTGCGCGCCCATGCCGTTGTAGGTACAGAGACCACACACCACGTGTTTTTATTGCTCATCAGGCGCGCACGGTAGTCCATGAGTGCCTTTCCCGCAGCCATGCTCGCATCTGTGAGGCGCTTCGGATCAACATCCGAAAAGATATCGGGATTCGATGCCGCAATCGAGATGAATGCGGCATTGCGCTCGGCATGATCGTCATAGAACGCCTTGCGCCATGCGGGGAATTCACGGAACCGCTCCGCCTTCGCCTGTCGGAAGCGGATGTGGGCGAATTCTTCGTCGTTCCAGTTGACGGCAACATCATATGCCCCCGCCGCATAGGCTTCCTCCGCCAGTGCGTGCACGAAGTCCGCGCAGGAGATCGGCGCATGGATGACAAGCGGCTGATCTTCCTGTAGGTTGACGCCGACGCGAATGACGAGTGCAGCGTATTTTTGGAGTATCTCTGTATTCATCCTATACCTCATTCGTATCGAAGAGGAGGGTCACGGGCCCGTCGTTGAGCGAATACACCTGCATATCCGCGCCGAACTCCCCGCGCTCAACATGCACATCGTGTGATTCGAGCTGCGCCATGAACTCCTCATACAGAGGGATGGCGATCTCTGGCTTTGCCGCCTTCGAGAACCCCGGCCGCCGCTTTTTGAGATCGGCAAACAGCGTGAACTGCGAGATGACAAGCACGGAGCCGTTTACCTCGGCAAGCGCGCGGTTCATCTTCCCCGCCTCATCGGAAAACACGCGCAGATGCACGATTTTCTCCGCGAGATGTGTGGCATCCTCAGCTGTATCCTCCGGCGCTATGCCGAGTAGGATCAGATAGCCCGTCTCGATCTGACCGCAGATTTTTCCCTCGATTTTAACAGACGCTTCTTTGACTCGTGTGACTACAGCGCGCAAGAAATCCTCTCCTTCTATGTTCAATGTGCCCTATTATAGCACGCTTCTGCACAGATGTCTTTCTTAGACAGAGAAAAAAGAGCGAATCAGACGTGTGAGTGCCATCTGGTCTGTCGTCCCCATCGTCTCGCGCGCGGAGTGCATGCCGAGGATCGGTGCGCCGATGTCCATCGTGCGCATCGGGATCTGCGTTGAGAGAATCGAGCCAAGCGTCGCACCGCCCGGCGCATCCGAATGATTTGTAAAGACCTGATATGGGATATCATCCCGCTCACAGAGTCCTGCGACAACGGCAAATGCCTCTGGATCACCGGCATAGGATTGACTAGAGGCGACCTTTAGGACGACACCGCCGCCGAGCAGGGGGTGATTCGTCGGATCGGCTTTTTCGGGCGCATTCGGATGAAGCGCGTGGGCAACGTCCACCGACAGACAGAATCCCTCGAGAATCTTTGCAAGATACGCGTCCCGTTCAAACCCGAGCGCCATATAGACACGCTCCAACACCATGGCGAGCGCCGTCGATCCCGCTCCCTGCTTCGTGCGGCTCCCCACCTCCTCATTATCGAAGAATGCCGCGACGCGTATGCCGTCCCCGTCAAAATCTCGGAGAGCATCAAGGCACGCCTTGACCGAGGAGAGATTATCCAGACGCGGCGATGAGAGGAAGACATCTTCACAGCCCAGAAGACACCCCCGCTCATACGGATAGGCATTCAGGTCATAGGAGAGGATATCCTCTGCCTGAACATCCAGCTCCTCAGCGAGCAGATTCAGCAGTTTTTGCGCATCATCCCCGCCCTCTCCATCACTTTGGAAAAGGAGCGGCAGCAGATCCTTCTGCGGTTTCAGCTCAACGCCCTCGTTCACCTTGCGGTTCATGTGGATCGCAAGATTCGGCACGATCATGAGCGGACGGCAAAAGTCGACTAGGCGGAGCTTCGGCGTGAATGCGTCATCGCTGCGCAGGGTGACCGCGCCCGCCAGAGAGAGCGGGCGATCCATCCACGTATTGCGGATCATCCCACCGTATACCTCGGCGTTCAACTTCCCGTAGCCATGCTCCCTGAGGACGGGATTCGGCTTTACGCGCAGACAGGGAAAATCCGTATGCGCGCACGCAATGCGCAGAGGTCCGCGCGGGTTCTCACCGATCGAGATGATGAGCGTGCCCGTGTTATAGAGCGGGAAATAATAGCACTGCCGCGCACGTATGCCCTCTGCTCCAAACAGGGGTACAGCCGGCAACGCACCGTTGCTCTGCTCTACCACATGATACGGGGATGTCGACCGATTGATAAATGAAATCAAATCCTCGGCACAGCTTTTTTCCTCAAATGTCATGGCTTCCTCACAATCCGTCATAAATAGAAAAAGACCCGCCCATCGGCTGGTCTTTATATGTTGCATAGATGGTCGGGATGACAGGATTCGAACCTGCGGCCTCATCGTCCCGAACGATGCGCGCTACCAAACTGTGCCACATCCCGACAACGATATGTATTCTATCAATTTTTCACGCAAAAAGCAAGCATTTATTTTCTAAGATATTCCTTGAGCACAGCGGCGAGTTCCTCCTCCGTATGCACCTCGGCATTCGGACGGATGTCACTGTTCTCAGGAATGGAACGACGACGGCGGTTGAACCAGACGGACTGCCAGCCCGCCTGCTGTGCGCCGACCATGTCCAGATCGAAGGCATCGCCCACATAGATCAGATGCTCCGGTGCGAGGTGCAGACGGTGCTCCATTTCGCGGAAGATGCACACGTCCGGCTTGCGGAATGGAAGGTCGCCCGAGACAATGATATGCTCCTCCGGCACCCATGGAGAGACGTTGAGGGAGCGCAGCTTATTCCGCTGATGGCGGGATTCCCCGTTCGTAATGATGCCGATGGCGGCGCGGCTGTGCATCGCATCAAGCAGATCCTGCATCACGGGCGAGAGACGGATGCGGTACTGCAGATCCATATAGAGCCGCTGAAACGCCAATGCCTCTTCATCCGTCACATCGATGTCATAATCGCGCAACATCATGCGCACGCGATAGATATAGAGCTCCTCCATCGTCATTTTGCCGGTCTGCGAATCCACAAAGCGATCATCGCTGTGTCGGCGAAACGCCAAAAAGAGTTCCTGCACGGGCAAATCATACCGCTCCCCGCAGAGTTCCCGATAGGCACCGAGGAATGGTTGTGCCATATCATAGAGTGTGTCATCGACATCAAATACTACAGCGCGTATATCCATAATATCCTCATTCCGTATACATAACATCGCTTTTATTATAAAGGAAAGAAAAGACCGGCGCAATCAGTCGCGCAAAAATTTCTCTGCCGCATATGTGCTGACCGATAGATGCGTCCCATCCGTGCGAAAGACAATGGCACCGTCCCGATCGGTACGCAATGTCTTTGCCCCCATCCGCTCATATCGCTCCACAACAGAGGGACGCGGATGTCCGAAGGAATTATCTGCGCCCACACAGTAAACAGCATAGAGAGGATGTGATGCCTCCACAAAATCTGCGCAGCTGGATGTATCAGAGCCGTGATGCGGCACCTTGAGCACCGTCGTATGCAGATCAATTCCGCGCGCAATCATTTTCTCCTCGTGTTCCGCGACAAGGTCACCCGTGAAGAGAAAGCTCGCATTCCCGTAGCGGACGCGGTAGACATTTGAGACCTCATTGCCCGTTGCATGCTCCACCGTCTCATATGCTGGCGCATAGAGAACATCAACCGTCACCCCATCCACGGTGATAGACTGCCCTTCCTCTGCCCTGCCCAGCTTCATGAGCAGAGGACTGCCGTCGCCGACCCGCATGCTGCGCGCATATACCGCTGTTCCCTCATCGGCAGTGTAGACATGTTTGACCGGCATACGAGTGAGAATGGCACCGGCACCCGCCGCATGATCCTCATGTGCGTGCGAGAGGAAGATATAGTCGAGCGCATGGATGCCATAATGGCGCAGATACGGCAGATCGACGCGCGCGCCGATGTCAAATGCGCCGTCACGCGTCCCGCCCGTATCAAAGAGCATCGCATGACCGTGCGGGGTCACAACGAGGGCGGCATCCCCCTGCCCGACATCGATAAAATGAACCTCCACCTCGTCGGGACGCATCATCTGCCACGAAAATAAAGCAGCAACAGTAAAAATCGAAACAATTATAAAAAATCTTCGAAACGGTTGAATCAATAAAACGAAATGCCCCAGTTTTTCCTTTGGGAGAACCAACATCACGAGAAGCAGATAGTAGAAAAGTCCAGCCAATCCCCCCATCGAGGGCAGCCAAATTTGCGAAAACGGCAGAGCCGCAAGCATCCGCGTCATCTCAAAGGTAATCCCAAGGAGCAGACTGTCCAAGGCAAAGACGATCTTGCCGAGAACGGGCACAAGAACCGCTGCAATGCCGCCGCCGAGACCGAGGATGATGATGAGATCGACAATAGGAACGACAACGAGATTGGAGAGGAGAGAGGACAGAGAAATCTGGTTGAAGTGCCACGCGAGAATCGGAAGGGTCGCCAGCTGTGCCCCCATTGTAATGGAGAAGCTCGCTGCAATCAGACGCGGCAGCCGTTCCATCTTTTCCATCAGGAGAGGCGCAAGAAAGAGCAGCCCCGCTGTCGCCAAGAAGGACAGCTGAAAGCTGATGTGAAAGACGAGGAGCGGAGAGACGAGCAGCATGAGAAGCCCTGTCAATACGAGCAGATATTGTGCATCGCGCTCCCGCCCGAGAATGAGTCCGAGAAAAGCAACGCCTCCCATGATTCCGGAACGCACAGCAGGCGGCACAAGCCCTGCGAGAATCACGTAGACGATGATGGCAAGGATAACCGCTGCGGCAGAAATCCCGCGCGGCAAACGAAGGAAGAGTGCCAGCCACGCAATGACGGCTGCAAGCAGGCTGATATGCGAGCCGGAGACGGAGAGGATGTGTACGATGCCTGTGACGGTAAACGCCTCGAGCAGCTCAGTCCGTATCCCCTCATAGCCGCCGAAGAGCATCGCAAAGATCGCGGCGGCATCCGTGCGCGGCATCACCTCCGTCATGCGGTCGAGATAATGTGCGCGGACATTTGCAGCCCAGCGCATAAATGCCTGCGCATAGGTCGGATTTTCATTGTTTTCAACGGAGAGATCACCTTTTTTTGCAAAGAGGGTCGCCGTAATCCCGTCGACGTGCAGCAAAAAGCGCGTATCGAGCTGCCCCGGATTCTGATAGCTCTGCGGGCGGTGAACTTTTCCATCTGCTGCAATGCGGTCACCGATTTGCCCGAGATGCTCCTCCTCCGCGCCGTCACTGCGCATATAGACATAGAGCTTCCCGCTGATTGGCTCTTCCGTTTCCCCCTGCACAATGCTTTCTGCGGCAACCGTATATCGTATATGCTGAATTCCATCCGCATCCGTCCGAATGCGCGGTGCATCTGTGATCGTCCCCGTGACGCGCACGCTCTCCCCCGCCCTGTGTGAAATATCCTGCGACGGAAGCTCGTACGCGGCGGCAAAGCGAAAGACGCCCAACATGAAAAAAAGCCCCACAAAGGCAATCCATGTTCTCTCACTTTGTTTCAGAACAAGGATGCCGGAGGCTAGAGCAGCAGCCAGTAAAAGCGCTGCCATATATGGAAAATATGCGGTGAACGAAATATGCAGCCACGCACTGCATACACTTCCGAGGATGTATGACGCAAGGAGCCCACAGAGGAACGAGAGCTGATACTGCCCCGTCTTCATATCGTTACCTTATCTTTCAGCTTTTCAAATTTGGCATTGCCAATGCCGCGCACCTTCTTTACATCTTCGATATTTTGAAAGTCGCCGTGCTCCTCACGATATTCGATGATGCGTGCGGACATGGCGGGACCGATGCCGGGGAGTTCCTGCAGCTCCTTTTCCGTCGCCGTATTGAGATTGATCCGCCCCTCTGCATTTTTTCCTGTACCTGCGGATTTGGAACGCTCCTCCGCGCCCCCGATGCGCAGTGGAACGCGCACCTGCATGCCGTCCTCCAAGAGCGCAGCCATATTGATGTGGTCGATGTCTGCCGTCTCGATCACGCCGCCGACCGCATTCACGGCGTCGGCAACGCGCTGTCCTTCGGTCAGTATCACCAGACCCGGTTTTTTTACCTCACCGCACACATATACGGTGACGGTGCGCTTTGCCTCGGCCTGCTCGATCACCGCCGGATCGAGAGCTATTGTCTGCTGCTCCCGATAGTATCCGTACATTGTTCCCCCGAGTACCGCAAGTGCGAGAACAAGGAGAATGAGGAGAGACTTCTTGAACATGGGCATATGACCAGCTCCCTCAAAACACGGTCAATACGAGCGAAGCATCAATAGACATTCCGACCACTGAAGATCTCGATCATCTCACGGCGCAGACTCGTGCTGATGAGCAGGCGTGTCTTCGGCGGAATCTCATCGACATCCGTATTGAAGAGATAGTTCTGCAGCTGCGGCTCCTTGATGAGCATGCGCGTGTGAAACAGGCTTGCCTGATAGAGGTTGATATCCACGGCGTCGTACTCGTCGAGCGTCTCCTGCTTGATGAACTCCTGAATGGAGGTCATCTTGCTGTCCACAAAGAGCTTGCGCCCCTGCAGATCACGCGTAAAGCCGCGCACACGGTAATCCATCGTAATGATATCCGAGTCGAACTGACTGATGAGATAGTCGAGCGTTTGCAGCGGCGTGATCTCCCCGCAGGTCGCCACATCGATATCCACGCGAAAGGTAGCAATACTGGTGTCGGGATGGAACTCGGGATAGGTGTGCACCGTCACATGACTCTTGTCGAGATGTGCAAGGATGGTCTCCGGCACAGGCTTCTTTGCATTCACGGGCTTCTTGCTGCCGGAGACAACGGCTGCCTCCTCTGCAATCAGCATCGTGACGCTTGCCCCCTGCGGATCGTAGTCCTGCTTGGCAATGTTGAGAATCCGTGCGCCGATCATATCTGTGACCTGCGATAGAATCTTCGTGAGACGATCGGAGTTATATTGCTCGTCGATGTATTTGATATAATCCCGCTGTTCACGCGCAGATTTCGCATAGCAAATATCATAGATATTGAAGCTCAACGCCTTGGTGAGGTTGTTAAACCCGTATAATTTCAGCTTCCCATCCAACGCCGGAGTTCCTTCCTTTCTCTCAGAGACAAAATATATTCGTCAGACAAACTATTTATTATTATTTATTGCATATTTTTGGTTATTTTTATTTATTTATCCGATTTGTTCCTTGGTGGATGATTTTTCTTCCAGTTTTTGATCCAATCCAACCGCTCGCGAAAGCGCCCCTCCATCCCCTGCTCCGTCGGATGATAGTAGGACTTTCCGACGAGCGCATCCGGCAGGCACTGCATATTCGTAATATGCTCCTCCGTGTCATGTGCGTACTGATAGCCCTTGCCATAGTCGAGCTCCTTCATGAGCTTGGTCGGCGCATTGCGAATCACGAGCGGTACAGGCTCTGCGAGCATTGTACGCGCGTCTGCGGCGGCGGCGAGATACGCCGTCTCCATCGCGTTCGATTTCGGCGCGAGCGAGAGGTAGATGACAGCCTCCGTCAGATGGACGTTGCACTCGGGAAAACCGATGTAGTGGCACGCCTGATAGGCTGCAACAGCGATCTCGAGTGCGCGTGGATCGGCAAGCCCCACGTCCTCTGCAGCAAAGCGCGTCACGCGCCGTGCGACGTAGAGCGGATCCTCCCCCGCCTCGAGCATGCGCGCGAGCCAGTAGACCGCCGCATCGGGGTCGGAGTTGCGCATGGACTTGTGCAGGGCGGAGATAAGGTTGTAATGCTCCTCCCCGCTCTTATCGTAGAGGAGGGATTTCCGCGAAATGCACTGTCCAAGATTCTCCTCGGTCACATAGATCTCGCCGTCCCGCTCATCCGCATTCATCACGAGCATCTCAAGCGTCGAGAGCGCACTCCGTGCATCGCCGTTTGCAAAGGCGGCAACAGCCGCGAGTCCTTCCTCGGATAGATGGACGTGCAGATCGCGCAGCCCGCGCTCCGCGGAGAGCGCGTGACGGAGGAGGCGCGCGATGTCATCCGTCGTCAGACCTTGCAGGACAAAGACGCGACAGCGCGACAGGAGGGCGCTGTTGACCTCAAATGATGGATTCTCCGTCGTCGCCCCGATGAGGACAATGCTCCCCTTCTCCACAAACGGGAGAAATGCATCCTGCTGCGCCTTGTTAAAGCGATGGATCTCATCGACAAAGACAATGATGCGCTCCCCGTAGATGCGGCGGCGATCCGCTTCCTGCATGACCGTGCGGATCTCCTTGATACCGCTCGTCACGGCAGAGAAGTTGATGAATTTCGCCTGCGTCCGAGCGGCGATGATGCGGGCAAGCGTCGTCTTGCCAACGCCGGGCGGCCCCCAGAAGATCATGGAGGCAATGTGGTCGCTCTCGATGAGACGCCGCAGCATTTTCCCCTTGCCAAGAAGGTGTTCCTGTCCGACAAAGTCCTCGAGCGTCTGCGGACGCATGCGCTCGGCAAGCGGCTGGTATGCGGCACGCTCAAAGAGACCGCCCTGCCCATCCATCGCATCTTCACCTCCCGCGCGCAGATTCTGTCATGATAGATTATCTCATAAAATGCAAACTTAGGCAATAGAAAAAACGGCTTGGAAAGATTCCAAACCGTTCTTTTAATGACAAAGCATATTACAGAATAAAGCGCGATACATCGTGATCGCCCGCAATGTCGGCGAGGCAGCGATCCACATAGGCAGTATCGATGACAACATCTTTTTCCGTGAGATCGGGTGCCTCAAAGGACAGGTTCTCAAGGAGTTTTTCCAGGAGGGTATAGAGGCGGCGCGCCCCGATGTCCTCCGTCTGCTCGTTGACTGTCTCCGCGAGCTCGGCAATGCGTCCGATGGCATCTTCCCGGAACGTCAGAGATACGCCCTCAACGCCGAGCAATGCACGATACTGCTTGATGAGCGCGTTCTTCGGCTCCGTGAGGATGCGCTCAAAGTCCTCCTTGACGAGCGACTTGAGCTCGACGCGGATCGGGAAGCGCCCCTGCAGCTCCGGAATGAGATCGGAGGGCTTTGCCGTATGGAATGCACCCGCCGCGATGAAGAGAATGTGATCTGTCTTGACGGGGCCGTACTTCGTCATGACCGTAGATCCCTCGACAATGGGCAGGATGTCGCGCTGCACACCCTCACGCGAGATGTCCGCGCCCGCGCTGCGCCCGTTGCTGACTGCCACCTTGTCGATCTCATCGAGGAAGACAATGCCGCTGTACTCGGCGGTGTGCACCGCCTCCTCGGCAACAACATCCATATCAATGAGCTTGTCCGCTTCCTCTGCCGTGAAGATCTTGCGTGCCTGATCGACCGTGACCTTGCGCTTGCGACGATTCTTCGGCACGAGCTTGCCGATCATGGACTGCAGATTGTCGCTCATGCTCTCCAGAGACGAGCCTGCAAACATGCTGCCCATCGGCCGCGCGGATTCCTCCACATCGATCTCGATCACATCGTTCTCGAGTTCCCCCTTGTTGAGGCGTTTGCGCACCCATTCGCGCCCCGCCTGATACTTCGGCGGCTCCTCCTGCTCCTGCTTTTCCTCCTGATCGGATGAAAACAGATTGCTGAGAGGATTCGCGGTTTTTTTCGCGGGCGGAACGAATACGTCGATCAGACGCTCCTCGGCGTTCTCCTTCGCCTTTTCCTGCACCTCGTCGATCTTCTGCTGGCGCACCATGCGCACGGAGGTCTCCACAAGATCGCGCACAATGGACTCGACATCGCGTCCCACATAGCCGACCTCCGTGAACTTCGTCGCCTCTACCTTGAGGAACGGGGCGCGCACGAGGCGTGCGAGACGGCGCGCAATCTCGGTCTTGCCGACGCCGGTCGAGCCGATCATCAGGATGTTCTTCGGCACGACATCCTCGCGCATATCATCGTCCAGCTGCCGACTGCGCCAGCGGTTGCGGAGTGCGATGGCAACGGAGCGCTTTGCCTCGTGCTGGCCGACGATGTATTTGTCGAGCTCGGCAACGATCTCGTGCGGCGTCTGTTCGTTGACTCCGATCTGACTCATGATTCCAGTACCTCCACCGTAATATTATGATTTGTATAGACGCAGATGTCTGCCGCAATCGACAGCGATTCCTGCGCAATCGCGGGTGCGTCCATCGTACTGTGCGCAACGAGGGCACGCGCGGCAGCGAGTGCAAAAAAGCCGCCCGAGCCAATTGCCGTGCAATCCCCATCCGGCTCTATGACTTCTCCATTGCCGGAGATCATGAGGATGCTGTCCTTGTCCGCGACGAGCAGCAGCGCCTCAAGCTTGCGCAGCACCTTGTCCGTGCGCCAATCCTTTGCAAGTTCCACGGCGGCACGTTGGAGATTGCCGCTGAAGGATTCGAGCTTGACCTCGAATTTCTCAAACAGGGTAAACGCATCCGCGACCGATCCCGCAAATCCCGCGAGAATCTTTCCGTGATAGAGGCGGCGCACCTTGCGCGCATTTGCCTTCATAATGGCACGCTCGCCGAAGGTCACCTGCCCGTCGCCCGCAATGGCAACCTTATTGTCCTTCTTGACGGCGACAATGGTTGTTGCATGAAATGTCATACGCTGTATAGTCCTTTCACATGCTCCGCATGAAACTTTGTGAGTTCCTCTAAGGCACGTTCTGCAAGCATAAGTTTTTTCTGCGGCTTGCGCGTGCGCCGCGGCAGATTCTCGAGGCGCGGAAGCAGCCCGAAGTTGATGTTCATCGGCTGAAAGTGATCGGGATCGCAGGTCGTGATGTAGTGTGCAAGCGCGCCGTGACAGGTTGTCTGCGGAAAGACAAGAGGTTCCTTATCTGCCGCAAGGCGCGCGGCATTGACCCCCGCCGTAAGCCCCGAGGCTGCGGACTCGACATAACCCTCCACGCCCGTCATCTGCCCCGCAAAGAAAAGGCGTTCATTGATGCGGAGCTGAAAGGTCGGGCACAGATGGCGCGGCGCGTTGATAAAACTGTTGCGGTGCATCACGCCGTAGCGCAGAAACTCGGCATTCGTCAGCCCCGGGATCATCTGAAAGACGCGGCGCTGCTCCGGCCATTTGAGCCGCGTCTGAAATCCGACGATGTTGTAGATCGTCCCCTCCGCATTGTCCTGACGCAGCTGCACCACAGCATGAGGACGCATGCCCGTCTCGGGATGCTCGAGCCCGACAGGCTTGAGTGGTCCGTAGAGGAGAGTGTCCTTGCCGCGCGCTGCCATGACCTCAACGGGCATGCATCCCTCGAAGAATATTTCCTTTTCAAAATCATGCGCCTTTGCCGTCTCTGCTGTCGTCAGCGCCGTCCAGAACGCATCGTACTGCGCCTCATCCATCGGGCAGTTGATGTATGCCGCCTCCCCTTTCCCATAGCGGGAGGCACGATACGCCGCCGTCATATCAATGCTCGCAAAGCTGACGAGCGGAGCAGCGGCATCGTAGAAATAGAGTGCATCGTCGCCGAGCAGCGCACGGATCTGATCAGCGAGTGCGCCGTCCGTGAGCGGCCCCGAGGCACAGACAACAATCGCCTCATCAGTTGAGGGAAGCTCCGTGATCTCCTCATGACGCACGCTGATATTCGGATGCGCTTCAATGCGCCGCGTAACATAGTCGCTGAATGCCGTGCGGTCGACCGCGAGCGCCCCGCCGGCAGGAACGGCGGTTGCATCCGCCGCCTCCATGATGAGCGCGTGTAGGCGGCGCATCTCCTCCTTGAGGACGCCGACGGCGTTTTCAAGTCCCGCGCCGCGCAGGGAATTGCTGCAGACGAGCTCGGCAAAGCCGTCCGTCCTGTGTGCGGGCGATCTGCGCAGCGGGCGCATTTCATAGAGTTCGACCCGTGCGCCCGCCTCCGCTGCCTGCCATGCCGCCTCGCTTCCCGCAAGCCCTGCGCCTATGACGATGATCTTCTTCATGCGGGCGTTCCCTTGCGGCGCGCAGCCGCCTTCTTCACCGCCTTGCCCTTCGCCTCTGCCTCGAGTGCGCCATCCGCCTTCGCTGCCTGAGCCGCCGCGCGCTCCTTCTGGCGTGCGAGCTCCTTCTCGATCGGGCTGCCGACCCGCGAACTGCACGCCTCGTTGCTGCAATAGAGGATGCTGCGCCCCGTGCGGTAGCGATGTTTCTGCATGAACGATCCGCAGACCTTGCATTTCTCCTGCTGCGGTTCGTCCCACGTTGTATAGTCACAGTCTGGATAATGATCGCAGCCGAAGAACGCACGCCCGCGCCGACTCTTGCGCTCGACGATCTTACCTCCGCATTTTGGGCAGGCTACTCCTGTATCGCGCAGCAGCGGCTTGGCATTGCGGCAGTCCGGGAAGCCGGGACAGGCGAGGAACTTGCCGAAGCGCCCCTGCTTGACCACCATCATGCGGCCGCATTTGTCGCAGGGAATGTCCGTGACCTCGTCGGGAATCTCGACCTCACCGATGACATCTTCCGCCTGCTTCAGCGTTTCGTCGAACGGATCGTAGAATTTGCGGAGCAGATCGTTCTTGTCGAGCGTGCCGTCCGCAACCTCGTCCAGCTCTCCCTCGAGATTCGCCGTGAACTTCACGTCCACAATGTCCTTGAAGTATTCCTCGAGCATATCGGTGACGATGAAACCGAGCTCTGTCGGGCGGAACTGCTTCTCGCGACGCTCAACATAGCCGCGCTTCTGAATCGTCTCGATGATCGGCGCATAGGTGCTCGGACGCCCAATCCCCATCTCCTCAAGGGTCTTGACAATCGACGCGTCGTTGTAGCGCGGCGGCGGCTCGGTGAAATGCTGCTCGGGTTTCAGATCGGAGAGCGCAAGCGCATCGCCCGCCTCAAGCTCCGGCAGCAGGGTATCCTTTTCCTTCTTTGCAATCTCCGCGCCCACATAGACGGCGGTATAGCCCTTGAACTTCAGCTTCGAGCCATGTGCGCGCAGCTGGTAGTCCCCCGCCGCAATCTGCGCTGCAATCGTATCGTAGACGGCGGCGGACATCTGACTCGCGGCAAAGCGCTGCCAGATGAGCGTGTAGAGGCGCAGCTGGTCGCGGTTCAGATACGGTTCGACATCTGCCGGCGTACGCACGATGCTCGTCGGGCGGATGCCCTCATGCGCGTCCTGCGCCTTTTTGCCCATCGCATAGATATTCGGACGCGGGGGAACATAGTCCCTTCCGTATGTCTCACTGAGATAGCTGCGCGCCTCATCCACAGCGAGGTTCGAGATGCGCGTCGAATCCGTTCTCATGTACGTGATGAGACCCGTTGCGCCCTGTCTGCCGAGTACAACGCCCTCGTAGAGCTGCTGGGCAATCATCATCGTGCGCCCCGAGGTAAAGCCGAGCTTGCGCGCGGCATCCTGCTGCAGGGAGCTCGTCGTAAAGGGTGGCGCCGCCTTCTTGCGGCGCTCGCTGCGCTTGACCTCCTTCACGGCAAAGTCCTGCCGTGCGAGATCGTCCGTCAGCGCCTTCGTCTCCGCCTCGCTGTGCAGCGCGAGCTTCTTTCCACGCACATGCGTGACATCCGCCGTAAAGGCATTCTTCCCCTTTTTCAGCTTCGCCTCGACCGTCCAATACTCCTCGGACTGGAACGCCTCAATCTCGCGCTCACGATCACAGATCAGGCGCACGGTCACGGACTGGACGCGCCCGGCAGACAGCCCCTTGCGCACCTTGCGCCAGAGCAGCGGCGAGAGCTTATAGCCGACAATGCGGTCGAGCATACGGCGCGCCTGCTGCGCATCCACCTGCTCCATGTGAATCGGGCGCGGATGCTGCACCGCCTCCTCGATCGCGGGCTTTGTGATCTCGTGGAACACAATGCGGCAGTCCTTCTCGGGGTCTACGCCGAGGATGAACGCCAGATGCCACGCGATTGCCTCGCCCTCGCGGTCAGGATCGCTTGCGAGATAGATCTTGTCCGCGTTCTTCGCCTCTTTTTTGAGCGCGCGGATGAGCTCCCCCTTGCCGCGCACATTGATGTACTTCGGTGCAAATTCATTCTCGACATCAATGCCGAACTGGCTCTTCGGCAGATCGCGCAGATGCCCCATCGACGCTCTCACGATGTAGTTCTTCCCAAGGTGACGCTCGATGGTCTTTGCCTTCGCGGGAGACTCGACGATCACAAGGATTTTTTTGGATGATTTCTTCCCCGACGCACTCGTGTTTTTTGTAGTTTTTGCGCCTTTCGATTTGGATGTTTTCGTTTTCGATGCAGATGTCAGCGTAGCCAATCCGTCAGTTCCTTTCAACGCGCCGATAGGCGTGCATTTCATTCTCTGTAATAATTCCCTTCAGCTGCATTTGGAGCAGGAGCAGCGGAATATTTGCCGTAACATGCTCCGGCATACTGTCCACGATCTCATCCATCGTGAGTGCGTGCTCGAAGGACAGTACCTGATAGATGCGAGCTTCCTCCGGTGTCAGTTGATCGCGTGCGGGGCGGCGCGGCGGTTCTGCGAGGTGCATTTCCTCAAGGATCTCCTGCGGTGACTCCACGAGGCGCGCACCCGCGCGAATGAGGTTGTGGCAGCCGCTGCTCTGTGGGGAGTAGATACTGCCCGGAACCGCATACACATCCCGCCCCTCGCTCAGCGCCATCTCCGCCGTGATGAGCGAGCCGCTGCGCTTTGCCGCCTCGATGACGAGCGTCCCCTCGGAGAGCCCGCTGATGATGCGGTTGCGCGCGGGGAAAAATGCAGGCAGCGGCTGCGTCCCCGGCGCGTACTCGGAGATCACAGCACCGCCCGTCTCGATGATCTGCGCGAGCAGACGGCGGTTCTCCGGTGGGTACGCAATATCCACGCCGCAGCCGAGTACAGCGACCGTTCTGCCGCCACGCAGCGCCCCGCGATGCGCGCGCGTATCGATGCCGCGCGCCGCTCCGCTCACAACGGTCACACCCGCCGCCGC